>JAZRIG010000092.1:0-26980 GCA_045645145.1 Acutalibacteraceae bacterium
TTATAAAGCAAATATCTTGTTTATATTCTCTGTTGAATTTTTCTTTTGAAAAAGCCGCCGCATAAGCGACGGCTCTTTGCTTTTAGTTAAGCTTTATTGAATCCGCATCAATTATTGCGCCTTCTCCTTCATAGCTGACGGTTACTGCGTCACCCTTATTAAGGATAACAACGGTTTCGTCCTTAGAAGCAGCAATAGAGAAATATGAAGCATTGGAATCAAGCTTGATATAATAGTAGCTTTCTCCACCCATAACAGCCGTTCTGATATCGGAAATCACACCGGAGGCTGTCAGAATTTCTTTTGCAGGCTCATCGTTGGGAGCAGAAACCGAGGGGTCAACAACCTCATTCGGGTCAATATCAACCTTAATGCCGCTTTCTTCAAGTGCGGTAATATAGCTTGCAAGGCACTTTGAAAGGTCTGCGCCCGTTGCACCCATTTTGTTGTTGTTATACTGAGCAACATTGATAAGCGCATACTGCTGAACGATATCATTTTTGGGGTCTTTAAGCGACATGAAATATGTGGGCTCGCCGCCAATATTGAGAAGCAGCGGGAATGTTGCGCTGTAGCCAAGGTCCTTAACACGGCCCTCTGCAGCCTGCTGAGCCGAATATTCGGTGCCGCCCGTAACGCTGTAATAAACAGCTTCTTTTGTTCTCTGATTAATAAGAATGAAGCCTGTGATTGACTGGTCGGATGTTACGGAAGTAACACCTGTGTACATCCAAACGTCATCATCCTTAGCGATGTAGTTATAGTTAGCTGTTGTGGTTATAACACCCTTCTGGCCGAGAATTGAGTTCCAGAAGCCGTTCTGATACTTGCCGTAGAAGTTATACTGCTGAACAAGAAGGTCGGAATCATAGATTCTGTCAAGCCACTGAAGCTCGGGGCTGTTCTTGATTTCATCAACAGAGTAGTAGGTGCTTTCGCCTGTTGCACTGTCCGCCTTAACAACCACCGCACCGATAACATCCGTGCCGCCGAAAAGACCGATTGTTTTGTCAAGGCGCGCGCAAATCCAATAGGGATTGCCCTCATCATCAATTTCAAATGTGGCATCCGCAAACATATATGTGGGATATTCAAAGCGGAGATGGCGCTTGAGAAGCTTGTTGAAATGCTCTGCAGGAGAATATCTGATGCTGCTTTCGGTTTCAACAAATTCCGTTGATTCGTTAGCCATATCAATGATAACATAGCCGGGGAAGCCGTTTCTAGTGTTGGTAAGCCACTTGATGATGTTATCATACTGAAGGGGAGCAACTCTTACGGGAGTGTCCTTATAGTTTATCTGAGTATACTCGGGATAAACGGTGAACTGAGAAACAAGACCTTTTTCTTCAAGAACGCCGAGAGCTCTTGTTGCAAGCTGAGCAGCCGCATCCTCGTCAAGCTTGGGGATTGCGCTGAAGCTTGATGCATCCTGCTCTTCAATTTCTTCGGAGAAATTGCTGTCTGTTCTTACGTCAATGATATTGCTGTAGCTTTCTGCACGGAAGAATTCACTTGAAATTGCATATCCGATGCCAACCGCAACAACCAATGCGGCAATAACAATTCCCGGAACTATTGCCTGCTTTTTAACAAACGGAATATATTCCGGTTTGCCCATAACATTGGCAAACAATCCGTTAAAAACAACATAAGAAGCGGCTACAAGCCCCAAGTACAAATAAAAATCATACGATTTGAAGTTTATTGCAGGAAGCATTACATAAAATGCTACTGCAGCAAAAACAACCGTGCATAAAATGCTTAAAATTATTTTAAGCACAGCCTTTTCGGGAGGAATGACTATATCCCTTTTTTTTCCTCCGTCTTTCTTTGAAAAATCCACCTTGATAGGATCCATTTGTCCGTCTCCTTTTTGCATTGATATCATACAGTATAACCTATTTATTAAAATATTACAAGTCTTTTTTGTTAACAATGCAATTTGACATAAAGCTAAAAATTGTGGTATTATGACAGTATCAAATTAAATGAGGTATTATTATATGTTTTCCGATTATATCGACACAATTACCCCACTTATTAATTATGACCGCGAGATAGGCCTTGCAATGGAAGCCGAGCTTAAAAGGCAAAAAAGAAACCTCGAGCTCATCGCTTCCGAAAATATCGTTTCCCCCGCTGTTATGGCTGCTATGGGAAGCGTTTTAACAAACAAATACGCTGAGGGCTACCCCGGCAAAAGATATTACGGCGGCTGCGAATGCGTTGACGTTGTTGAAACAATTGCCATTGAGCGTGCCAAGAAGCTTTTTGGCGCAGAAGCTGCAAATGTTCAGCCTCACTCCGGTGCTCAGGCTAACATGGCGGCCTATTCAGCCGTTCTTGAGCCCGGCGATGTTGTTATGGGCATGAACCTTGCTCACGGCGGCCACCTGACTCACGGCTCACCCGTCAATGCAAGCGGCAAGCTTTATAAATTCGTGCCTTACGGCGTTAGCGATGACGGCTTTATCGATTATGACGAGTTTGAAAAAACCGCAAACGAGGTTAAGCCAAAGCTTATTGTTGCAGGTGCATCGGCATACCCCAGAACAATCGACTTTGAGCGCATCGGAGCAATCGCGAAATCTGTTGGCGCATATTTTATGGTTGATATGGCTCATATCGCAGGCCTTGTTGCTGCAGGGATTCATCCCTCACCCGTTCCCTATGCAGACATTGTAACCACAACAACCCACAAAACTCTCAGAGGCCCCAGAGGCGGCCTTATTCTCTGCAAAGAGGAGCTTGCAGCTGCTATCAACAAAGCAATTTTCCCCGGCAACCAGGGCGGCCCTCTTATGCACATCATTGCCGCAAAGGCTGTTTGCTTTGGCGAAGCTCTCGACCCTTCTTTTAAGATTTATCAGGAAAACATCATCAAAAATGCCGCCGCACTCGCAAAGGGCCTCACTTCAAGAGGCGTTAACCTTGTTTCGGGCGGCACGGATAACCACCTTATGCTTGTTGACCTTCGCTCTCTCGGCATAACAGGCAAAGAGCTTGAGCACAGACTTGATGAAGTATACATCACTGCAAACAAGAATGCAATTCCCAACGACCCCGAAAAGCCTTTTGTCACAAGCGGCATCAGGCTCGGCACAGCCGCTGTCACCTCAAGAGGTCTCAACGAAGCAGATATGGATAAGATTGCAGAGTTTATTTATCTGTGCGCAACGGATTTTGAAAACAGCAAAGAAAAAATCAAAGCAGGCGTAAACGCAATTTGCGAACGCTACCCCATATATGAATAACTAAGGAGAGATTAACAATGAAAGGTATTTTTACTGCACTTTTAACACCGTTCAAAGACGATTATTCAATCAATGAAGCATCGCTCAAAAAGCTTGTTGAATTCAACCTTGAAAAAGGAATCAACGGCTTTTACGTTGGCGGCAGCACAGGCGAAAGCATGGTTATGACCAACGAAGAGCGCAAGGAAGTTTTCCGCATAGTCAAAGAAGCAGCCGGCGACAAGGTTCCCATGATTGCCCATTGCGGCGCAATTTCAACAGATGCTGCAATTGACATGGCAAAAACCGCAGAAAGCCTCGGATACGATGCAATCTCCGCAGTTGCTCCTTTCTACTATTCTTTCCCTGCCGCCGCAATTAAGCAGTATTACACCGACATAGTTTCAAGCGTTAATATTCCGATGGTTGTTTATAACTTCCCCGGCGGCAACGGCTTCACATTCACTGCAGACTATGCTGCCGAAATGTTCCAAGACAAGCGTTTCATCGGCATCAAGCACACCTCAGCCGACCTTTTCACTCTTCAGCAGTTCAAAGAAAAAATTGAAGGCGTTACAGTATTCAACGGCTTTGACGAAATGTGCCTTGGCGGCCTTTCAATGGGCGCAGACGGCGCAATCGGCAGCACATATAACTTCATGGGAGACAAATTCCTTAAGATTTACGATGAATTCCATAACGGAAGCATCGCAAAGGCTCAGGAAATCCAGAACGAAGCCAACGTAATTATTTCAGAAATGATTAAATACGGCGTTTTCCAGTGCGAAAAGGCAGTTCTCACCCACATGGGCATAGATATGGGTCCCTGCAGAAAGCCCTTCCTTCCCCTCAGCAACGAAGGCTGGGATGCAATGAAAAAGGTTGCGGAAAATCTTTAATATTGACATAACAAAAAGCACACTGCGAAATTTCGCAGTGTGCTTTCTTTATTGCTTATTTAATTAAAAATGGCCGCCTCTGATTGCAACGGTAATTTTATCGCCTTCAAGATAAACCCAGCCGAGAAGCTCAACTACTTTGTAGAGCAAACGGTGGAATTTCTTAAGAATGGAATCATCATTGTGGTCATCGTCAGTTTTGACGATTGTGAGAGAATCCAGAACCTCGCTGTTGTCGCCTCTCATTGTTTTAAGTTCCATTGTGTCGCCCTTGAAATTAAGGGTTGTGTATGTTGTAACATCATTCTTGCCGAAGCTGTATGCAACATAGGGCAGATTAAGCCATTCATATTCCTCAAAGCTGCTGTGGTCGCAGAATGCATTGGTGTTGAGATAAACCGTTCCTCTCGGGTCTGTATATGTTTTGCCGCTTTCCGCCTTGCCGATTGTCATGCTTTCATACATGAAGTGTGAGCGGCCCTGAATGTGGCTGTGGCCCGTCAGAACAAGGTCAACATCAAAGGTGTCGAATATAGGTGAAAAGACCGCATTGAGAAGAATTTGTGTTTCAGCGCTGAAAGCGCAAAAAGCGGGGCCGTTAAGCGCCTGATGCATAACACCGATTCTCCATTTTGCATCGGGGTTCTTTTCAACAGCTTCCTTTGCCATTGCCATGTGGTCAGCGGCGGAAGCGGAGCATGCGTCAAACACAAGATAAAGCACATCGCCGTAGCGGAACCAGAAATCGCGGTCAAGTCCCTCAAAGTATTTGCCGAAATATTCGTTGGGCATATTTGTGTAATAATTATATGCCATACCCTTTTTATCGTGATTGCCGATTGCAAGAGCCATAGGAACACCGCGAACACCCTGGGGCATGAGCAAAGTCTGCCATTCGTCGGCGGTTTTGCCAGTTGAAGTGTTATCGCCGGGAGAAACAAGATAGCTGATATCGGGATTTTTCTGCAAAGCTTCCGCAAGAACGTTGTTCCAATTGTAGCCTACATCAGACTGAACGGTTGCATCCTCGCTCTGACCGCCTATCTGAATATCGCCGACAACAAGAGCTTTATGGTCGCTGAATGACTTTGTTTCATATTTATATGCCTTGCTCCATCCGTTATCGCCATACCATTTGTAATAATATGTTGTGTTTTCTTCAAGTCCGTCAACGGTAACGCGGCAAACAAGCTGATCATCGGTTTCAGCCTCGGTGGTTTTGCCTGTGAACTCAACATAACCCGCCATACTCTTGCTCTTTGCAAGGCGAACCTTGGGGTTAGCTGTTTTTGCATCTGCATGCCATACAAGGCTCACGGAGTTTTCATCCGCGCCGACGCAAAGCATGGGCAAGGTGTTTTCATCACACAGGGAATCATAAAGGCTGTCCCACTCCGCACGGGTGAGTGTGGGAGCATCAAAGGCGGCGCTTGCAGAAGCAAACGGCATTTGAAAAAACATCATCAAAGCCATTGCAAGGGACATAATTTTTAACATTTGTTTCATTTTTATTGCCTCCTTAATTCTTTGTAACGCAATTTTACTACACGGGATTCAAATAGTAAGGGCAGTAATTCAATCAATATCGGCAAAAAATTCGTCGATTTTTTCAGCGCGGTATCTTCCGTTGCTGACATCAATCAACATTGCATTGAAGCCGTCAACAAGCTCAATAGGCAGCCTAAAAATAAGCGTCACGTTATCCTCAAAAACCGTGTCCTCAATAACACCGCCGTTTTCCGGCACAAGGGATGACAGCTTGCCGTAGAAATAATAATCGCATGTAACCTTCAGCCTTGCGCAGACAGCGCGCGTAACAATTCCGCCCGCAGCAACAGCAATGGAGGCTGAATGAGAATAGGCTCTCACAAGCCCGCCTGCACCAAGCATGATGCCTCCGAAATATCGCGTAACAACCACCGCGCAGTCGGTGACGCCTGTTTTTTCAAGCACATCGAGAACAGGAATGCCTGCCGTTCCCTGCGGCTCGCCGTCATCGGAATAACGTTTTATGCCGCCCTCGCGGATAATGTATGCATAAACATTGTGGGTTGCATCCCAATGCTTTTTGCTCACTTTAGCAATAAATTCAAGCGCCTGTTCCTGAGTTGTGACAGGCATGATATGCCCGATAAATCTGGATTTTTTAACAATATATTCATCCTGCGAAGCAGCTCTTATGGTTTTATAGCTGTTTGCCATTTTTTCACCTCAAATAAATAAAAGCAAAGCGGCGCACAGAATGCGCCGCTTATTTTGCTTATTATTTGTTGTTAAGATTGAAACGCTTGTTGAAGCGATCAACACGTCCGCCGGTGTCAACAAGCTTCTGCTTGTCTGTAAAGAACGGATGGCATTTTGAGCAGATATCAACACGAAGGTTTGCCTTTGTTGAGCCGGTTTCGATAACCTCACCGCATGCGCAGCGGATCTCGGTCTTTTCGTACTTAGGATGGATTCCTTCCTTCATCAATGTCACCTCTTTCGGTATATCCATAAACATAACGGAGCAATTTTATCATACACAACACAAAAATGCAAGTCTTTTTTAGAAAAAATTTAATTTCCGGCAATTTCGATGCATTCGCCCAGCCTGAAAGAATAAATTATTGTTTGTTTTACAGGCAAACCCAGCACCTCGGCAAGGCACCGCCGATAAATCGCAAGCTGTTCGCGGTATTTTTCGGCAAGTTCCTCTCCGTTTGATGCTTTGTCCGTTTTAAAGTCAACAATAACAAGTTCGCCGTTTTCAACAAACGCGCAGTCAACAACGCCCTCAATGACAATCACTTCGTTGCGGGCGTTTTCTGCAGAAACATCCGGCTCCATTTCTCCGAGAGGAACGCAGACGGTGAAAGCATATTCTTTGTATACCTTTTCAGCATAAAGAATACGTTTTGCAAGGGGGCTTTCAAAAAATTCTTTTATTGCCGCGCGGTCAACAACCTTGCTTTCCGTTTCAGTCAGCATACCCTGCTCAACAAGGCGAGAAAGCTCTTTTTCAACGTTTTCGCCTGCTTTTTCATAATCCGCAAACTGCATAAAGCGGTGGGTTGCGGTTCCTCGCTGCGCAGGCGTCAGATTATCCTTGCCTGCAAAAGCAGGTTTGCGCGAAGCAAAATATTCTCCGCCTATTTCTTCAGCATCAAGCTTTGACGCGATGCGTTTTGCAACAATACCGTTCAACTCCGAAAACGGATAAACATATTCCAGGCGGCGCCTTATTTCTTCTGTTATTTCAAAATTAGGCTCAGCCGCTTTTCCTTGCGCTTGTGCGGAAAAATCTTCAACCTCTCCTGAAACTATCTTTGTTTTCAAAGAAACGTCGCACGGCAGCACAACCGAAGAATCAATTCCCGCTGCGTTTCGGAGTGAATGGGCATCGGGGTGCCTTAAAAGCGCGGAGAGAATGCATTCGCCATAGCTTGAAAAACCGATAACCGTAAACGGGTCAATAAGCTTTTCTTCTCTTATATTGGCCGAATATTTGGCAAGTTCTCTGCCCCAATCCTCGGAAGAAGCAAGCATAACAAGCTTTTCCTTGGGCCTTGTGAGCGCAACATAGAGAACACGAAGCTCCTCGGAATGCTCCGCTTTTTTAATCTCAACAGATGCTGCAATGCGCGGCAAGGTGTCAACCTTTGCCATTCCGATGGTATTTTTGATGCCTATTCCGCTTTCGGGTGCAATCAGCAAATCGTCACGCAGGGAAAGATTGCTGTATTTCTTTTCGCAAGCCGCAAGGAAGCAAACAGGGAATTCAAGGCCCTTGCTCTTGTGAATGGTCATTATTTTAACAGAATCCGCCGCGTCCGAATCAGCCTTGCCCGATTTCATTGCGCTGCCGCTTTTTGAAACGCCGTCAACAAATCTGATAAAACCCGAAACACCTTTCTGCCCCAAAGCCTCATATTTATTTGCAAGGTCAACGAAGCTGTTGAGATTGGCTCTGCGTTTGGCGCTGTCCTTCATCGCGCCGACTATTGCGCCGTATCCCGTTTCCTCAATCAGCCGACGGACAAGTTCGCCTGCGCTCACGGCAGATGCAACTCTGCGCATTTCGCGAAGCTTTTCAAGAAATGCCGCCGATTTCAAGTTGCCGTTTTCTGCCGAATGCACAAGGCATGAATAAATCGAGCCCTTTCTGTGAGATGCACGCATCAAAGCAAGGTCATCGGGAGTAAAGCCGAAAACGGGCGAGAGCATTGCCGCGGTCAGCGGAATATCGTCAACAGGGTTGTCTATTATTTTCAGCAAAGAAACCATAAACATGATTTCGGGGGAAGCCAGTATATCTTCATCCGTTTCACAGCTGAACGGAATTTCACGGGCAGCAAGCTCATCAACAAAAGCCTTTGCGGACCCCTTGACGCTTCTGAGAAGAATGCAGAAATCCTTGTATTTCGCCTTTCTTTCTTCGCCGCCGTCGGTAAACATCATTTCCTGAGAAACAGCCTTTTCAATATAGTTCGCAACATATTTTGCCTGAGCCGTCAGGGAATTCTCCTTATCCGTTTCAATCAGGCAAACCTCAACATCGGCATCTTTTTTCGGGGGATAAACCGCAGCCGCCTCAAGAAATTCGTTTTCATCGTATTCCAAGCCGCCCGCATCCCTGCTCATAAGGGCGCTGAAAATGAAATTGACGGTTTGCGTAACTCCCGAACGGCTTCGGAAGTTTTTGCCGAGAGTTATTTTTGCCGGGTAGTTGCCTTCCGCATACTCTTTCAGTCCGTCCCTGCGGGCAAGGAATATTTCAGGCATTGCCTGCCTGAATCGGTAGATACTCTGTTTAACGTCACCAACCATAAACAGGTTGCTTTCATCCTTCGAAAGAGCGCTGAATATCATATCCTGCGCCTCGTTGACATCCTGATACTCGTCAACAAGGATTTCGGCGTAATTTTCAGAAAGCGAAAGAGCAAGCGGTGTTTTAACATATCCACCCTGCGCAGGCTCAACCAAAAGCTTGAGTGCAAGATGAAGCGTATCCGAAAAATCCGCTCCGTTCTCTTCTGTTTTAAGCCGTGTAAATTCTTCGCTGAATTTCACAACAGCATTTATAAGCTCGCCTATTATGGGAGCAAGATGCTCAATATCGGCCCTGTGCTCCTCTTCGCTGATTGAAAAGTTTTTTGCAAAATCCGTTACGCGCTTTTTATATGCGGCTCTTGAATCCTTGCAGATATCCTTTGCCGCGCCTGCATATCCCTTGGGCGCATTTGCAATTCTTGAAAAACCGATTTTTCCGAACGCTTCTGAAATTCCGTCCCATGTGTCATTTGAAAGTGCGTCGAGCAGAATTTCCAATTCTCTTATATCATCAGCAAATGTCGGCCTGTATTTTTCTTCAAGCTCAGGTTCCTGAGAGAGAAGTGACAGGCAATGCCTTGCATCGGCAATGCATGAACAGACAAGCTGAATCGCATGGTTTATTATCACCCTGCCCCACGGACTTTCCGCGGCGGATGAAGGATTGTTAAACTCATCAGCAAGTGACTTAAGCCATATTTCAGGGAACGGATATGCCCGCGAAAGAAGATAAAGCTTGGTTATGGCGTTAATGAGCTTTTGGTCATCTCTTGTATCACTTATAAGCTCGGTCAGAGCAAGAAAGCTTTCCGTCGGATTTTCATAGAGTGAATCAACAACCGCGCTGACTGCACGCGAACGCAGAACCGCCAGCTTGCCTTCATCAAGAAGGCTGAAATCAGGAGCAATTCCCAATGAATGAAAATTCTCTCTGACAAGGCCGATGCAGAATGAGTCGATTGTGCATATATTTGCACACGGCAGCATAAGCTGCTGCCTGCGCAGACTCTTATCGGCAGGATTAAGGGCGATTTTTTTGCTTATTGCCGCATGTATTTTTTCTTTCATCTGTGAAGCCGCCGCATTGGTAAAGGTTACGATGAGAAGATTTTCAACTCCGCAGGGATTCTCGCTGTCGCAAATGCGCTCAATAACTCTTTCAACAAGGACAGCGGTTTTTCCCGAACCCGCAGCCGCGCTGACAAGAAGAGTGCCGTCACGGGCTTCAATCGCCTTTTGCTGTTCCGGGGTCCAGCTCCAGCCCATTCTCCTCATCTCCTTTCTCCAGATTTTCAAGAACAGCCTGCAAATCAAAATCGTCAAGCTCCCTTACAGGAATATTCTCCTCAAAGGAACAAACGGATTTATAATCGCAGTATTCACAAACATTCTGATAACTTTTGCCAAAAGCGGGAACAGCTTCAATGTTGCCCGAATGCAAAGCATCTGCCATCTCGGCCAGAATACAGTCTGCCTTTTCTTTCAGTTTTTCAAGCTGAGTCAGCCCAATCAACGAACCGCTAAGCTCGCCTTTGGCATATTTTGCAGGAATAAACATCCCGCTCATATCCTCATCCATTGCTTTGACAACCTCTGAGTTATTGAGAACGATGCCGTTCATCGTGCATGCCTTCTGCCTTTTCAGTTCAACGGTTTCCGCATCGGTTCCGCGTTCAACCGACACAAGCGGCGATTTTGCGGGATAGTAAAGAACTCCCGCAGGCGTGAACTCGCCGTATTTTGCGGCGCCGTTCTGCCAAAGCGCAAACAGATAAATAAACATCTGCATGTTTAGTCCCTGAACAACATCGCTCAGTTCAAATTTTTTGCCGGACGATTTGTAATCCACAACACGGATGTATTTTTTGCCGTCAATAACAGCTTCGTCAACTCTGTCAATCGCGCCCGAAATAATTATTCTTCCGTCTTTCGTTTTGACCTCATAAGGCGGTATTTCTCCGTCATTGCCGATTCTCATTTCAAAATCAACGGGAGTGAATTTGCAAACAGCAAGCTCTTTTATCAGCCTTTGCGCAACGTCACAGATAGAATTAATCAGTTTGTCAAACAGATGCAGGAATCTTTCGCTTCTGTTTGCTCCGTCAAGACGTGTTTCAAGATAATCGCGCAGCAGCGGCCTGAAGAAGTTCAGCAAATCGGCTGATTTCATCTTCAGAAGCTCCTCTCTGCCGAATTCCGTGAGCAGCTTTTCAAGAGCATAGTGGATAACATTGCCGCGCTGCATCGGGTCAAGCTCCGCAACCTTTCTCGGCATTGCTTTGATTCCGTAAGTGCAGAAATACATGAACGGACATTTATGGAAGCTTTCAACCCTTGAAGCGGAAATAAACATATCCTTGCCGAAAAGCGAAACCGCGACATTTTTATCTTCAATTTTAAAGTTTTTGCTTCCGAACGCGCGTTCAACTGCATCTATTCTTCCTGCATATTCATCATCGCCTTTAAAATATTCATTCAGCGACGCATAAAGCTCGTTTGCGGCACGCTTGTTTTTGGCAAGCTGTTCAAAAGCAAGCTCCCTGCCCTCAACAAAGCTGAGAGAATCAAGCTCTTCGGCAACGGTTTCGCGGCAATTCGGAAACAGGTTTTTAATTTTTGTGTAAAGCTCAGAGGGTGCAAGCTGCTCGCCCCTGACATTTTTCTCGGAGCAGCAGACAAAAAGCTTTTCGGAAGCGCAACAAAAAGCGCTGTAGGCAATCAGTTTTTCCTCGGCAAGCTTATATTCGCCGAAGTCGGAAAGCTCAATTCCCATTTCACTCATTTTTCTTCTGTCTTTATCGGTCAATGCGTTGCCTGAGGAAACTGTTGCAGGGAAAATGCCGTTGTTTGCTCCTGCAATAAAAACGACTTTCGGCGCAACGGTTCTTATCCTGTCCGCCGAGCCGATGGTTATTTCGTCAAGACCCTGCGGCAAAGAGCCGAGAGTCTGAACGCTGAGCATGAGTTCAAGCATATCGGAAATCTTTTCCGCCGTTACGCTTCTTCCCTTTGTCAGAGTTTCAAGGCTGTCAAGCAAATCAATAACAACATTCCACAGCCTGTCAAGCTCAAGGGCAAGCCCTGTTTCGCCCTGTTTCATAAGCTCTTTCGCAAAAGCGCGGATATTATCGGATACCTTTATTTTTTCAAGGAACTCGTAAATTGCACAGGCAGCTGCCTCGCCTGTTGTGTCACTCAGTTTTTCTTTCAAGTCACGCAGGGGATAAATAATTCTTCTGCGTATTGAATTCAGATATTCAAGCTCCGCCTCTTCTTCTTCGCCCGGTTCCTCGCCAAAGCCTTTCGGATTCTGCACCCAATCGCGCAACCAGCCTGAGCCGCTTATCTGCCACATATAGCTGTAGTTTTCAACAGCGGAAATTTCCTCTGTTGAAAATCCCGTAAGCCCTGTTTTGAGGTATCTCATAAGAATTTCGGTTGAAAAACCGCAGGCAGCAATGCTGATTGCGCTGCTCACGAGCGCAACCACGGGAGAAACATCAACCGGCTGGCGGCTGTCCTCAAAAACAGGTATTCCGCATTTTCTGAGCGCACTTCTCAGCGGAGTTTCATAAACCGAGCTGTCACGGGCAATGACCGCAATATCCCTGCATCGGTATCCGTTTTCGCGGATAAGCTTTTTTGCCGTGCAGGCAATATATTCGCATTCTGAATATATATCAGAGGCGCTGCAAAGCGTGATGCTTTCACATTCATCCTCATAAATATTGGGAGACGGGGAAAAAAGCTCCCTTTCAAGCGCCGCAAGCTCCGGCGACAAATATCTTTGAAAATTCGGAGGAAAATTATTGAATTTGTTGCGCATTGAAAGATACTGAGGCTTTGCAACGGCTGCACCGTTTTTCTTTGCAATTTCAATCAGCCTTCGCGCAGTCCTTTTTGTGTGAGCAAACAAATCCGTTTCATCGCTGCTGTTTTCAAGATTATCCGTGCAAAGCGTAACATAAACAGCCTGCGACTTTTTAAGCATCTGTTCAATGACCTTATATTCCTGCGCCGTGAAGCCTCTGAACGCATCAATAAAAACAAGTCTGCCGTTAAAATAATCGTTTTGAGGCAAAACATCGCAAAGCTCGGTCAGCAAATCATCGGGATTAAAATAGCTGCCCAGGGTCATCGCATCGTAAGCATCAAGAACGGTTATTATATCGGTCAGCTTTCTTTTCAAAAGCCCGTCCTCCGATGCGGCAAGCGCCAGGCGCACGGAGTCTGTAGAAACCGCACTCTGTTTAAATTCGGAGGAAAGAGCGAGGAATTCGGAAATAACGGATTTTCTTGATGTGTGGTTTGAATAAAGGCTCAGCTTATCCTTAACGCTTTCAAGCGCCATTGCCATAAGCACGGCTTTGGAAGGCTCGTCAAGCCGCCTGCGCTCATGAAAAGCAGGCTTGCCGACAAGCTTTTCGCCAAGGCTCGTAAAGCTGAAAACATCAACATCCGCCATTGCCCTTGCGCCGATTTTTTGAAGCATCATTTTTTCTGCCGTGAACGAAAACTGCTCCGGCACAATCAGCGTTATTTTTTTATGGCCGCCCTTTGAAAACTGTTCGATTAAATTCATTATATGGGTGGTTTTTCCGCCGCCCGTTGCAGATAAAATCAAATACAGCATTTAAAAATCTCCGTAAATTTTCAGTATATATTTTAATTATATCACAATGGTGTCCGTTTGTCAGTACTTTTATTTCCCGTGTCCCATTTTAAGGCGATTCGGGGCAAATTCGGCTCAAAAACGCCGTTTTTCCGATTTTGACGGTTCTTTTTATTTTCGCGCTTTGCAAGAATGACTTTGGTGCGGTTTTCGTCTTATTGACATATATTTTTAAATATGCTATGATTTAAACACTATTTTTATATTTGAAAGGAGCAAATCCAAAATGGATGACCCCGGCCCTGCGATTCAGTTGGCTGCAGCAGCAACAGCTGAGCTTTCGGTTGACCCTCTCTCTATAGCACTCAAAGTGCTGCTTTTGTTTGTTCTTATTATTGTTAACGCTTTCTTTGCAATGAGCGAAATCGCAATAATTTCACTCAACGACACAAAAATGCAAAGACTTGCTGAAGAGGGAAACAAAAAAGCAAAACAAATTGTTAAACTGACGAAAAATTCAAGCAGATTTCTTTCTACAATCCAAATCGGTGTTACTCTTGCAGGCTTCCTGACCTCCGCTTCCGCTTCTCAGAACTTTGCGGATATGCTGACAAACGCTCTTGCAAAAACCGCCGTTGCGGATGTTATCCCCATAGGTGTTATCAACGGCGCCTCGATAATACTTATCACAATCATCACCTCTTATTTTTCACTTGTTCTCGGTGAGCTTGCACCCAAGAGAATCGGCATGCAGATTCCCGAAAAAATAGCTTTTAAGGTTGTTGGAATTCTGACTTTCGTCGCTTCGGCAACCAAGCCCTTTGTCAAGGTGCTTGCGCTTTCCACAAACGCAATAGTCCGCCTCTTCGGTTTTGACCCGAATGCCGATGAAGAGCATGTCACCGAAGAAGAAATCAGAATGATGGTTGACGTTGGCGGTGAGAAAGGCGTTATTGAGGACACTCAAAAAGAAATGATTGATAATATTTTTGAGTTTGATGACCTTGATGCGGGCGATATTATGACTCACAGAACGGAAATGACGGCAATCGAGGTTTCGCGCTCTCTCGAAGAAGTTGCGGAGCTTGCGATAGAAAACGGCTATTCGAGAATCCCCGTTTTTGAAGATGACCCCGACAGCATCGTTGGCGTTCTTTATGCAAAAGACCTTCTCAAATATGTCGGCCACACTCTTCCTGCTGACCTGACAATCTCCAAGGTTATGCGTAAAGCGCTTTATGTGCCCGAAACACAGTCCTGCGGAGATTTGTTTGAAGCCATGAACAAAAGCCGCACTCAGTTCGCAATCGTTGTTGATGAATACGGCGGCACGGCAGGCATTGTTACGCTTGAAGACGTTCTTGAATCCATCGTCGGCAATATTCAGGACGAATATGACGACGAAGAGGAAGAAATCACACAGATAAACGAAACAACATTCACCATTGACGGCACAACCGATATTGACGAAGTTAACGAGCTTGTCGGCATTGAGCTGCCCGAAGGTGATTATGACACACTCGGCGGCTTTGTTATCAGCCTTCTCGGATATCTCCCGAGCGAGGAGGACAGCGAGCCAATCGTTGCCGAATACGAAAACCTGCGCTTCACCGTTCTTTCAATTGAAGAGCGCCGCATGGATGAAATCAAGGTTGAAATTCTTCCCAAGCCCGAAAAAGACGAGGATGAAGACGACAACGATTAATAAATAGCCTTGTATGACAAACGGGTTGCAACACGGTTGCGACCCGTTTTTTAACAGGAGGAGAAAATGAAAAGACTCGATATAATACCAATGCCCAACAAAATAAATTTTCTCGGCGGCGAAACGGCGGTTGACCCTTCAAATATCCGAGTTGAAATTTCAAAAACGCTCGGTGAAGAAGAATATGTTCTGACGGTAGATAAGGACGGAATATCGCTTGTAGGCGGCTCGGAGCGCGCCGTTTTCTACGGCAAGCAGACCGTAAAACAGCTTGACAGGGTTTCGCCGTGCATAAAAATCGAAGATAAGCCCGCTTTCCCCTACCGCGGGTTTATGCTGGACACCGTTCGCCATATTTTTTCGGTTGAAGAAATCAAAAAGCTGATTGACGCGGCAGCAAGCGTTAAGGTTAACGTTATGCATTGGCATTTAACAGATGACCAGGGCTTCAGATTTTGTTCAAAGCGCAGACCCGAGGCTGCCGTAAAGGGCTCCGTAAGAAAAAGCTCTGATTTCGGCAAGCTTAAAGAAATCGGCGAATACGGCGGATATTTCACAGCCGAAGAAATGAAGGAAATCGTTGACTACTGCGCCGAAAGATATATCACAGTTATCCCTGAGTTCGATGTTCCGGGCCATTGCAGCGCTCTGATTCACGCTTACCCCGAAATTTCCTGCACGGGCGCACCTGTTGAAGTTAAAACCTCACAAGGCATTTATGATGACATTCTTTGCGCAGGCAAGGACAAGACACTTGAGGTTGTTTTTGACATTCTTTCCGATATGCTGGAAATTTTTCCGTCGGAATATATTCATATCGGAGGCGATGAGGCCCCGAAAAAGCGCTGGAAGGAATGCCCTCACTGCCAAAAAAGGATGGCGGAGCAGGGTCTTAAGGACGAAGAGGCTCTTCAGGGCTGGTTCACAAACAAAATTGTGGAATTCCTTGAATCCAAGGGCAGAAAGGCATTTGTCTGGAACGAAAGCCTTAAAAGCGGATGCGTGGACAAAAACGTCATCGTGCAGATGTGGATGGACAGAAAGAAGCTTTCGGTGGATTTTGCCAACAACGAAGGAAAAATTATAAACTCCGATTTCTTCCACTACTACTGCGATTATCCCTATTCCATGACGCCGCTTATCAAAACCTATAATTACAATCCGATTGACAAAAAAATAAAGGATAAAGCCTGCGTAGTCGGTGTTGAGTCACCGATATGGACAGAATATATCAACAACTTTGACCGCTTGTGTTATATGGCTTTCCCTCGTTTCACAGCCGTTGCCGAAACAGGCTGGACAGAACAAAAAAATAAAAATGCCGCTGATTTTCAGCGACGTTTCAGAGTTTATTCCGATATTCTCAAAGAAATCGGCATCACCCCCGCACCTGCCGAGGAATGGAATCCGGGTTTGCTTGACAGGATAACAAAAACAGTCAGCTTTTTCTCCGGTTTGCTGCACAAAAAAGACAAATAAGGATTAAAAAAGGGACAGATTATTCAAATCTGCCCCTTTTGATATTTATTAAGCTTTCGAATTCTTACTTTATATCTCTCTTTGCCCTGCGTTTTTTGATTGCTTTTTTGAGAATCAAAACTACTGCAATTATCACAGCCCCAACGGGAATAATAATCGGAAGTCCGCCCAAAACGGCAACAACAATATCGCTCAGGCCTTCTCCCAGCTCGTCAACATTATCAAGGAAGGTGTTTTTGATTCGCTCCCAAAGTGTAGGCTCAGCCGCCGTAACTCTTTCAACCTCTCTTATGCGCAATGTCACCGTGCTGTAGCTGACTCTGTTTGCAAGCACGCGAAGCTGCGAGGTGTAGCTTTCAATCTGATAGTTAACTTCGGAAAGTCTTTCCTGAATGGAAAGAACATTTTCAAGCGATTCAGCCTTTTCAAGCAATGAGGTAAGCGTTTCTTTCTCGGTCTGATATGCGGATATCCTGCTTTCAAGGTCAACATATTCAAGAGTAACATTTTTCTGGTTTTCCGTTTTGCTGACTATCTTGCCGTTTTCGCCCGCTGATGTCAGAAAAGCATCCAGCTTATCGGCGGGAATTCTGACAACATAGGTCGAATATCTGTTTGAATCGTAGTAGCCGCCCATATCTGCTTCCGAGCTTTCAACATAGCCGCCGTTTTCGGCAACGCTTGCGGTAAGCGCGGAAATATAAGTATCATAGTCCTTGGTCTGCACATTAAGCTCAACGGTTTTGATGATTTTTTCGTCTGCTTTTGAAGAAGTGCCTGCTTCTTCCGGGGTTGCGGAGCCGGCTGCCGAAGAATAAGTTTCATAGTTAAGTTTTCCGTTGACCGCTGAATCCTGAGCAAAATACAGTTGGTCTGCAACCTCCGCATCCGACGCTTTCAAATCATTGGATGCACCGCAGCCGACAAGGGAAACAGCAAGAACAAAACAAAGAATCAATACGAACGTTTTTTTCATTTCAATCACCTTTCTTTTGTGTTTTTAAATGTTATATTTCGTTTACGGCAATGTTAAATTTCTTCAAAAGCATTGACATTTTTCGCAAAATGTGTCAGTAATATTATATAAAGTATAAATGGGAGGACTACTCGATGAAAAAGATTATTGCAATAATCGCGGTTTTTGCAGTTCTGTTTTCTCTTTCTGCCTGTAAAATGAAACAACAGAATTTGTCCGATGATGAAATACAGTCTTATCTGTCAGCCGAGGAATCAAAGCAGGTTGAACAGTCTCTTAAGGTTGAGCGCGACTATATTGAAGGCGTCGACGAGCAGGTTGATGATAAAATAGGCAAAACCAAAAAGAACAAAAAGCTTGTTGTTGAAGTTTCCACCACCGCAGGTTATGAATACATCGTTTTTGAATTCTCCGGAAAGGGAATTCTCAAAAAGAAGCTTTCATACTATTTCTATAACGATGTTGAAACATACAAATTTGTTGCCAAACACGGCGGAGGCTCCGACAAAGAGATTGTTGACACCGATGACAAGGCAAGAATGGTTGTTTACAGCTACAAAGATCTGCCCGAAAAGACTTACGACGGTTTGTATGAATCATATTCTCTTGATACTGCTGCCGAAATGGGCTACAGAATAATTGAATAATTTGTCTGCACAAGCCGCCCATAAAGGGCGGCTTTTTTATTGGTAATCTGCCACATAATATTCGTCAATCGCTGCCCTGTCAAATGTGTAAAGCAGGTCAGCATTAAAAATCTCTCTGCTTTCCTCCTCCGGCGATTCAGGTCTGCCATGCAAATGCCCGTTAACATAAGTGCTGTCAATAAAGGCCGTATATGCTTCGTTTGCAGAATTGAAATCCTCGCGCGAAACATTAAAATGCTCAATAAACTGAAGCATTGCCATTCCGCCCGATGCATCAATCCCCTTTTTCCACTTTTCAAACTCATCAGCATCAACCAGCCATGAAAACTGCACGGGAACCGTCGCATAAATCCTGCGAAATCCGTCATGCTCAAACAAAAACGCCGTGCTTGAAGCGCTTTGCATAACAAGCGTTACATCCGCGGAAAAAGCATCGCTGTCAGCATAAACATCATATAATGCTCCTTCGGCTGCCATATTCCCCGCTTCCGGTGCGGCCGCATCCTCGCTTTTGGCTCTGAAAAGGAAGCCGGGCGAAATCAGAATAACGGCAAACGCTGCCGCAGCGGCAACGGGAATCCAAACCTTGCCGTTGAACTTTTTTTGCTTTGTTTTTTTGCATGCCTCAAGAATTTTTTCTGTTTGGCTGTCACTTAAGCTGATTTCTTCAACAGCGGGCTTGATTTTATCAAAATCCATTATCACTTCGCCTCCTTTTCATAAAGCTTTCGCAGAGCCTCTCGCCCTCTTTGCAATCGTTTTTTGACTGCCGCTTCGGATATGCCGAGCAGAGCCGAAAGCTCCCGCGTTTTGTAGCCCTCAACATAATGAAGATGAATAACTATTCTGTATTTCTCTTCGAGCGAAACCAGCAAACCGAGAATTTGCGCATTATCCTCGCTTGTACCGAGGTTTCTTATCTCATCGAGGCTGACAAAGCTTTGACGTTTTCTTTGCCTTAACAAGTCCTTGCATATATTTGACGCAACTCTTATCAGCCATGCTTTTTCATGCTCCCAATCATTGAAATCGGGAGCTTTTTCCATATAACGCAAAAAGCATTCCTGAACGGCATCGTCTGCATCCTCCCTGCTGCCCGTCATAACCGAGCAAAGCCTGTAAAGGCTGTTGCCGTAAGTTTTGACTGCTCTTTCGGCATCGGGAGGAATTTTGGGGATTTTGTTATTCAACAAAACTCACCTACTTTTTTATGTATCATTTTATTCAGCAATAAGAACTTTCGGAAATATCCTTTTTCATAATATACACGCAAATCACATCAAAAAGGTGACAAATTTTTGAAAAAATTAAAGCATTCCCGAAAGAATGCTTTAACGGAATCATTTTTTATACACTTTCAGAATTTCGCCCACATAAACCTTGTGATAATCCCTGTTGGCATAGTTGTTTTCAATGGAAGAATCCTCAAAACCTGCAGGGTCAATAAACTGCGAAGCCATCTTGCGGCATACTATTGTGTATTCAGCCTGTTCAAAGGTAACGCCGCCATCGGTGAAAACAGGGGTCAAATTGCATGCCTGTGCCTTATCAATATCTCTGCCGCTTTTTGAGCCGCATATACGCAGGGCATTCTTATATTCTTCTCCATAAAACGAAAGAGTAAATATTTCCTCTTTTTCGATGAATTCATAGGTATATCTTTGAGGGCGAATAAAGATAAACACGGCATCCTTTCCCCAGATTTCACCCAAAGCGCCCCAGCTGACGGTCATGGTGTTGAATTTTTCTTCATTTCCTGCGGTAACAAGTCCCCAGCCGTCCGAAATAAGCTCAATGGGGCTGATTTTGATTTCTCTGATATTGATTTCTTTCATATTAGCCTCCAAAATATTAATTAAATGTAAAATTCAGGCAACAAAAGCCGTTAGCGACTTATAGTTCGCAACAAGCGAAATAAAGTTATCGATTCGCGATATACTTATTTATGGTATTATATCATATTTGATTGATAATGTACAGATTAGGGAAAGAGATTTTTAAAAAAGGAGATGTAGAAATGGCAGAACAAAGCATTCCCGAGGTTAAAGGATATTTGAGGGACTTCATGCTCACCGTGCCGCAAGAAATCTATTCCTGCACGGGAATAAAAATCCTCGGCAGGCGCATTAAATCGCTTCTTTTTTCAACCGACGCAAGCATCATTAAAAACACCAACGCCGATGCCGTTATCGCAGTTTATCCGTTTACACCTCAGCCTGTTATTACGCAGGCTGTTATGACGGCGGCTGATGTGCCTGTTTTTGTGGGTGTCGGCGGCGGACTGACCCAAGGACACAGAGTTGTTAATCTTGCCCTGCATGCCGAATTTCAGGGTGCGCTCGGTGTTGTTGTTAATGCTCCCACGCAAAACGAAGTTATAGAAGAACTGAAAAAATCCATTGACATTCCCGTTGTTGTGACCGTTGTTTCCGAGGTTGACGACATTGAAGCGCGCATAGCGGCAGGGGCAGATATTTTTAATGTTTCCGCCGCCGCAAAAACGCCCGAAATCGTTGCCAAAGTCAAAGCCGCACACCCTAATTTTCCGGTTATTGCAACAGGCGGCCAAACAGCTGAAACTATAAAGGAAACAATTGCGGCCGGCGCAAATGCAATCACATGGACTCCGCCTTCGAACGCCGAGGTTTTCAAGAACATTATGGCTGCTTACCGACAGGGGCTTCCTCACCCCTAATAGTTAATATTATGTAAATTTTCAAAAAAGTATTTGCAGTTCTTCATAATTAATGATAGAATAAATTGTTAAATTATCATAAAGGAGGCTAACCGCTTGGATAACGAACGTATAAACGGCATCCCCGAGGAAGAAACCGAAGAACAAGCCGTTCAAAACGAAGCTGCCGAAGAAACAGTTACGGATATTTCCGAACCCGAGCAGGAAGAAACAGTTGCGGAGGAACCGACCGACGAAGCTGCAGGCCAAGATGAATCGGAGATTTGGGCGGCTGACAACGAAGAAACCGAACTTTCCGTGAACGAAACCGAAGAAGCAGAGCCTGAAGAAATTGATGAAAGTGAGCTTTGCGCCGTTTGCGGGGAAAACAAAAAAGAGAAAGACAGCGACTATTGCTCCGAATGCGAAGCAATAATGCTTTCAAGAAAAACTCCTTTGCTTGGCTGGTTGAGCGCACTTCTCGCAATTGTTTGCAGTGTTTTTTCACTTATGCTGGTAATGCTTATCAGCGCACCGTCAATTCAGGTTGCACGCGCCGATGCATCCGCAAGAGATAACTGTTGGTATACTGCATATAAGCAGTATAACGAAACTCCCTCCATTGTTAAAGAGGTTAACGGCATTCTCGGCGCTGAAACTCCGTTTGTTCAGTTGGGCTCCGGCTTCAACGTTAAAATAATCGAAGCTGTTGCAAATTCATACTCACCGCTTGATGCGCTCTCGGTTGCCGATAATCTTCTCGGCGAAGATTATGAAGGAAAGTTCCTCGCTTTAAAGAAATACGAAACCATCCGCAAAGATTATCTTGCCACATACGAAGCTCTCATGGAGCCGATTGAAGCAATGACTTACGGCGAGGCGGATGCCGCAACAACCTATGCCGCATTTGAAGCTGCCAAATCAGTTGAGGGCGTTAATCCGATTTTTGTTGATTACTTCCTCTATAATGCCGCTTCTTACTATAACGAAAGCGATGAAACCAAGATTAAGTATCTTGAAGCTGTTGATGCGGCCAATAAAAAGAGCAGCACAGACTATTCATGGCTTTATTATCAAGACTATGCCGACATACTCTATGCGGCAGGCGAAAAAGACAAGGCTGCGGAATATCTCAATACTCTTACCGAAAGCGACCGAACCAAATTCGGAGCTTATGAACTGAAAATACGCATCGCAGTTAACGAAGGCGACTTTGATAAAGCGAAAGAAATCCTCAATGAATTCAAAAAATACAACGAGGGATATGACACCGCTTATATTCTTGAAGCCTCTCTCCTTCGCGTCAGCGGCGAAACCGACAAAGCCAAGGAGCTTATAACCGAGGCTCTCGAAGAATACGATTCAGTTCCGGAGCTTCACCGTCAGCTGGCTCTCGTTTATCTTGTTGAGGGTGACTATGACAACGCTTATGAAGAAGCCTTCACCGCAGACAGCAATGCATACTATCTTTATGCATATATGGGCGATAGCAGCGCATACACCCCGCAGCTTAACAACACCCTCTATCTTTGCACATATCTTGCAAAAACATTCGGAACAAGTTCAAGCGAAAACGCAGTTTATTTTGAAGATATTCTTAATTCTTTCTCAGAAGAAGATCTTTCGAAGCAGGTTTTATCCGTTGTTAACGGAGAAAAGACTGTTGCAGAAGTTCTTACGGAAGGAGTGTGTGATCTGGCATGACAGTGATTTATATAGCATCTAAAATTCTGACCTTTCCAGGAGCATATCTCAGAGGTTTCTGGGAGCAACTGACCTGTAAAATTCTCGGCCTTCCGGTTGAAGTCCCCGGATATCTCAGAATCGACGAGGCTTGCGGCCACGTTGAGCATGCAATGGCAAAGAAAGGCTTTGCTTCATATCTTATCGCAACCGGCCCCGGCTTCATGAATTTTATGACAGGCCTTCCCCTTTTCCTTGCAGGATTTCTGAATCTCAGATATATGGGAATGACCGTTTATGATTCACCTGTATTTTTTGCGTTCTACGTTCTTATTATGTATGCGGGAATTTCAATGCTCTGCAATCTCTTCCCTCTTGTTGAAGATGCAATGAATCTTTTTGATGTTGTTTATAGTCAAAAGAAAACAAACATTGTTGGCAGAATACTGATGTTTATTCCTTCTGCAATAACTTATGTCGGCGCATACCTTGAGAAATACTGTGTAACAGTCCTTCTCTGGATTGCCGCAATAATTTTGGCATTTGTGTTTTAAAAAAACGGGCTGTCTTGCAAGACAGCCCGTTTTTCTTTATTTATTTTATTTTAAACTTTTTATTATCCATAAGCATTTTTATGAAAAGGCCGCCCTGGACCGTTCTGTTGCGGAACGAAACCCATTTGCCGCTCACGGTGTCATACCAGTCGCTCATCGGCACTCTTGACGGGCTTTCGTTATATACTTTCCAGAGAGGAGCGATATAGTCCTCAAAAACCTTGTCGGAGGATGCCATTGAAGCCGTCCACACAAGCCAATCGGATTTGGTATAATCCGCTCTGCTGTCAAGCGGCATTCCGTATTCGTTAAAATGCCTCATGTTATCCGCAATTTCGGCGTCCATGAATTCCTGCGTGAACAAACCGCTTCCCCACACCTTGTCCCATACCATATTATATTTCATTGAATATGTATCGGGTCTGTCAAATGCGAGCCTTGTTGTGCCGTCATCGTTAACGGCGGTTTTCATCCAGACGGCTGCCATTTTTTCGGCTTCGCTGCGATAAAATGCGGATTTTTCCGTTTCGCCAAGCATTTTTGTGATTATTGACATTCCCTCAAGACCCATAACCGCTTTGAGAGAAAGATTGCAGTTATGAGCAAGATGGCCTGCAAAGTCATCGGTGCAAAGCTGATGGCCGGGGTCTGTTCCGTATTCAATAAGATATCTGCACCATTTTTCAAGCAGCTCAATATGCTCTTTTGCAAAATCTGCATTTCCCGTTGCAAGAGCAACATTGGTTTCCATAATCAGCATGTTTCCGCATTCTTCAACGGGCATCTGCCATTTCAAAATATCCTTTTGATTGCTGGCATAAACCTGACCGTTAACAAGCGGATACTGACCCACATCGTGAGGAGCAAAATCAAAATTCCATGCATCGCTCAGCGCATATTTATAAACAGGGCGCATCATTCCCTTGATAAGCTCGGGATTATAGATAAGAAACATGGGAGTCGAGGGATATGAAACATCAACCGTTGCCGCACAGCCGTTTGAGAAGCATTCCTTTGAAATGAAAAGAATTTTGCCGTCTTCATCAAGAACAAGCTTGTGAGCTGCGATAACCTGACGGTAAGCGAGCGAAAGAAGCTCTGCGTACTTTTCGCCGCCTGCAGCAAAAGCATCATCATAAAGTTTTTTTGAAAATTCTTTGCAGCGCGCTTTAAGTTCGCTGTATTCTTCGGCAGCTTCGGCTATGGAATCAAGAATATTCCTGCTGTCTTTGTTCCAATATGAACGCAGATGCTTGCCGAAATACTCAATGCTCTCAATATCGTCATAAGCAAAGAAATACATAAGAGGTGTGTTTTCTTTTAACGGCGCGGAAATATTAATATGCTTATCACCCCAGATTTCGTCGGCATAGCTTTCGGCTTCGGGGCAATCGGATGCAAGGTATAAATATCCCCAGTCGATTTTTACATTGTCACCGCTTCTGTTGAGCGGTTTCTGAATGGGGTTGCCCATTTTCATTGCGGTTATGTTGCCGAATTTCAGCTCTTCGGTAACAACTTCAATGTTGTTGGGTTCATCGAGGCAAAGTTCTTCGCTTGCGGCGATGTTTATTTTTACATCGTGTTCTTTGCCGTCTTTGTATTCACATCCGATTTCAAGATAAGAAACTGGGCGCGTGAGCAAACGGTAATCATCGGGAAGAAGCGGAGAAACAAACTGCACTTTAAGAACGATTTTTTCATTTTCAAAAACCGCTGTAGTGGAGAGTGCATCAATATCAAGCGAAACCTGCTTGATTTTTTTAATATCTCTGTGATAGCCGAGGAAAAGCAGCTTTTCTCCGTCTATATTAACCGTTCCGATTATTGAATTGCCTTTGCCTGTCCAATGTTCTGTTTTTGAATGATTTATCATTGAATCCGCAGACCAAACGGAAAAGTACGGGTCAACAGTAATAAGCGGGACTGCCGGCGCTCTTAATTTCATATTCTCATCCTTTCAAACGATGTTAGAAAAATTATATAACACACAAGCAAATAAATCAACAATAAAAGAAAAACAAAAAACTCCGACAAAACATCGTCGGAGCTTGGCACCCCCTGCGAGAATCGAACTCACAACTGACCCTTAGGAGGGGCCTGTTATATCCATTTAACTAAGGAGGCAAATGATTATCATTTCTACAATCAATTATTTTATCAAAAACACATTGTAAAGTCAAGATGAAAATTATCGCCGAAAACAGCGCATATTCGGCATTTTGCCGATAAATAATGCTTGAAAAATTTGACATAATATTATAAAATAAATAATTGGTAAAGTATGCGACTAAACCGCAATAAAATTCTTGAAAGGATTGACAAAAATGAGCTTACTTAACAAGAAAACAGTTCACGACATCAATGCAAAGGGCAAGAAGGTACTTGTTCGCTGCGACTTTAACGTTCCCCTCAAGGAAGGCGTTATCACAGACGAAAACAGAATCAACGCTGCTCTTCCCACAATTCAGAAACTTATAAATGACGGAGCAAAGGTTATCCTCTGCTCCCACCTCGGCAAGCCCAAGAACGGCCCCGAAGCAAAATTCTCACTTGCTCCCGTAGCAAAGAGACTCAGCGAAAAGCTCGGCAAGGAAGTTGTTTTTGCTGCTGACGACACAGTTGTCGGTGAAAACGCAAAGGCAGCTGTTGCTGCTATGAACGACGGCGACGTTGTTCTTCTTGAAAACACACGTTTCCGCGCTGAAGAAACCAAGAACGGCGAAGCATTCTCAAAAGACCTTGCAAGCCTTTGCGAAATGTATGTTAACGATGCTTTCGGCGCAGCTCACAGAGCTCACTGCTCAACAGTCGGCGTAACAGCTTATGTTGAAGAAGCAGCTGTTGGTTATCTTATGGGCAAAGAGCTTAAGTATCTCGGCAATGCAGTTGAAGACCCCGAAAGACCCTTCGTAACAATCCTCGGCGGCGCAAAGGTTGCTGACAAGCTCAACGTTATCGAAAACCTTCTTAACAAGGCAGACACACTCATCATCGGCGGCGGCATGGCTTACACCTTCCTTGCAGCTAAGGGCTACGGCGTAGGCAACTCTCTCCTTGATGAGAGCAAGATTGACTACTGCAAGGATATGCTTGCAAAGGCAGAGGCAAAGGGAGTTAAGATTCTTCTCCCCGTTGACGTTGTTACCGCAGCAGGCTTCCCCAACCCCATTGATGCTCCCATTGAAACAGCAGTTTATGCAGCAGATGCTATTCCTGCTGATGTTGAGGGCCTTGACATCGGACCCAAGACTGCAGAACTCTATGCAGATGCAGTTAAGAGCGCAAAGACCGTTGTTTGGAACGGCCCCATGGGCGTTTTCGAGAACCCCACTCTTGCAGCAGGCACAATTTCAGTTGCTAAAGCTCTTGCTGAAACAGACGCTGTTACAATCATCGGCGGCGGCGACTCCGCAGCAGCTGTTAATACTCTCGGCTTCGGCGATAAGATGACTCACATTACAACAGGCGGCGGCGCATCACTTGAGTTCCTTGAGGGCAAAGCTCTTCCCGGCATCGAGGCTGTTAACGACAAATAATTACAATCGAAAGGACGTAAAATCCATGGATAAATCACTTCGCAGACCTGTTATCGCAGGCAACTGGAAAATGAACAACAATCCCGAGCAGACAAAGGCTCTCATCGAAGCTATGAAGCCCCTCGTTGCAGGCGCTGACTGCGACGTTGTTATCTGCGCTCCTT
>JAZRIG010000093.1:0-29071 GCA_045645145.1 Acutalibacteraceae bacterium
CTTTTTGCTTGCATCGGTAATAAGAAGAAGGTGGGAAACCTTTTCCATAACACGTCGGTTTATCTGCTCAATGCCTGCTTCTCCGTCGATAACAACATAATCAAATTCATTTGAAAGAATGCTGATTACTTCTTTGAGATAGGTGTTTATCTTGCAGTAACAGCCTGCACTTTCCGGTCTGCCGACTGCAATGAAAGCAAATCCGTCTGTTTCAACGAGGGCATCAAAAATCTTATATCTTGCATCGCCGAGAAGCTCGATTGCAGCCTTTGTCTGACCGTCTTCTACCGTTTCAACAATTTCCTTGCGGATATCGTCGATTGTCATTTTAACATCAATACCGAGTGCTGTTGAAAGACCTACGGCAGGGTCGGCATCGATGGCAAGAATTTTTTTATCGGGGTATGCCTGCACAAGCAATTTTACTATTGCAGCGGAAATTGAAGTTTTACCTACACCGCCTTTACCCGAGAGGGCAATTATTGTTGCGTTTTCTTTCATCATCCGTCACTCCCAAGTGAATAATATATATATTATAACATTATTATACAATATTTTCAAGGATATTAATTACTATCGCAAAACGCCAAGCAACATCTCATCAACGCAATAAAAAGAATAATTCAACATAAATGTCAACATTTTAACAACAGATTTTATTGCAAAAATTTTCACCACAGCTCTGAAATGAAAATAACCACCGATTTTTCCGCTTTCAGGCAGGAAATACGGTGGTTTTTATGGTTTAATTTCATTTTTTCAATGGTATTTAACGCTGTTCTTCAACTCATAACCCGGAGGTCGCAGGTTCAAGTCCTGTCTCCGCAACCAATAAGAAATCCTTGAAATCATTACGATTTCAAGGATTTTTCTTTTTTAGTGTGGTTTTATTCAAACTATGTTTTCACTATAAGTGTAACAAAGGCAGGGATTTCCATTCCTGCCTTTGCCTGTTTTTATTAAGATTTAATCATTGAATTCCTTATCGGAAGCTATGACCTTTCCCGATTCGGCGTTTATTTCATATTCGTATTCGAAATTGCCTGCAACAAACTCAACGTCGTAATGAACTATCAGATCGTCACGGTCAAGCTCTGCTTTTGAGAATTTCACATCTGCCGCCTTTACGGAAGCGTGGTCGAAAGCTATTGATTTTGCTTTGTCTTCGGAGATATATTCATCTGAAGCGGGAACGCTGTTGACGGGTTTTCTTTCCTTATCAACATCTTTTTCGAGAACCGAGCCGTCAGACGCTTTGACTTCGTATTCGTATTCATATCCGTTTGCTTCGAACTTAACGTCATAATGAGGAACAATGTCGTCTGAATCATAATATGCTTTCAAGAAAACTGCATCCTCAGCCTTGACACCTGCATCGTCAAGAGCCTTCTGTTTTGCGGCTTCAACGCTGATATAACCGTTGTTGTTATTGCTGTTTTTGTTTTCTTTGCTTACGGGAACTTCGGGCTTTGCGGGAACGCTTTCCTTTTCGGAAACCTTAACCCTTTCAGCCTCCTTTTCTGCCTTAAGAACTGAACCGTCGGCAACTGCAACCTCATAATCATATTCAAAGCCGTTATATCCGAATTCAACGTCATAATGGGCTTTTCCGTTATCTTCATCAAGTGAAGGAGCTCCGAGCATTACGGCATTTTCTCTTGAAACGCCCGCATGTTTAAGAGCGATGTCGATTGCATCATCGGGAGAAACGCTTGCAAGTTCACTGCCTTTTACCGTTGGTGCGGATGCCTGAGCCTGATTGACTGTTGCGTTTTCTTCAACGGGTTTATCTGCTGAGCATCCTGCAAACAGAGCAACCGATAAAACCAAAACTGCCGAAACTAAAACTGCAAATAACTTTTTCTTCATTTTATTCACCTCTCAATATATTTTTAATCGCTGACCGGAGTTTATCCGAAAAGCTTTGCCAGAAGATTTCTGAGAAATCCGATAAACCAAAAAGCTTCGAATCTGTCTGGAGCATCGTAATCACGGTCAAATTCAACGATTTTTCCGTTTACGGCATTGATTGAATAATCATATTCAAGATTGCCGTCGGCTCTGAATTCAATTTCGTATTCATATCTGCCGTCATCGAAGTCAAGCTTTGCTTTGACGAATCTTACTTCGGATTCTTCATATCCTGCGTGGTCAAGAGCGATTTCCTTTGCCTTCTCTGCTGAAATCAGATTTTCGGAAGGTGCGGCGAATGCCGATACGGAAAGAGAAAATACAACGAGGAGTGCAAGTAAAAGAGCAATAAGTTTTTTCATAATATCAATTCCTTTCAATTTGTTTGTTTTTTGTTTAGTCGTCCTTGACTGTGACTAAATAATAACGGGCAAACATTAAAGGAACATTAGAAAAACTTAATTTTTCTCATTTTTTGAAAATTATTTTAATTTCGGTAAATTTATCAATTTCGGATTCTGCAACGCATTCTGCCGAATGAATTTCCGCTATCTTTTTAACAAGTGCAAGTCCGAGACCAAAGCCCTCGGTTTGAGACCTTGAAGCATCTGCACGGTAAAATCTGTTCCAGATTTTCGGCAAGTCTTCTTCGCTTATGCCGATTCCGTTATCTCTTACTGACAAAACTGTTTTGTCTTTTTCGGAATACAGCTTAACGTTGATAACACCGTTTTCTCTGCCGTATTTATCCGCATTGGAAAGCAGATTCTCAAGGAGTTGGGTTATCAATATATTATTCAAATTGATTATAATATCATTATTAATATCGGTTATCAATTTGATATTTTTTGAGGTTCTGAATTTTCTGCATATACCTTCAACAAGTTCGCTGAGATTTGCTTCTTCAAGAGCGAATCTGTTGAGCCCCTGCTCTGCCCTTGTTACGGAAAGCAAGGATGAAACAAGAGCGGTCATTTTGTCTGTCTGTTCTTCAATCGATTCAAGAGCCTGTATTCTTTCTTCTTCATCAGCGTTTTCGGAAAGAGCGTATTCGCATTCTGCTTTTATAACCGCAAGAGGTGTTCGAAGTTCGTGAGATGCATCGGAGGTAAATCGCTTTTCGTTTTCAAACGATGCGTGCAATCGCTCAAACATTCCGTTGAAGGTGTCGGCAAGATTGTTGATTTCACGGGGTGCCTTGTTTGTTTCAAGACGCTTTGAAAGGTCGCTGCCTGTTGAAATTTCGTGTGCGGAATCGGTTATTTTTTCAATGGGTGCAACGGTTTTCTTTGAAATAATATATGCGCCGATTGCCGCAACAATCACGAAAAACGGAAGAAGATATACGGCACTTCTGCCGATATTGGTGAACATTGTTTTCACGTCTTCAGCGGGGCATATTGCACGGATATAAATCTTTTGGCATGTTGAACTGTCCGTGGTAAACTCAATTTTAAAAACTTGTCTGTCGCTGTATACGGGAATCTGAACACCGATTATTGTTGCTTCATTTTTCTTTATTCCTGCATGAGCAAGTGCAATTTCTATTGCTTCCTTTGTGCTTATTCCGTTCTGAAAATTCGTTTCGGAATATGGGGCAGGTTTTAACTCATTAACGGGAGTAACGTCTGCTTCATAAGATATCACTTGACCCGAGCGGATATCAATTTCATATTCGAATTTTGTGAATTCAAGAAGTTCGGAATAAATGTAATATTCTTTGCCGTTAAAAGTTCTTTTAATAACTTTTTTCAAATCTGACGGTGCTTCGATAAGAGTGTGCGGTGTTTCGCCGCCGATATACTCGCCGTCTTCGCTGAAAAGGTCGCAATAAACTCCGTCGGAATAATACATAAAATCATTCTCAACCTCAAAAATGCCGTTGCTGAATTCCATTTCATCCGAGTTGCTTTGTGCCGCAGCAATGAGGGTCTGTCTGAGCTTATCATCGGCAGTTTTTCGGCTGATAAGCATAAGCGCCGTTACGCTGACACCGCAGACAACGGCAATCAGAAGCGTAATCCAGAGCGTTGTTATTATTTTAAATGAAAGTTTTTTCATTTTTCCTCCCTGAGAACGTATCCCATTCCTCTGACGGTGTGAATAAGCTTTTTGTCATGGTCTTCATCAATCTTTTTGCGAAGGTATCGGATGTAAACGTCAACAACGTTTGTTCCGCCTTCATAATCATAATTCCAGATATGGTCTTCAATTTTTTCGCGGCTTAAAACAATTCCGTTATTGACGGCAAGATACTGCAGGAGTTCATATTCCTTTGCTGAAAGAGAAATATCCTTTCCGCCTCTTGTAACCTTCCTGCTTGAAATATCCACAGTTAAATCTGCAACTGTGATTATGTTTGAATTTGAAACGCTGTTTTTTCTGATAAGAACCCTTATTCTCGCCAGCAATTCTTCAAACGCAAAGGGTTTCACCAGATAATCATCGGCGCCGATGTCAAGTCCCTCAACTCTGTCCTCTATGCTGTCACGGGCAGTAAGAAAAAGAACGGGAAGATTGTTGCCCTCGTTTCTGATTTTTCTGAGCAAAGAAAATCCGTCAATCTTCGGCATCATAACGTCAAAAACAGCAGCGTCGTAATCAGTCATACTTATCAAATCATAGGCTTCTTCACCGTTGAAAGCGCAGTCGACACTGTAGCCCGATGCTTTAAGCTGCTTTGCAATTATTCTGTTAAGGCTCTTTTCGTCTTCGGCAATCAGAATTCTCATAAAAACACTCCTTTTTTCGAATGTTATCATATTAACAAAGAAAGATTAAAACTAAATTAGAATTATATATATTTTATTATCACAAAAGTGTTTTTTGTCAAAAAACATATTCTGCTACCATCGAATCAAGAAAACTGTGAATTGTAGAGCGTACTGTAAAATCCTCCGCGATTTATAAGCTCATCATGAGTACCTTGTTCAGTAATTTCTCCGTCTCTGACCACAAGAATCGTATCGGCATTCTGTATGGTCGAAAGACGGTGAGCGATAACAAAACAGGTTCTTCCTTTTATAAGCTCGTTCATGGCTTCCTGAATCTGAATTTCCGTTCTTGAATCTACGTTTGAGGTTGCTTCATCGAGAATCAGCATCGGAGCATCTGAAAGAAACGCACGGGCAATAGTTATAAGTTGCCGTTGTCCTTTTGAAATGTTAACACCGTCATCGGAAAGCACTGTATTGTAGCCTTCGGGCAGACTTTCGATATACGAATCAATCCTCGCCGCTTTAGCTGCGGCTTTCACCTGCTCCATTGTTGCGTTTTCTCTTCCGTAGACAATATTATCATAAACCGTACCGTAGAAAAGCCAGGTATCCTGCAAAACCATGGTAAAAGCAAGTCTTAAATCCGAACGTTTTATTTTAAGTACGGGATTTGAATCAATTCTTATCTCACCCGATTGCGGATCGTAAAACCTCATAAGCAAGTTGATAATAGTAGTTTTGCCTGCACCCGTAGGCCCTACTATTGCAACAGTCTGTCCTTTTGATGCGGTAACCGAAACATTTTTAAGAATCGTTTTTTCAGGAGTATAACCGAATGTTATATCATCAAGTTCTGCATATCCTTCAACGGTTTTCAATTCTCCTGCGTCGGGCAGATCTAGAGGCTCTGGTTCTTCGTCCAGAATTCTGAAGACACGTTCGGCGGCAGAAAATGCAGACTGAAACTCGTGAAGAATATTTGAAAATTCATTTATAGGTCCTGCAAATTTTCGGGAATACTGAACAAACTGTGCAACACCGCCGAGAGAAATGAAAAACATCGTTCCTGCGGCAACCGCACCGCTTTGGGAGTACATATACAGAATTCCGCCGAGAATTGCCACGAATGCAATCGAAACATTATTGATAAGATTGATGGTCGGGAACAACAATGCCGCACTGTATTCAGCGTTGTAATAAGCGTTCATTGCATCCTCATTACGCTCATTGAATCGTTCCGAAATTACATCCTGTCTGCCGTATGCTTCGATTGTTCTTGCACCCGAAAGCATTTCCTCCGCATAACCGTTAAGTTCACCGTATTTTTTTGACCTTGCACTGAACAATGGTCTTACCTTTTTGGAACGGTAACGGGTAAACAAAATCGAAACGGGAACCGTGAATACAAAAATCAGAAGCATTATCTCTGAAATCTGCCACATAAAAATCAAAGAGCCGACAACCGTATAAACGCTTGTCATTACCTGCACAAGATCGTGCGAAAGAGTGCTGTTTATTGTATCAATATCATATGACAGATGGCTGATTATATCGCCCGTAGAATGTGTGTCAAAATATCCGACAGGCAGAGTATTCAGCTTTTCAAAAAGCTCTTTTCTCATTTTATAGGTAATTTTCTGACTGAGGCGAATCATAACAACCGCCAGAATATAGGAAAGTAGTGCAGATACCGCATAACAGACTATCATTTTGATAACATTTTCCCATACAACGGGATAATCCACACCCAATACAGCTTCGATTGCATCAATAGCGGCACCAGAATATCTCGGACCGAGCAAAGAAAGCTGATTTGACAGCAAGGTGAAAATAACCGCAGGAATGAACAGATGCCACTGATTGAGCACATAGCTACCCAGCCTTATCATAATACCTTTGTTATCTCTTTTATGTACTGTTTTGTTTTCTTCCGTTTTACTCAACAAAGGCACCTCCCATCTGGGATTCACTGATTTCGCGGTATTCAGAACAGTTTTCGAGCAGATACTCATGCTTGCCCTGACCGATGACAATACCGTCATCAATCACAATAATATGGTCACAGTTTTTGACTGAACTTACTCTCTGCGCGACGGTAATAACCGTTGACACCGACATATCTTCATCTAGCGCCTTTCTGAGATTGGCATCGGTTTTGTAATCGAGTGCAGATGATGAGTCATCGAGAATAAGTATTTCGGGTCTTGATGCGATTGCTCGTGCAATAAGAACTCTGTGCCTCTGACCGCCCGAAAGATTTGTTCCTTTTGACGAGAGCATATGGGAATATCCGCCAACTGCAGCGATTATAAAATCGTGTGCCTGCGCAGTCTTTGCTGCTTTGATTATATCTTCTTTTAAAAGATCTCTGCCGAAACGGATGTTTTCCTCGATTGTGTCGGCATAAATAAAATCATTTTGCAAAGCAACGCCGAACATTGCCGTAAGTTGCTCACGGCTGTAGGATTTGATATTTTTGCCGTTTATTCTGATTTCACCCGAGTCGGGCTCATAAAAACGCAGTAAAAGCTTTATAAAGGTTGATTTACCGCTTCCCGTTGCTCCGATAATGCCGAGTCTCTCTCCTTTTTTCAGCGAAACAGATATATTCTGAAGATTGTTCTTTTTACCCAAATAGGAAAATGATACATTGTCAAACGCGATATGTATGCCGTCATATTTTCGTGAGTCTTCGGTTATTTCAAATTTATCCGAAGTATTCAGCACTTCAGATATGCGGTTTGCGGAAGCGGCGCACTTTGTATACATTACAAACATTCTTGAAAGTGACATCATCGCCATGGAAATCAGAGTGAAATACTGCATAAATGCAATAACCGTTGCAGGTGAAGATAACCCCTTGTCCACTCTGATTGCCGCAACGGCAACAACGAAGGCAATGCCGAGATTCATAAGAAGAGTCATTGCGGGGTTGACTATACCGAGAATTGTACCTGCGTGTCTTTCTCTTTTCGAAAGTTCGGCATTCACTTTATCATACCTGCGGTTTTCGTGCTCATTTTTTGAAAGAGCTTTAATAACCCTGATTCCCTGAACATCTTCTCTTGCAACCCTTACCATACCGTCTACAGATTTCTGCACACGGCTATAAAGCGGCACACCTTTGCGTGAAATACCGTAAACAGTTACAAAAATTATCGGCAGAGTGGCAATCATGACAAGAGCCAGAGCTTTGTCCATAATCAACGTAAGGGAAATTCCCCCGAGAAGAAGGATCGGCGCTCTGACGCCCATTCTTTGCATCATACCGATAAAGTTATGAACATTATAAGTGTCAGTTGTGATTCGTGATTCAAGAGACGGAATGGTGAATGCATCGGTATCGGCAGAAGAAAGATACAGCGTTTTTTCAAAAAGCTCCTTTCGCATGGCCTTTGAGAAGTTCGTTGTAACCCGTGCCGCCATACGGTTTGCAGTAATGTTACCGAGACATGCAACAAAAGCAAAAAACATCATAATTCCGCCGTAAGCGATAACTTTTCCGACATTCAGTTCTGTTATGACATTTTCGAGTATATATGTCAAAATATACGGCAGAACCAGTTCAGCCATAGTTCCCGTTACTTTGATTATGAAACCGATAAGCATCCGAAACCTAAACGGTCTGAGATATAAAAATATTCTTCTCATCTCTTACAACTCCCGTATAATCTGCTTTGCTTTTTCTTCCATACGGTTTAAAACCGAGTAAAAAACCTCAAGTTCATCATCGGATATTCCTTCCGTGATACAGTTGTTCCATTCGCCCGAAACAGCTATCACACCAGGCAGAATTCCGAGCATTTTATCTGTCGGATAAACGAGAATCTGACGCTTGTCTTCGGGGTTTGCTGTTCTTGTTATATACCCGTAACTTTCCAGATGGTTGAGCGTTCTTGCCACCGTGCTTTTATTAAGGCAGATTTCACGGGTGATATCCTCCTGCGAATATCCCGGATTCTTGGAAATAATCAGAATAAATGCGTGGTGACTTGCGCAGATTCCGTCTGAAGAAAATTTCAAATTTCTGTATGTAGCCTGACAGCGGCTTATACAGTTTAACTTTTTCATTATTTTCGGCATAGCGACCTCCGTATCAGTTGCGCACGCAACAGTTTCGTATGCAACAATTATACTTCAACCAATATACGGTGTCAACTTTTTGTCAACATTTTATTTTAACGGTACGCACGAAAACAAACAAACCACCTGATATTATCGCTCCGAATGCGATTTGTCAGGTGGTTTTTGTATGAAATTCTATCGTATTTGCCGTATGAATGGATGTTACGGATTCAACTGCCGTCTCCGCAACCGTTTTATTTCTTTTTTCTGAATGCCGATATAACTTTGCTGATGGCTTTATAGGCGTTGGTTTCAAGCTCGGTTTCGGCTTCTTTCAGCTCTTTTCTTATCTCGATGCTCTGTGGGCAATGCTTTTCGCATTTTCCGCAGCCGACACACTTTGATGCAGGTGCATATTGATGTGATGTTGTGTTTTTGACATATTCTTTGAAACCTTTAAAACTGCTGTCGGTAAAGCATCGGTTATATGCAGAAAAAGTTCCGCTGATATTAACATTCTGAGGGCAAGGCATGCAGTATCCGCAACCTGTGCACGGAACTTTCATTTTTGCATTGATTGCTTTAACAACGCGTTTAAGCATTTCTTCATCGGCAACAGTCAGTTCGCCGATTTCGGTGTCGGACGCAGTTTTGATATTATCCTCTACCATTTCATCGGAATTCATGCCCGAAAGCACAACTGCGACCTCAGGCTGATTCCACAACCAGCGAAACGCCCACTGAGCGGGAGTATGCTTAACGGTATGACTGTCGAAAATCTGTTTTGCATCCGACGGAAGATTGTTAACAAGTCTGCCGCCGCGAAGAGGCTCCATTATCATAACGGGAATTCCCTTTTCGTTGGCGTGATTCAGACCTTTACGCCCTGCCTGAGTGTGTTCATCCATATAGTTATACTGAATAAGGCACATGTCCCAGTCATAAGCATCAATAATTTTGCAGAACATATCTGAATTACCGTGATATGAAAATCCAATCTGACGAATTGCACCACTTGCCTTTTTCTCTTCTATCCACTTTTCAATTCCCATGCTTTTCAGGCGTTCCCATATCTTTATATCTGCCATCATGTGCATAAGATAAAAATCAATATGGTCGGTACGAAGTCTTTTTAACTGTTCGTTAAAAAGCTTGTCAAGTATATCCGTGCTGCGCATAAGCTGGGGAGGCAGTTTTGTTGCAATATAGACTTGGTCGCGGATATTGTTTTTTTCGAAAATTTCTCCTATTGCCGATTCGCTTCCCGGATAAATAAATGCTGTGTCAAAATAATTCACGCCTTTATTAAAAGCTGACATTATCTGACGCTCCGCATCTTCCATATTTATTCTGCCCATTTTCTTTTTGAAGCGCATACAGCCGAAACCTAAAACAGAAAGTTTGTTGCCGTATTTATCTTCACGATATTTCATAAGACTGTCTCCGATAATAATTCTGTTAAATTTTATTTGGCGTTGTTTGCTCTTATATCTTCAAGCTCTTCAAGAATTTTCGCGTGCTGTTTTTCATCAAGTGAATAGCCGTGGATGGGAAGAGCCTGAAGGATGCAGCCTGCCGCGGGAACAAATGTGATAAGAACAAGCATAGCCGAGGTAATTTCGGGATATGCCGATGCAAAATCAAGCGTGTAATCAAGACCTTGTGCAGAAGCATTTGCAATGTTTTCTGTGAGGGTGTTGATTGTTTCCGTGTAATTAACCATTGAGAAAATGAGGTTTGTTACGATTGCGGTAATTGCCGCAGTAAGCTTTGATGTGAAATTGAGACCCGAGAAGAAAACGCCGTCGTTTCTCTTGCCGGTTTTATGCTCCATATAGTCAACGCTGTCAGCAATCATTGTTGTGTTATAAACGGTTGAGAAGCCTGTGAGGAAGCCTGCAATGAAGAGCATAACCATAAGGAACAAAATATGCTGATAGCCGACGAGGAAAATGAGTATGTAGGGAACTGTGTTGAGATATGAGGTTGCAAGATAAACTTTTTTCTTGCCGAATTTTTTTGCAACCGACGTGCTGATATTCATTGCGATTATCATGCCGATAAGGAAAGCGCCTCCCATTTTTATTAGCCAGAGCGTTTCGTCGCCTCCGTTACCGAGCACCCATTTGCAGAAATATATGCCCGCAGTCATAAGAATTGTTTTGGTGCAGCCGAGGATATTTGATGCCAGAGCACGAATAAAAAGTTTGTTTTGCCACATAAGTTTAAGGTTTTCTTTAAGACCTGTGTCCTTTTCTTTGGGCGCCTGAGTAATTCTTTCGCGGATAAATGCAAAGGGCAAGCGGAACAGAATACCGCCAAACATTGCAATGGCGATAACAGCCAGCAGATAGCCCTGAGACTCTGAAAAATATGCAAGGTCAGAGTTTGCTTTGCCTGTGTTTGCAAATAAACCGAGGTCTATTGCGCCGAGTGCATCTTTAATCGGATAGAAGCCGACAATTACAATGCTGCCGACGCTTGAAATTGTTCTTGCGGCAGAGATAAGCTTTGCACGTTTTTGCTCATCGGGAGTCATAAGAGATGTAACGCCCCAAAGAGGAATATCGCCGAGAGTATAAAGAGTTTCCCACAGCAGGAAGCTGATTACAACATAGGCAATTTTAACGCCCATAGGAAGGCTGTTGATAGGCAGGAACATCAGAATTGTTGTGATTGCTATTGGAATCGGAACAAATTTAAGATAAGGTCTGCATTTGCCCCAACGGGTATGGGTTTTGTCAACAACTGTACCCATAATGATATCGTTGATACCGTCCCAGACTCTTGAAATACCCATTATTGCACTTACGGCTATTGTGGGAATAATCAAAATATCGGTATAGAAAACCTGAAGCACGGAGCCGATAATGGCATAGATAACGTTCTGACCAAACATACCTGCAAGGTAAACGTTACGTTCTTTGTTGGAATAATCACCGATGTCTTTTGTCGCATTCGGGAAAGACCAACAAAACAATTCTTTCATTTTATTCTTCATTCCGCACACCCCAAATCTTTTTGATAATTTGATAATATCATACATAACGGAAAAATACAAGATTATGATTTGCAATCAGAATTATTCTGTGATAATATTTAAATATATTTTGAAAGGAAAGGTACTTTTGTGCCACAAATGATAATGGGAAAGAAAAAACATGTTCATACCATAGCAACAGCGCACCTTGATACTGTCTGGAACTGGGACTTTAAAAGAACTGTTAAAAATTATATTCCTCAGACTCTCAACTGGAATTTTCATCTTTTTAAAAAGTTCCCTGAATATGTGTTTAATTTTGAAGGTGCGTACAGATATGAGCTCATGGAGGAATATTACCCCGAACAGTTTGAAAAGCTCAAGGAATATGTGGCAAACGGCAATTGGTATCCCTGCGGTGCAGGCTGGGAAAACGGAGATGTAAACGTCCCCTCGCCTGAAGCTCTTTTCAGAAATTTTCTTCTGGGCAATGAATATTTCAATGAAAAATTCGGCATAAGAAGCCGTGATGTATTCTTGCCTGACTGCTTCGGTTTCGGCTACACCCTGCCATCAATTGCAAGGCACTCAAACCTTTACGGATTCACAACCCAAAAGCTCAGTTGGGGAAGCGCCTACGGGCAGCCTTTTGACATAGGCAAATGGTACGGACCTGACGGTAAATATATTATTGCAAGCATTAAAATGCACAACTATGTTGCCGTTCTCAATAATCTTCGCAAAAACAAGGCTATCAAAGAAAAGCTTGCAGAAAATGAATCGCACGGTATGAACTTTACCGAAATTTTTCACGGCATAGGTGACAGAGGCGGCGGACCTCTGCCCATCTCCATCAGAAACCTGCGCAAAAACATGAAAAATAACGACAAGTCGGATATAATTGTTCACTCTTCACCGTCAGATAAGGTTTTCAAGCAGATAATGACAGAAATGACCGAAGCCGACCGTGACAAACTGCCTTCTTGGAACAACGAACTCCTTCTGACTGACCACGGTACGGCAGGCTATACCGCAAGGGCAATCAGCAAGCGTTGGAACAAACGCGGCGAAGAGCTTGCCGATATGGCAGAAAGAGCCGCCGTAACCGCAGAGTGGCTCGGCACCGCAAAGTATCCTCAGAAAGAATTGAACACTTCATGGAAGAGAATAATAAATCATCAGTTCCACGATGATTTGCCAGGCACATCCGTTCAAAGAGCATATCTTCGCTCGTGGAATGACTACGGTCTTTCACTCAATCAGCTGGCTCATGAATACGAAAAGAGCGTTTCGGCTGTTGCTTCGATGCTTGACACCTCTTTCTGCAAAGGCACTCCCGTTGTTGTCAACAATCTTATGGAATCCAGAAGAAAGAGCTGTGTTACCGCAACACTTGACAGCGAATTCAAGCATATTTCCGTTTGCGACTGCAACGGAAAAGAAGTTCCTTCACAGGTTTCAGCAATCGGCAAAGGCAAAACAACAATTGCATTTGTTGCCGATATGCCGCCTCACTCATATTGCGTTTTTGATGTTACCGCAACCGAAACGTCTGCTACAATAAAGACGGATCTTAAAGTTTCTGAAAAATCACTTGAAAACGAACGTTATATTGTTACTCTTAACAAAAACGGCGATATCGGCTCGATATACGATAAAGAAATCGGCAAAGAACTGCTCAAAGAGCCTATCGTTCTCGGTATTTTTGATAATTATGCGGGCGGCTGGCTCTATCCTGCGTGGGAAATCAAATACAAGCAATCAATAAGAAATCACAACAGAATTGCAAAGTTTGTTAAATCAAAAATAATCGAAGAAGGGCCTGCCAAATGCACACTCCAGGTCATTCAGCAATGCGACGATTCAGTTTTTATAAATAACATTTCACTGTCGGCAGGCTCTGACATGGTTGAAGTTCAATGTGAATTTGACTGGAACAATCAGAGAACACTTTGTAAAAATATTTTCAGCTTTGCCTGCTCAAATGAAAAAGCGACCTTTGATCTGGGTCTGGGAGCTATTAAACGAGGCAATGCAAAGCCCGAAATTTACGAAGTTCCCGCACAAAAATGGGTAGATATAACCGATAAAAGCGGAGAGTTCGGTGTTTCCGTTTTAAGTGACTGCAAATACGGTTGGGACAAATTTGCGGATAACACTTTGAGAATGACGGTTATACTCACTCCGCTCAACAACTCAAGACCCGCTTCTGTTCAGAGCATGATGGACCTCGGTCTTAACCGTTACGGTTATGCAATCTGCGCCCATAAGGGCGATGACGTTACAAGAGTGCAGTCGGCTGCCCGTGAATTCAGCGCTCCGATGGCGGCTTTTGTTGCCGATAAACATATCGGCTCTCTCGGCGCTTGTTACAGTTTTGCTGATATTTCCGTTAACGATGTTATCATCCGTGCAATCAAAAAAGCTGAAAACACAGATGAAATTGTTGTAAGAGTAAACGAAGGCTGTAACAAAGCTCATAAAAATGTAAAATTCACGCTTGGCAACGGAATTATATCTGCCCGAGAGATTTATGCGTCGGAAGAACATATCGGTGACGCAACGGTAAAAGACGGTTCGCTTGTTTTTGATATTAATCCCTATGAAGTTAAGAGCTTTGCTTTAACACTCGCACCTTTGGAGAATAAAGGCAAGACCGCTCCCTGTTCATTTGTTTCGCTTCCGCTAAATACCAAGGCGTTTTCTTCAAATCAGTCACGCTCTGGCAACGGTATTTACGGCAAGAATTACACAATCCCCACAGAACTTGTTCCCGATGTTATCACAAGCGGAGGCGTTGATTTTGCCATAAATAAAGGCGAATACGATTCTTTGATTGCCAACGGGCAGACAATTGCCCTTGACGGCAAATACAACAAGTTTGTTATTCTTTGCGCAAGCCTTGACGGCGACAAAGAATACGCATTTGACGTTGACGGCAAACCCGTTAAAATCAAAGTCAGCGACATTGAAGAAAGACCTTTTGCATGGGATTTATACGGCATGAAACGTACGGCAAAAATCAAAGCCGATGTTTTTGGCTGGGAATGCACTCATACTCATTCTGCAAAGGGCGATGATTATGCGCATCAGCTTTTCTTCTTTAAATATGAGATTGAAACAGACGGTGCAAAAGCAATCAGACTTCCTTGCGATAAGAATTTGTTTATCCTTGCCGCAACACAAATCAAAACCGATTGCGAATGCAAATGCGTTACATCGCTTTACGATACGGTTGAGCCGAGAGAATATAATTTTAAGTTGAAGACTTTGAAATCGAAGATTAATTATATCTACAGAAAAGCAATTGCTTATGTCTGGAGAATTGACGATATAGGCAGAATTATTTACCTTCATTACAGGCCCTAACGGTATCTATACTGAAAAAGGGATGAAACTGAAGCTCGTTCACAAAACAACCAAAACAGATCCCAGTCGTTTCGTGGAATTTTTTTTTGATAGTAAACATAGTTTATGAGTTTCCTGAAAACCAGACAATGTCAATTTTTTGTCAACAACTTATTTTAACGGTACACAGGGAAATGAACTAACCACCTGTTATTTTCGCTTAAATGCGATATATCAGGTGGTTTTTGTATAAAAGCCAACTCTACAACTCATAACCCGTAGATCGCAGGTTCAAATTCTTCCTCCGCACCCAAAAGAAAGCCTTAATTTAACACAACATCTAACATAAGCCCAAAAATCAATCTATCAGAAGTGATTTTTACAGAATTATTTTTGTCAAATGATGATTTATGTTTTAAGAATTAGCGATTGAAATTTTATAGCTTTAGTGATAAACTTTAAACACACAACAAAATTACTTTTAATATTTCTAACGGTGAAGATTATGAAAGCGACAGGCGAAAAAAATTTTGATAGAATTATGAAAGTTTTGCAAGCAGTTTCAATCGTATTTATGGCGGTAATGCTCGTTGCAATGCTTATACTTGTAAAAAAATTCAATATCAGCATTGAAAATGCATACGAACTTTCTTCTTATATCAAAGGCGGTACCCTTACGGTAGCGCTTATCATTATTGCATTCACCGTAATCAAATCATTTACTCTTGTATTCCCTTTGGCTGTTATATTTGCGGTTTCGGGTCTCCTTTTTGAAAATGTTTATTTTGCAATTGCTGTTAATTTTATTGCCATTGCTTTAAGTTTTATTCTTCAATATTATTTCGGAAAATTTGCCGGCAAAGATTTTCTCGATACGCTTAAAACAAGGTTTCCTAAAGTTAAAAAGATTGATGATTTTGCGGGTAAAAACGAATTTATGGTTGTGTATGTTATCAAAGCCTCGGGTGTTGGTCCGTCTGATTTACTCAGCATAGTTTTTGGTGCAATGAACGTAAATTTTTGGAAGTTTTTTTCAGCTTCAAACCTTGCTATGCTTCCTTTTAACATATTTTTCACCGTTCTTGCTAACAAGGGAGACCTTTCGAATCCCAACAATCTTTTATATTTGGTTCCAATCGCCGTATTTTCCGTTTTAATGAGCGTTGTTGTTAAGAAAATGACAGGCAAAAAAGAATCACGATAAATTACAAATGAATTAAAGATTATGGTTTCATCGCTTTCCTTTCGGAGTGACGGAAGTTAACCCGTATAGTTAACTTTTATAAACTCTGATATATTGAATTTTTCGTGATGAATGTTATAATAAAACCAACATCAAATATTCAGGAGAACAGTTATGGAAGTTAGATTGATAAAGCCTGAAGAAGCTGTGGATTACCTCAAGATATCGGCTGCATCATTTATCTGGAAATTCAACAAAGATGAAGATACAGATGTTGAAATGCCCGTTTTGGGTGCTTTTCATAATGGCAAGCTTATTGCAGGCGTTGAGTTATTCGATTTCAAATGCAACTACTGCGGAAATTTAATAAACACACTCGTTCTCAGCGGAGTGTGCAGCCAACCCGAATACCGCGGAATGGGTGCTGTGCGGGCAATTTTTGATGAAGTGGGCAGAACTGCCGTCAAAAACGACATCACCGCAGGTTTTCTTGCTCCGTTTTCAATCGCTTATTATGAGAAATTCGGCTTTGCAAATCTTAACCGTACTTTTGCGATCAAAGTGCCTTTTCATAATCTCGGACACATCCCGCACAACAACGATGTTGAACTCTATACGGGTGAACAGTTAGAGGAACTGTGCGAACTGCATAACAAATGCGTTTTCACAGAAAATCTTATGACAATCAGAGAGGATAAAAAGCATTTTTGCGACAAGCCTATTGAAAACGCAGATTACACTTACATTCACCGAGATTCTGCCGGTAAAGCCGACGGTTATGTGCGTTTCAAAATAAATCGTCCCGATAAGCTTGTTGCAGAAGAGCTGTTTGTGCTGACACCCGATGCCCTTAAAGGAATAGTCGGTTTTTTACGAAACTACGACGGAATCGCAAAAAATCTGATTGTAAAAAAACAATATCAGGGTTCACCTTTCGCTTGCCTTACCGACAGAATCAACGATGTCGTATACGAACTCGACCATGGCTATGCGGCGAGAATCTATAATCTCAAAAAACTTCTTGAAAACAATGCGTATCCCTCTGAATACGGCAAATTCAGCATATTGAGCCTTGACAACCTTGAGCAGAACAAAGGCATATTTGATGTTGAATATCAAAACGGCAAAGCAACCGTCACTCATAGGTTTGACGGCGATGCCGACATCTCACTCACACCGTCTGCAGCAGCAAGACTGCTTCTTGCAGGTGAAGGTCATACGGCACAGACAGCTGTTTATCTGAACGGTGTTGAACTCAAACGCAACGCCGATGATTTTTTCAGAGCTTTTCCGCACCGTACAACACGTTTCACCGACAGTTTCTGGTCAATATAGATTAGGTTTTCAAAATGTCGAAAATCAAAAAAGGGTAAAGGTGAAGAAAAATGTTTTCACGAATAATTGCGGTGATAATGTGCGTTATTTCTATTTTTTCTACTCCGTTTTCGCAGCTTTTCTCTGAAACGGAGCTTAAAAACGAGCTTGCCAAGGGCAACTATGAAAGCCCGTATATTGTGCGACCTCTTGACGGGATAACTGTTAACGGTGTATCTGTTGACGAATACTCCGTTGTTATTCCGAACGGCACTCTGTATTCCAATGCTGCAGAAACCCTTTGCGATGAGATTTACAAGGCTTGCGGCAAAAAAATTGCAATAACCGAAAACGCCGCTTCAAAAGCCTTTATAATTGACGCAACTTTGAATGATACAGACACATTCAGCCTTAAGGTTGAAAACGGTAATGTTTATATCACAGGCGGTTCAAAAGTGGGAATTTCAAGAGGAATAACCGCTTTTGCCGATGAAGTTTTGCTTGGCGCACAAGGCAGTTATGATTTTAAAGACGGTTTTATGTTCGTTAAAACCTTTTCTGATTATGTAACATACGAGGACTTCGGGGCTGTTGGCAACGGCAAAACAGATGACTTTGAAGCTATTGTAAAAACCCATGAATATGCAAACGCAAACGGTTTAAGCGTTTTTGCAAACGAAACCGCAACATATTATATCGGCGGTGCGAACAAAACAGCCTGCATTATGACCGATACCGACTGGTCAACCGCACGCTTTATAATTGATGACACTCAAGTTGAAAACAGAAGTGCATGGATTTTTAATATCGCTCCGTCACAGGTCGGAATAAATATAACCGATAAGGTTTCCGCTCTTAAATCTGATGCAAAAAACATCGGAACATCACTTGAAGCCAAAAGCTTGGTTGTGCTTACGGATTCTAATGTTAAACGATATATACGCAAGGGGGCAAACCAAAATTCGGGCAGCAACCAGACGGATGTTATACTTGTTGATGAAAACGGAAACATTTCGCCGAAAACTCCGCTTATCTGGAACTTTGATTCAATAACATCTGCGGCGGCTTATCCCGTCGATACAGAGATATTAACCGTAAAAGGCGGCCGATTCACAACTCTTGCAAACAATGCCGCTTCTGAATATAACTATTATTCAAGAGGCATTCTGGTTAAACGCTCCAATACCGTTATAGACGGAATATATCACGATATTAAAAATGAGGGCAAAACAGGGGCGCCTTATTCGGCCTTTGTCAGCCTTTCATACTGCGCCGATGTAACGGTAAAAAACTGCACGTTTACGGGTCATAAAAAATATTCAACAATAGGCTCTGCAGGAACATCCGTAGCAATGGGCACTTACGATATAGGGGCCGCGATGGCAATTAATGCAAGATTTATTAATTGCAACCAGACAAACAATATAACCGATAACGATTATTGGGGAATTGCAGGCACAAACTATTGCAAAAATCTGGTGTATGACGGCTGTGCGCTTTCGCGATTTGATGCTCATCAAGGAATTCTTAATGCAACAATAACAAATTCCGTTCTCGGCCATCACGGAATAAAGCTGATAGGAAGCGGAACAGCTCTGATTGAGAACACAACCGTTTTATCCGACAGCTTCATTGCGCTTCGTTCGGATTACGGCTCAACCTGGAACGGTGAACTTGTAATACGCAACTGTAAGTTTTATCCCACTGGCATTTCAAGCCACATTATCGATGCAGAAAATTCCGAGGACCATAATTTCGGCTACACCTGCTATCTGCCTCAAAGAGTCGAAATCGACGGCTTCTATGTTCACAGAATCGGAATCAATTATCTTTTCACCCAGGTCAATCCAAAGCACAGATCCGATTCATACAATGCGGAATATCCCGTTGTTCCTCCGCAGGAAATAAACGTTAAGAATTTCAATAACCTGCTTTTCGGCAAGCTTTATGTTTCGAGAAACAAAGCGATATTCAAAATCCAAATTTCATCATAAATCAAATTAAAACAACACCGTACACTATCAATCAAATGATAATGCACGGTGTTATTTGTTTGCACAAAACCTCAAGGGCTTTATTTAAAGCTGATTTCACCGATTTGCTTAACGTTTTTGCTGTTTGTGCCAATCATAACGCTATATGCTTCATCAAATTTCCAATCGCCATTTTCAGGATTGTAAAACTTAATTTCATCAAACGGTATTTCAATTTTCAACGTTACCGATTCTCCTGCCGCAACGGCAATGCGTTTAAATCCTTTGAGAAGTTTTACGGGACGGTTCTCGCTGCCATTTTTGCTTGAAATATAAATCTGAACAACCTCATCGCCGCAAACATCACCAATGTTTTTTACGGTTGCGGTAACCGTTATCTTATCATTTTCTTTTTCTGCCGAAGAATCAAAAACCTCGAAATCCGTATAAGAAAGTCCGAAACCAAAGGGATACTGCGGTTCAATTCCTTTTTTGTCAAAAAGAGTGTAGCCGTGATAATAGCCGTAATTGATTTCAAGCTTTTTATCTGCTATATGCAAAAATTCAGGGTAGTCTGTGTCATTATAAGCAATTGTAAAAGGCAGTTTGCCGCCGGGATTAACATCACCACTCAAGATATCCGCAAGGGCATTGCCGCCTTCAAGTCCGCTGTAAAACGAGAAAAGAATTGCATCAGCCAAATTTGTCCATTCTTTAATCACATACGCACTTCCGCCCATAATATTGACAATGAGTTTTTTGCCTGTTTTCGATAAAGCCTTTATCAAATCAACATCTTCCGCAGGTATTCTTAAATCCGTTCTGTCGCCGCCCGAGCCTTTAGGCTTTTTCTTGATGTTGCCGAGATTAACAAGGAATTCGCCTTCCTGAAGCCAATCACTTCCGACACAAACAACAATGTATTCCGCGTTTTTTGCCGTTTCAATCGCCTCTTCGGTGTCACAACCGTTATAAACACAAACATTCTCTGCGCCGAAACGGTTTTTGATGCCTTCGTAAGCGGTTACGGTGTACGGGCTGTACACATTACTGCTGCCGTGGTCTCCGACATTTATTTTATTTGCATATCTTCCCACAACCGCAATTTTTTGGCCGCCTGATATCGGCAACGTTTTGCTGTCATTTTTCAGCAGAACAGTTCCTTTGCCCGCAACCTTTCTTGCAAGCTCAGTATGTTCTTTTGAAAGAATAACGGATTTCGGTTGTTTTTTGTAATGGGGCAGAGTTTTTATAAGCGCTTTAAGTATTCTTCCTGCACAAAGGTTGATATCAGCCTCCGTAAGCTCCCCTTTTTTCAATTTGTGATTAAGTACGGCATATCGGAAATAATAAGGCATTTCCATATCCATGCCCGCTTTAACGCTTCTTACGGCATCATAAACACCGTAAAAGAAATCTGAAAGAGCAAAACCCTCAAATCCCCACTTATCCCTTAAAATATCGGTAAGAAGCTCTTTGCTTTCGCAGGAATAGGTTCCGTTAACCTTATTATAAGCTCCCATTATTGACATTGCACCTGCATCAATGCATTTTTTAAAATGCGGCAGATAAACCTCGTGCAGAGTTCTTTCATCCGCTTTTGCATCAACCTTAAAGCGCAAGTCCTCAATACTGTTAAGCGCATAGTGCTTGGGGCAGGCTATAATTCCGTTTTCCTGCATGGCTTTAGTCAGCGCAACGCCCATTTTGCCAAGCAGAAACGGATCTTCTCCGTAGGTTTCCTGCGCCCTGCCCCACATCGGATTGCGAAGAAGGTTTATGCAGACACCTGCATAAAGGTTTGCTCCCAAAGCGCTTGCTTCTTTTGCCATTGTCTTGCCAACTTCATATTCCAACTCATCATCAAAGGTTGCGCCGCGAAGCATCGAAACCGGAAAACAGGTGCATTTACCCATAACAATGCCTCTCGGCCCGTCGGTAAAAAGCACGGGAGGAATCCCGAGCCTTTTGCAGCCGCCTGCCGGATAGGCTTCGCCGTTATAATATCTTCCCTTTGTAAATAAATTCTTTATTGTTACGCCCATGGCATGTCCCTGCATTAAACGAACCTTTTCTTTCAGAGTCATTTCATTCAGGAGCTTTTCGGTAACATCGTTAAGAGTTTCTTTTACAGGATTTTTTATATAAGCCTCAATCGCTTGATTAAAATTCATTTCCGCTTCCTCTTGCACTGTTTTTAATTTTTTTGATATCCTTTAAAAAACACTTTTCTTTTGAGCCCTTTGTAAATTCAATAAGCACAACACCGTCAAAACTCATTTCCGAAAGCTTTTTAATAAGCTTGTCAAGATAATGCTTATCTTTCTTTCTAAAACGCTGCTCTTTGACCAAATCACGGTAACTGACATGAACATTTTCTATGAAATCGAAGGTTCTTTCTATTCTGTCAATATCATAATCAAACCTGAAATACCTTGACTGAAAATATGTTTTGAAATTATCCGCTTTCAGGTCATTTTTAATTTTCAAAAAAGCGTCCGTGTTGTTGTTATATGTGTTATCATGGCATTCAGGGCATACCGAAAGATTATATTTTTGAGCAACGGAGCAAATGCTTTTTAAATCATCAAGGATACGGTTGTATTCTGCCTGCGTTGTTTCTTCGCTATCCTTATCTCCTAGCCACACTCTTACAGACGATGCATTCATTGCATTTGCAATCAGGCAGATTTTTTCCCATTTGTTTTTATCTGCACAGCCGACCCTGTAATAACTGCCATAAGAACAGATTTTTATGCCGTTTTTATCGCAAAGCTCTTTTGCATTTTTGGCATCATCAAGTGTTTTAACGTGAACATCTCCGCCCCACTCAATATAATCCACAGCGGCGTTTTTTGCAATTTCAACTGTTTCGGAAACTGTTTTGTTTCTGAAAGTAACGCTTGCAACGCCCAATTTAAGACCGTTCATTTTACACCTCGTTATATACGGTTTAAAAATTTCTCAAAAGGCTCATCAATCTTCGGAACGGGCTTTGTTTCAACAAAATTCACCTTTCCGTTTTCGGTTATTGAAAGATATTTTCGGTATTCGGGATTTTCCGCTGCGATTTCACCTTCTTCAAAGTAAACAGCACCGCCGCGGCTGCCTGTTAACGGCATTTCACCGATTATTGTTTCAAGAAGTGCCTTTGCACTCACAAGCATATCTTTATCATAAAAATAATCGCTCAAAGATTTGTGTCTTAACGGATAATTCAAAATTTTATCGTTAATTTCATCAAGTAAAGCCACGCACTTTTCCTTATCGCGAAAAAACGCTGCGCACCCGCTCATTTTTGTTTTGAAATATGAATAATCAACATCGCTGTCAATTATAAATTTTTGATATTTGCCAAGGCAAAAATCAGTTGCTTCAAAATCATAAGAAAACGGTGTTTTTTCTTTAATATGTTTTGCACACAATAATCCGCCCACCTGAGTGTCGTTAAGCGCCGTACCGCCCGGACGCGCAAGTCCGAATGCGCCTGCCGCTTCGCCTATCACATAAAGGCATTCCACATCGGTTTCGCAATTATTATCGGTATAAACACCGCCGTTATTATGCTGCGCACAGACAGCAATCCGCAGTTTTTCTTTTGAAATATCAATGTTTTGATTTAAATAGACATTAATAGCTTTGGGATTCAGTTTTTTGAGTCTTTCAATCGGGGTGATGCCGGTTGCATTGTTCTTTTCAAGATATTGCCGTGCCTCTTTATCAAGATTATCAAAACAAAAACCTCTCGGATTAGCTGTATAATCAAGATAAACCTTTCTGCCTTTTTCAACTTCGTTGTGTACGGCTATATCAATTTTTGATGACATTTCTGCTCTTTCAAAGCTAAACGGCCATTGATACCCCTTCAAAAATATTTTGCTGCACATTTCTTCAGCAGTTTCAAAATAACAATTTAAAAAATCGTATTCATTACCGTTTTCATCAACACTCACAAATCTCGGAACAACCTGCATAAAACTGCCCGAAACATTCCATCTGAAATCAACAGACGCCATTCCGTATTGCCACTGTGAAAAATTGCAAAGACGCACTCCCGCTTCAATCAAAACACCTGTCATGCCGTGCTGAGATTCGGGATAAACCGAATTTTCATAAATGCAAGCAGGCGCACCTGTTGCACAAACAACATTTTCAGCGTAAAAGCATTCAAACTCGTTTGTTTCAGTATTTAAAACAGCAACACCAATCGCTCTGTTGCCGTCTTTCAGAATTTCAATCACCTGTCTGTTATCAAAAAGAAGTGTTCCGTTTTTATTAAGCACGGCGTCTTCAAGCTTTTCTGTCATAACCTTTGAGGTTAAAGGGCCTATCGACGTTGCTCTTACTGTGTTGTCGTGGTCTGTTTTATAGCCCGGAAATCCTCCGAATTCATCCTGAGGAAAACCTACGCCATAATCACACAGCCTTAAAAAGCATTTAACGCTGTTTACAGATTGAAGATACATCTTCTCTCCGTCGCAGCATCCCGCAGAAAAAATATCCTGTGCCATTTTATAGGGGCTGTCAGATGTAAACCCGTCCATAGACATTTTGTAATATGTTTGCTTATCGCTGCCTGTATTTCGCGATGTACCGCTTATTCTGTTTTCCGTTATAATTGCAATATCGGTTACGCTCTCTTTGTAAAGCCAATCCGCAACGCTGTATGCAGCTGCTCCGCTTCCGATTATTATTGCATCATATATTTTTCTCATAAGCATCTCACATTAAATCCGCCGTCGCAGTCAATAACCGTGCCTGTGCAAAAATCAAAATCACCTTTTGCAACAGAAACAACGCATTTTCCTATATCCTCAGGATTGCCCATTCTTTTAATGGGGGTCAGTCCTTCGTTTATCATTTTTTTATATTTTTCTTTAACCTTTGAGGTCATATCCGTTTCAATGATGCCGGGTCTGATTTCAATGACACTTATACCGTATTCCGCAAGACGGGCTGCATAAAGCTTGGTCATCATTGAAATACCTGCCTTTGAAATACAGTATTCGCCTCTGTTCAATGATGCTGTATATGCAGACATTGATGAAATGTTTACAATTCTTGATTTGCCGTTTTCTTTAAGCAACGGAACAAATTTCTGGGTAACAAAAAAAGTTCCCTTTAAGTTTATATCTGTTACATAGTCAAATTCTTCGGGCGTCAATTCCAGAATATCTTTTCGTTCTTTTGGGGCAACACCTGCATTATTCACAAGCAAATCGATTTTGCCGAATTTTTCTTTGACCTCAAAAACAAGCTTTTCAATGTCATTTATATCAGAAATATCACATGGGATAAAAAACACTCTGTCGCAATATTCATTTTTAATTTTTTTAATTTCTGTGCCTTCGTTTCTTGCGGAAAGAACAACGGAAAAGCCGTTCTTCAAAAGCTCTTTGGCTATTCCAAGGCCTATTCCCCTGCTTCCGCCTGTTATTACAGCTGTCATTTTATCCACTCCTCATTTACCCAACACAAATTTCTGATAATAAGGCATATAAACCTCTGCATCCCTGACGGGACAGCCTGCAACCGTTCCCGCACGCATAAGCTGAGAACACTTGCTGCATTTAAGACAAACTTTGTTTTTTTCTAATTTGCCGTTCTGAAGATAATCCTTATAAAAATCGGGATAAGCAAATGTCAGTCTTCCGAAACCTGCAAAATCCGCAACTGCGTTATTGATAATCTTTTCCGCATATTTCATTGCGTTTTCACCCGGATATGTTAATCCTGAAGCAATAAAATAAATATCATTAAACTCATCTTTCAACTCTTTGGTAATATCATAAATTCTTTTAACTCCGATTTCGCCGTCTTCTGGTGCGTTTATGCAGGGGCGGTTGATATGGGGAATAAGATAGGGATTCCCCAAAGTAAGGTTTATCAGTCTCATTCCTTTTTCATAGAGAGATTTTATAACAAGCTTTGTTTCGGTTAAGTCAATATTATTATTTTCATCAACGCCATAACCGTAAGGATAAGGGAAACAGTCGCAGGCGTTAAGTCTTGTTGTAACAAAAACATCCTTGCTTACCGCTTTTTTAACCGCATCGATGCATTCAAAGTAAAGCCTTGTTCTGTTTTCAAGACTGCCGCCGTAAATACCCTCGCGCTCTTTCGCACTCAAAAACTCATTAAAAAGATATCCGTGACAGCATTTAACATCAATGCCGTCAAAGCCGACTTCTTCGGCAAGTTTTGCGGCAACATAATATTTTTCGGGGATCGTTTTGCAATAATCATCTGTTGCAATTACATACGGTTGATTTTCCTTGCCTTTTTCCCAAAGCTCATTGCGGTATGCAACTATCGGTTCAGGTTTGCCGTTCGGTTTGCTGAAACGGCCGCTGTGAGTCAATTGAACAATAATTACAGGCTCAAAACCGTTTGTTTCCATACAGATTTTTTTCATTTGTGCCACAAGAGAGCTGAAACTGTCCGCAGTTTGATCATTTATGTAAAGCTGACGGGGATTTGCTCTGCCCTCAGAAGATACTGCCGTTGCCTCAAACCAGATTATTCCCGCACCGCTTTCGGCAAAACGGATATAGCGACGGCGGGTAAGATTATCAATGCCGCCGACAAAAGTTCCGTCACAACCCTCCATAGGCTGAAAAACAATTCTGTTTGGCACAGTTTTATTATGAATTTTAATTGAAGTGTTGAGAACGGTTTCCATTTTCGACATAATCTCCTTTTATTTTTGATGTTTTTCTGCAGACCAAACCTTATTTTGATTTTATCTGAGTAAATATTATATGACCTATTGCCTTTGCACCTTTTGTGATATAGTTGATGATATTTCCCGAAACACCTGTGAGAACAGGATTTTTCAGGTCTTTTTCGTTTATTCCGTCCGCTTTTCCCACTTTAACGGTTATGTTGTCATTGATAAACGGTGTAACTTCCGAAATATCGGGCGCAGAAGCAACCGCACCGTCGGAGAACGCACAGATTTCTGCCTTTTCTTCTTCGTTCAGACCGTCTTTTGAAAGAGGATAAATCCCGAAAACCGCTGTTTCAGAGCTTCCGTTATAAGAGGGCGCAATACTTTTCCCCTGCGAAGCAACAAGAGTATAAACATCAAGAATCTGATCTTTAGCTCTGCCGAAGTGGTGACGCTGATTGCCATAGTATGTGCCGAAAGGATTCATGCGAACGGTTTTATCTTTTTCAAGACGCATCGGACAATGAGCCATTGAATTGAGCACTTGACGTGCATTCGCAACAACGATTCCACCGTTTTCGTCATAGAGGCCGACAAATCCGCCCGTAAGCTGATGGTTGAACGAAGCGAGATATTTGTTCTTTTCGTCACTTTCGGGGAACGTTTGAGTTCTGAACGATGAAATATCGTCCATAAAATTCCTTTTGATAACCGAGATATCACCGTCAAGCAACGGTGTCAGTTGGAAGGGCACGGCTTCTGTCCACTTCATATCGCTGAATCTGCCGAGAGCCGAGTTTTCGGTGGAGATTGATGTTGTTTCGGCTGTGTAGGGGTAATTAACGGTTGTTCTGACAAAAACAGCATCCGAAAAACCCGTTTTAAAGAAATCATAGGTGAAGTTTCCGCTGTTTATTTCTTCGGGCAGATGAATTTCTCCCTGAACACGTATTCCCTCTCCCTCGCCTGCAAGATTAAGCTGAGAAACGGTTGTATTTTCAAAATTATATCTTTTTTTGTTGTATGTTATGAAAGACTGAAGAAATTCTTTTGTGCCAACAACTCTTTCATCGCATTTTACAAATTCAATGTTGCCTTCGGGAGAAAACATAACGGAAAGACGGTCTGTTTTAAGCAGATTTCCGAACACGTTTTTTTCTTTTTTTGCCTCAAAGCCGATTTCAAGCTCGTATTTTTCTTTGATTTCTGTAAATTTCATCATCAGGAAAACGGAAGAACAGTCATCTGCCGTCGGCACGGCAGTAAAGCTTTCAAGGCCGTCAGATTTAACGGTGATGCATGAAAGGTCAGATATTTTTCTTTTTATTTCAAGCTGAACGCATTGAATTGTTGATTTACTTGTATTATAAACAGTCAGTTTTTCAGTTTTCGGAAGTGAGGAAATCTCGCTTTGAATAACCTTATCGCTCAATTCAAGTGCAGTTTTTTCTCGCTGAATATTCAGCACGGGAGTTGCCAGACCGAAATGTGTTGTTGAAAGAAGAAGAATTCTTGAATCAAAGGAGGGCGAAAGCCTGTCATCTTTGCTGTTGACCTTTGCCATTGCTCTTGCTCTTTCGATTCTTGTCCATATCTTCCTGTTAAAAGGTTTTTCCGCCCACGATGCATAACCCGTAAAGTTACCATCTGCCGTGTCGTGAGTGAAGCTGATTTCGCCCACAGATTTATGGTCTTTCAGATATCCGCCGGGAGTATCAAAAACAATATACGGCAGGTCAGATATCTCCTCAACAAGGCCGTGAATGCCGTCTGTGTTTGCGATTTTGCCCGTAAGAGGCCCGATATCAAGGGTTTCCCAAAAAATCGCATCGGCATCCATATTGATGAAGAGAAATAAATCTCTGTTTATTTCGCCGCTTTCCTGCTTTTGGCGTAAATCCTTGACCCATGCACGCAAGCAACCCGCATCGCAGACATCGGAGTTACTGTAGGTTGGAATAATGGTTAAACTTTCTCCCTTATAAGAATATGTTATGGGATTGAAAGCGATTTCATCGGGAAGCTTCGGAATGATTGTTCTGAACGCATCAAACGGCACACAGCTGTAGTAAAGGCAAAGAGCCTTTATGCCAAGCTTATTATATAAAGTAACCTGCGAAGGTGTAAACATAACTTCCTGAGGACGCACGATTTTTTCGCACTCGCCGAATATATCCTCAAGACCGCTCCCGTGTTTGTTGGTGACGGCAAGATTTATACTTTCGCAGAATTCATCCTCAGTCATTGCGGAAAGTGCGCCGTTGTTGAAGCCCATAATAATGTTTTCATCGCCGTATTTTTCAACACGTTCCTTCATTTTTTCAATGATATCGGGAGCGTATTCGGGCAGAATTTTCTGGAGTGAAAAGAAGTTTTCGGTGTCCCACGTACCTTTGACGGGGATGCCTTTTTTGTTAAAGTCGGTCAGAGTATCAAGAATTTTTCTGATTATTCTTATATCAGAGCCAAAGCCGAGGTTATCGTTTGTATCGCCTCTGTAAGAATGATAACAATTAACATGAAAACCGTAGGCAACATGAATTTTGTTTTCGGTCATTTATTCTCTCTCCAATAAAAATTATATATCAATATTCTATCATAGTTGATTGCATAAAACAATCATTTAATGTTGTTTTTTGGAGATAACTGTGCTACACTTGAAACAGATTAATAAACAACCAATGATATAGCAAAACCCAAGCCGAAAATAAGCCGATAAAATATGAGGTGATATTATGAACAGGTTAAAGCAGATAATTTCAACCTACTGCAATGACGGCACAGACCCACGTAAAAACGATGCATGGAGAGTGATTCTGTTCTCGCTAAACTATGCAGGCGGTGCCGCAATCACAATAATGATGGGCAAATGGTCATATTATACCCAGAATGTTCTTCAGCTCGGAATTA
>JAZRIG010000094.1:0-37600 GCA_045645145.1 Acutalibacteraceae bacterium
TGGTTTTGTTAATCGCATCATTTGGTATCTTGAATTCGCGAAATATCACAGTGATTGGCAACAGCGTATTTAGTCAACCTTATGAGGTTTCTGCTATCAGTCTTATAGAAAAATATCCTATGTTTTTCTTTCCGATGTGTGCTTTATTCTTGCTCTGTGCGGTTATGTGCATAATTTCCATCATTTCCAAAAGTACATACAAAGACGGTAAAGCCCACGGTGCTGTTGCGATAGTGCTTTTTATTGTTACATTTTATAATCTTCTCATTTTCGTACAAGGCGAAGCTGTTAGTTCGTCAGAGCAGTTCCCCGGAATAATTGTTATCGGTTTACTGTTTGCAGTAATCGTTGTTGCTTTTGCAAAGCGCTCATCACTCATTGCAGACTCCAAAGAATCACAGCAGACCGTTGTTAACAACATTCAGGAAACAACAAATGCTGATGAATTGAAAAAGTATAAAGACTTGCTTGACAACGGCGCAATAACTCAAGAAGAATTTGATGCAAAGAAAAAAGAACTTTTAGAATTATAAAATCAACAGGAAACGGATTCATTCTCCGTTTCCTGTTTTTAATCTGTTGATTTTCTTATTTATTTGTTTTATACTATATTTAATTCAGTGATGAGGTCTGAGAATATACTAATCAAGACTTCAATAATAAGAAAAAACTAAGAAACTCATTATTTTCAGGGGTTTGTTGGGTGTTGAATCCGACTAACAAGACCGTTTTACGGTCTTGTGTGCTTGGTAAGGATGAGGTCGGCGGTTCAAGTCTGCCTAGCAGCTCCATAAATCACAAACCACGCCCGAAAGGACGTAGTTTGTGATTCTTTCACTTTGATAACACCAAAAAATGTGTCAAAAATCTTAAAAACTGAATCAGTTTCATCTATAATGATATTAAAATTAACGTACACATTAATCGTCTGATTGGGGAGATGTTTTATGTTTAAATCAATAACCTCTTTTTTTATGTCATTCATCATTTTAATTGTCGGACTTTTCACACCTGCAGTTCCCGAAACAAAACCGGAGCAGGAGCTTACAAAGCTTGGTAACATCTGCGAGGATTATGAGCTTTCATACAAGCTTTATGTGCTTGATTCGGCAACGTTCCAAAGCAAAGACGAACGCCACATGGCTGTTGGTCTGCAGGGCGTTGTTGCAAAAACAAGTCCCTGCATTTTCATCGTTACAAACGAAATCTGCAACGACTATCTTGATGAAATCGCAGACAGCGGCGTCGAACTTATCCGTAACGATGAAAACGGCGAAAAATGGACGGTTAAATCACTTCTCAATAAGTTCAAATCATATATAACCGATTCGGGATATGTTCTTTATCGCGAAAGCGAAAAAGCAGAAGGCCTGAATGCAGCAACTAATCTTGCCGCACTCTACGGCTGGCTGCCTGTTCCCGAAAGCCTTAAGCATTTAGCTGTTGAGGCAGGTCTTATCCTTAAAGAAGATTTTTCAGATGATACATACAATTTAATTTTTCAATGGAGTTTTTTTGAAAAGCACAAAGAGCAATTTAACTATAACGCTCTTATGAGCCTTAAATATGAGGTAACGGGGCTTCGTGACCTTGCAATTCAGCAAGGCTTCTATACATTCTATATTGACGACGATGAGGACACAAACCTGCTTCGCGGGCGCGTTATGGAATATGCAGGCGACAATGTTCCTGTTCTCGGCTGGGTTAAATATGAAGTTGCATTTGTTGAGCAAGCTTCAAAGAGCGGCAACATGGCGCTGCCATCCGACCACAGCCACAACAACAGCTATCTAGCTTCGTTCAGATGTGATGTTCCTGACCAAAATCACAGCATTGCAAAGGAACTCACAGACCCGACAAAGCATTACTGCGCAATTATTTTCAGCGACGGCGACAATCTTCAATGGATTCAAAACGGTTACAGCGAATATTATCAAAAGCTTGCCCTTGAAAAGCAGTTTCCGATAACATGGTCATTTCCTCCCCTTCTTCAGGAGTTTTCACCCGTTACGGTTAAAAAGATTTATTCCGATGCAACCGAAAATGATTATTTCATGGCGGGCGTTTCAGGCGCAGGATATATTCATCCGACAGAATATCCTTTCGGCGCTCTTGGAGGCTTCACGGATTTAACCGCTGCATCAATGGCAAAAAGCAAGCTTGAATATGTTCAGATTCTTGACGGCACCCCCAACAACGAAATTGAAGAAAAAGTCCTTACCGACAGACTTGAGTATTATGCGAGATATGATAATATCAAAGGCGGCGTTTTAAGCCTTGACCCCGTCAGATACGAAGGCGGCAAGGGCAGAATTTATTTTGTTAACAACAAACCGTTTATCAGCTACCGTCTTTCTCTTTGGCATCCCGACGGCGAGGGCGCAAGCGTCACAACCGAGTGGCTTGATGAACAGGCATCAATCGTCAACTCCTACCCCGCCGATATGAAATCAATTAACGGATACAGTGTAATAAACGTTCATCCGTGGACTGTCAGCGTTGAAAATCTCGCATATTTCGTAAGCCGTCTTGATGAGGATGTTGCGCTTGTAACTCTCGATGAGCTTATGGCGATGATTGAGGAAAACATTCCGCACAAAGCAGCAAAACCGGAGTAAAAAACGGGCGGCTGATATCGCCCATAATCTTAAACAATAAGAGGAAATTACAAATAATCACAAAGCTTAAGGTGACCAAATGACAACCGAAATCAATATAATCGCGCATATTCACACCGATTTTTCGTCAAAATTCGGTATTCCCCGCCAGAGCGGACTTGTTGAAGAGCTGGAAGCAACAATAATCTTTGAACCTGAATACCGCAATCCCGATGCGCTCCGCGGAATTGAAGAATATTCTCATTTATGGCTTCTGTGGCAGTTTTCAGAATGCGTCGGCAAGGAATGGACTCCGACTGTGCGTCCGCCGAGGCTTGGCGGCAACAAAAGGATGGGTGTTTTCGCAACACGTTCCCCTTTCAGACCAAATCCGATAGGACTTTCAAGCGTTAAGCTTTTGGGAGTTGAGAAAACAGAAAAATACGGCTTTGTGCTCCGTGTGGCTGGCGCAGACTTGCTTGACGGCACACCGATTTATGATATTAAACCGTATCTGCCTTATGTTGATTCTCACCCCGATGCAAGCAACGGCTTTGCTCTTGATGAAAAGAACGGTGTGTTAACTGTTGATTTTCCTGAGGATATTTTCAAAAAAATACCGTCCGAAAAGCAAGCGGCATTAAAGGCTGTTCTTGCGCAAGACCCGAGACCAGGATATCAAAACGAACCCGAAAGAATATACGGCATTGAATTCGCCGGATTTAACATTCGTTTCACGGTTGAAAACTCGCTTTTAAGAGTTATTGAAGCAGAAAAAATCTAAAAAGCGGCGGAGCTTATGCTCTGCCGCTTAACTTATATTTAATGTTTTCAAAAATTTCAATTATTTTAAATCGCACCTCATATTTCGCCTCGCTGCGAACAAGTTCTGCGCCGTCCTTGCCGAAAACCGCATCTATATCTGCATTTTCACTTGCAGCCGGCAGGCACAGCGGCGGAAACATTACACACCACCAGTTGTGCCCCCCACCTTTGCCGAGAACAACCTTAAGCGCGAGATATTCTCCTGCCGGCAAGGTGAAATTTTCATAAGTTCTGGTTGAAAAATATTCATTAACAAGAAATATTTGAGTTCTGTAATCAAACCCGTTTTCTTTCAAAACCTCATTAGCCGTTTCAATAAGCTCCTGCTTTTGCGTTTCCAAACATGCCTGCGCATTTAAAACATTCACCGCTCCGCCGAAAAGTTCTTTTCCGCTGCCGAGCAGCGCATCTCTTACAAGCAATTTTACTTCTTGGTCAGCCGCTGAATCGGAATTTGCAAGAATATGAAGTCTCACAACATCCCGTCTTATATCATTGCACTCCGCTCCGAAGTCGACAACCGAAAAAACAACAGCAATAACCAATCCCAAAGCAACCGAAATCTCTGCTAAATGTATTTTTTTCATAAAAAAACCGTCCTTTTATGTTTTGATAACATTTTGGGACGGTTTTTGTTTGTTTATTCATTTATTTCATGCTCAAGGCCGCCGATTTCATCGCGAGCCTTAAACACATAGCCGTTCTGGCTGAGAATATCAATATGAGAAAGAGCCTCTCCCGTTCCGAGGGCAACGCAATTAAGCGAATCCTTCGCAACGGTTGTCTTGATTCCTGTTTTGCGTTCAATCATTTCGTCAATTCCGCGAAGTAAGGCACCGCCTCCCGTAAGACGGATTCCCGATTCGCATATATCCGCAGAAAGCTCGGGAGGTGTCATTTCCAAAACGGAACGCACCGCTTCGGCAATCGCCTCAAGATGAGGACGCATTGCAAGATAGGCTTCGGTTGAGCTGACTTCAATGCTGACAGGCATATTAGTTATAAAATGCTTTCCTTTAACGGTTAAACCAAGCTCAACATCGCGCAGATACGAGCAACCGATTTGCTTTTTGATAAATTCGCCTGTTTTTTCGCCGATAATAACATCTCTCTCTCGCCTTATCTGGCGAACTATTGCCTCATCAAGGTTATTTCCGGCAACCTTAATCGAACGTGAAACGGAAATGCAGCCCATTGTGATAACGGCAATATCCGTTGTGCCTCCGCCGATATCAACAATCATCGTTCCGACGGGGCGGTTGCTCTTAAGCCCAGCGCCCAAAGCTGCCGCGAGGGGTTCTTCGATAAGGCAGGCTTTTGCCGCGCCTGCAGCAGTTATCAAATCGAGGATTGTTCGTTTTTCAAGGCTTGTTGCCATTGAAGGCACGCAAACAACAACATTAGGCTTGAACACCATGTTTTTACAAATCTTTGAAAGAACATAGCGAAGAATATGTTTTGTTGCCGTAAAATCAGACACAACGCCGTGCTCCATGGGTTTAACAACCCTTATGGAATCGGGATTTTTGCCTATCATTTCCCATGCGCGTTTGCCAACACCGATAAGCTTGCCGCTTTTCTTCTCATAGGCGGCAACACACGGCTCGGTCATAACAATTCCTTTGCCCTCAACAAAAACAACTATTGACGTTGTTCCGAGGTCAATTCCGATATTTGCTCCGAGCATGTTTCCACCGCCTTTCTGTTAACTGTTATCGTTTTTCTTTCTATGAACGGTTAAAGCAACCGTTATGCAATATATCTCTTTTGCGCCGTGAAGCCACAGCATCTTTGAGCATTCGTTGAGCGTTTCGCCCGAAGTTGAAATATCATCGCAAAGCAAAATTGTTTTGCCCTCAACATCTTCGGGAGTTGAAACTTCAAAAACGCCTGTAAGATTTCCTTTGCGAAGATAATAGTTTAAACCATGTTGTTTTTTTGTTTCATAACATTTCTTTAGCACATCGGATTTATGCTCCAGATTAAGCTTTTCGCTTATCCCTTCAGCAAGCCAAGAGCATTGGTTATAGCCACGCTGTTTAATGCTTTTATCGGTCATCGGCACTTCGGTGATATAATCAAAATCAATGCCTGCGAATTTTTGCTTGACAGTTCTGGCCATTTCAGAAGAATATGATTGATAGTTGCGTAAACCCTTCCTGAATTTAAAAGCATGGATACCGTTTCTGACGCAGCCGCTGAAATTAAACGGAGCCGCGAGAGAAACAAAATATTTTTCTGCACCCTTACAGGAGCATTTATCCTTTTCTCTTCCGCATTTGATGCATGTTGTGCCGTTTATGCGCGGAAGCTCTTTTTCACATTTGACGCACATCATTCGGCTCGCAGAAATTACTTTGCCGCAATATGCACATCTTCTCGGAAAAAATAATAAAACAAACGGCTCAAACGGATTTTTCAATTATCCTCACCAAGCATAATAAAACTTTTTAATGCTGAATATCTTTTTGCCTTGCTGTTATTCTGCACCATTCTTTCAATTGTGGCCTGAGAACCAACAAGTATCATGAGTTTCTTTGCTCTTGTAACTGCCGTATAAAGCAGATTACGGTATGCAAGCTGCTCAACAACGCCTGTAACAGGCATAACAACCGCTTCAAACTCATTACCCTGGCTCTTATGCACGGTTACGGCATAAGCATGTTCAAGCTCATTGCTGCCCTCAAAAGGATATTCGGCAAGCTTATCATCAAATCGAACATACAGAGTATGAGCAATCTCATCAATTTTATCAAGAATTCCTATATCGCCGTTAAACACTCCGAGGCCGTCTTTTTCGGAGCCTGACCAAGGGATATTATAGTTATTTTTAATCTGCATCAGCTTATCTCCCTCGCGAAAAACGCGTTGGCCGAAAGCATGCTCGCGTTTGTATCGCGCAGGCGGATTTATCGCCGCTTGCAGCAATCTGTTAAGATTAACGGTTCCCGCCTCACCTTTTCTTGACGGGCAAAGAACCTGAATATCATCGGTAGGAGAAAATTTATATGCATTCGGCAGCCTTGTTGAACAAAGCTCTGTCACCGTTTTGGCCGCCATAAAAGGCGCATTTCTTTCCATAAAGAAAAAATCTCTGTCCGTTCGGGTTATCTCAGGGAATTCGCCCTGAACAATTTTGTGAGCATTGGTAACAATAAGGCTCTCCATAGCCTGGCGAAAAACCTCTTTAAGCTCAACAACGGGTAACGCCTTGGAATTAATCATATCGTGAAGAACATTGCCTGCTCCGACAGGCGGAAGCTGATCGGAATCGCCAACCATAACAAGCCTGCATCCGATGGGCAATGCATCCAAAAGGCTAGAAAAAAGAACAATATCAACCATTGAAAGCTCGTCAATTATAACAGCTCCGACACTCAGCGGATTGCGCTTGTTGCGCTGAAAAACAGGGCGGTCGTTTCTGTCCCATTCCACCTCAAGAAGCCTGTGAATGGTCTGAGCCTCTCGGCCCGTTAATTCACTCATTCTCTTTGCTGCGCGGCCTGTAGGTGCGGCAAGAGCAACCTCAAGGCCCTGACCTTCAAACACCTTCAGAATTCCTCTTAATGTTGTTGTTTTGCCTGTGCCGGGGCCACCCGTCAAAATCAAAATACCTCTTTCAACAGCAAGGCGGATTGCCGTGCGCTGCATGTCGTTATAGCACACACCGCCGATCAGCTCTGCATGATTAATCTGCTCCTCAATGTTATCCAGGCACTTCGGAGCAAAACGTTTCATAAACAAAACCGTGTTGGCGGCTCTTTTTTCGGCTTCATAAATATCCGGAAGAAAAACAAAGTCTTTGCCATAAATATTATCGGAAATCAGCTGTTTCTGCTCAACAAGCTTATCAAGCTGAATTTCAACGCTGTCCTCTGAACATCCAAGCAAAGAAACACACGGCGGAATCAGCTTTTCCCTCGGCAGGCATGTGTGGCCGTTATAAAGATTATGGCGAACAACATATAGAATTCCTGCCGCTGTTCTGTATTCATCGGCAGGCGGAACCGGAAGCCTTGCTGCAATGTCACAGGCTTTTTCAAATGTTATACCGATTCCTTCCGAGCAAAGAATATAAGGATTTCTCTCAACCGTGTCAACAGACCTTGAGCCGAAAACCTTGAATACTTTCAGACATTCAGCGGTTGTCATTCCATATCGCTCAAGTGAAATCAAGGCTTCTCTTTCAGCGGCGCGCTTTTTGAATTCCTCGGAAATTTCCTTTGCCCTTTCGCGGGAAATTCCCTTTATTTCCACCAAACGCATGGGAGCGTTTTCAATGACATTAAAAGTATCTTCGCCGAAGCGTTCAACTATTTTCTGAGCTGTTTTTTCTCTTATTCCCTTAATTATGCCGGAAGAAAGATATGAAAGCATATCGGCCGCGGTTTCAGGCATTTCGCGAACACAGCCCTCAATTTTAAGCTGTTTTCCGAAAGTCGGATGCACCATCCACCTGCCAGAAAATGTCACTTTTTCACCGCAATAAAGGTCGCTCACATTGCCCGTTGCAGTAAAAAGCTCACCGTCACTTGAAAATTCAAGCACAGTGTAGCCGTTTTCGGTATTTTGGTATGTTATGTATTCCACAACACCCGTTACAGTGACCAATTCTTCCATATCAACCAAAACAAAATCAAATTAAAGTGTCGAGAAGGTCTGTAAGCCGAGTTCTGTCATTTAAGGCAATCATCTGTCTACGCCCTGCATTGCTGCAAGGCTTTAGCCACCCTTCGGAGTATCGCCGAGCAAGCGACGGAGCAAAGCTCCTCCTCCGGTCGGTGTTGCTTCGGATAGGGTTTGCAGGGCCGTGCGGTTCCCCGCACGCCGGTGAGCTCTTACCTCGCCTTTCCACCCTTACCTGAATAAACAGGCGGTATATCTCTGTTGCACTTTCCCTAAGGTCACCCTCGGCGGCCGTTAGCCGTTATCCTGCTCTGTGAAGCTCGGACTTTCCTCACGCAGCAAAAGCTGCCCGCGACTGCCCAACCTTCTCGACACACTTTTATATTGTAAAACAGCTTTTTAAAAAAGTCAAACAAAATAAATATAATATAAAAATAATTTACAATTAAGATATTGTATATTGCAGAATTTTACGTTAAAATGTTTGATAGCAACAAATGAAAGGACAAGCTGATGGAAGATATATATATTTCAAAAAAAAGGAGAGCATCGGACGAAATAGAGTTCGTTTATCTTGACGAGCCCTCCCCCGTTCCGCCGCCTGAAGAGCCGCCGCACAAAAAGAAAAAAAGAAAAAAGCACCGCATGCTGAAATTTATCGCATCGGTACTTATCATTGCATTTCTTTTCTCTTCGGCTTTTATTTTTGTTTTTGCCGCCGCATCGGATTACACGCGGAATGACCTTGAACCAAACGAATATATCTCATCTTTTGAACTTAAAAGCAGTCCCCTTGTTTCAAACATTCTTCTTCTCGGCGTTGACGGCAACGCAGATTCTTCTTCGCGCTCCGACTCGATGATATTGATTTCCGTTGATTTTGCTCATGCCAAAATCAAACTCGCATCCTTTTTGCGCGACAGTTGGGTTGAGATACCTTCAAAAGGCAGAAAAGGCAAGCTTAATTCAGCCTGCACTTACGGCGGCCCTCAGCTCGTTGTTGACACAATCGAATACAACTTCGGCGTTGACATTGACCATTATGTTATGGTTGATTTCAAAATGTTCACTCAGATAATTGACAGCCTCGGCGGAGTTGAAGTTGAAGTTACCGAAAAAGAAGCAAAGTTTATTAACAACACCACTCGTCAAACAGTTGAAAGCGGCGAAAACGTCCGTTTAAACGGCGAAGAAGCGCTTGTATATTGCCGTATCCGAAAGCTCGACAGCGATTATATGAGAACATACAGGCAAAGAAAGGTTATTTCCGCTCTCATCAGTCAGGCAAAAAATGCGGGCATATCTTCGCTGATTGAAACAATGAACAATATTTTTCCGCTTATTCAAACAGATATGTCCGCTGCCGAAATAACAGGGCTGGCATATAAAGCAGGTATCGGAGTTCTCGCCTTTGACATAGAGCAAAACCGAGTTCCAATTGATGACCACATGTCACCGAAAACAATAAACGGCCAGTGGGTTGAATCTCTTGACATTGAGGCAACCAAGGAATATTTGCAAGACTATATTTACACAAACAAAATTAAAATCGAGGAAAGCTGAACATGGAAATAAAATTCAGAAAATTCATTCCTGATGACAGAGATATCTTTTTAACAATGGTAAAAAAATTCTATGCACCCCCTGCCGTGCTTCATTTCCCGTCAGAAGAAGTTATGCTTTCAAGTTTTGATGCAGCAATTGAAATTCCGGAGCTTGTTAAAGGATATTTGTTTGAATATGACGGCAAACCTGCAGGCTATGCCGTTGTTTCAATGAAATTCGAAACAGAAGTCGGCGGTATGGCTGCATGGATTGAAGAGCTTTATGTTGAGGATTGCTGCAGAAATCTCGGCATAGGAAGCAGATTTTTTGAGTTTTTGGAAAAAGAATTTAAAAATCAAATCAAAAGAATACGTCTTGAGGTTGGCGATGAAAACAGCGGTGCAAAACGCCTCTATAAGAAACTGGGCTTTGAACCGCTTGATTACCGTCAAATGGTGATAGATAAAGATTTTTAAAAACAAATTTAAACATATAAAAAAGTGGCAGAAGCTGAATTGCTTCTGCCGTTTTTTAATCTATTAAAGACCTGTCTTTTCGCTGATATATTTTCTTGCCATGCAGGCATATTCATAGGGGTTTGCCTTTGCAGGATCCTGCTCGGCTTCAACAACAACCCAGCCTTCATAATCCGCATCAGAAAGAATATCAAAAACGGGAGTGAAATCAAAGTCACCGTCACCGGGAACAGTAAATGCTCCTGCTCTTACACAGTCCAGGAAGCTCCAGCCCTTTTCCTTGCCCTCGTTAATAACATCCTGACGGATACTCTTGAGGTGAACATGCTTAACTCGGTTAACATATTTTTTAAGAACACCGATTGCATCCTCGCCGGAGAATGAAAGATGACCTGTATCATAAAGAAGATAAACAAGATCAGGATCTGTTATTTCCATAAGCTTATCAATTTCTTCTTCGGTCTGAACGCCCGTGCCCATGTGATGATGAACAGTGAAATACATACCCTTCTCTTTTGCAAGTCTGCCCATTTCATTGAAGCCCTTAGCAATAAGCGCCCACTGCTCTTCGGTATAAACAGGCTTATCGCCGAAAATGCTCAGAGCCTTGCCCTGAATGGAGTTGCCCTGCTCTGATGCGCCGATAACCTTTGCGCCGAGAGCATGAAGAAAATCTCTGTGCTTTATAAAAGCTTCAATAGTTGCCTCATATCCTTCGGAAAGAAGGAGAGATGAAAACCATGCGTTGCAGATGCGAAGGCCTCTGACTTCAAGCTTATGCTTGAGAGTTTCAACGTCTTTGGGGTATTTGTTGCCTATTTCGCTGCCTTTGAATCCGCTGAGAGCCATTTCGCTCACGCACTGTTCAAATGTGTTTTCTGCTCCGAGGTCGGGAAGGTCATCGTTTGTCCATGCAATGGGAGCTATCGCAAGGCTAACCTTATCTTTGTTAAGCATTTAAATTCCTCCGTATATTAAGAATTAATAAAGTCTTGCTTTTTCAATATTGGCCTGCATATCTTCATAAGCAGCCTGAACTTTTTCGCTTGTGGAAACCTCAGCAACACCGACTCTCCACCAAGCATCGTAGCCGTCACTCATGCTGCCGTGAACAACCTTGATGTCAAACAGGCAGGGAACCGTCTGCTCCTTGGAGTCCTTGATTGCATCGCGAAGCTCTGCAACGTTTGTAACTGTGTATGCTTTGCAGCCGTAACCTTCGGCGATTTTTGCAAAATCAATGGGAACAATTGCGCCGTCAAGCATGCCTGTGAGCGGATTTCTTGCCTGGAATCTTGTTCCGAATGTGTCAGTTCCCTGATTATTCTGAAGATTCTCAATGCAACCCCAGCCTGAATTATCAAAGAGCATAACATTTATCTTTGCGCCCTCCATAACGGCTGTGTAAAGCTCGCTGTGAAGCATCAGGAAACTGCCGTCACCCACCATGGTGTAAACCTCTCTGTCAGGTTCTGCAAGCTTAACGCCGAGTGCGCCGCAGATTTCATAACCCATGCATGAGAAACCGTATTCCATGTGATATGTTTTAGGAACAGATGACCTCCACAGCCTCTGCATGCATCCGGGAAGGCTGCCGGAGGACCCGATTGCAACAGCGTTTTTATCAATAAGCTTGTTTATTTCACCCAAAGCTCTTGTCTGTGAAAGACCTTCATTAAGATACATGCCGTACATACGGTCAACTTCCGCATTGTAGTCCTCTTTTATCTGAGCAAGTTCTTCGCTGTCCCAATTGGAACAATATTCTCTGACGGTAAGGGCACCCATAATATCAAGCAAAGCAGTCTTTGCGTCGGCAATAATTGCGGTTGCGTCCATCTTGAATGCATCAAACGGGCAAACATTAATTGAAAGCATTTTTACATCGGGATTCTGGAAGCCCCATTTTGAAGCGGTTGTGAAGTCCGTAAGACGTGTACCGACAGCAATAACAAGGTCAGCTTGCTTTGCAACTGCATTGGCAGCAGGGCCTCCTGTGACACCGATACCGCCCATATTAAGCGGCAAATCCCAGCGGATATTGCCCTTTCCTGCCTGAGTTTCGCAAATAGGCATATTAAACTTTTCAGCAAAGAACCTTGCGGTTTCCCAAGCCTCTGAATATGTAACACCGCCGCCAACAATAAGGATAGGCTTTTCGCTGCGCATAACAGCTTTAACCGCGGATTCAATCTCACGCTGAGTTGGTGAACGGCGGTCTATATACCAAACTCTCTTTTTGAGGAAATAGTCGGGATAATCAAAAGCTTCGCCCTCAACATCCTGAGGCATTGCAAGGCAGACTGCACCTGTTTCAGCGGGGTCTGTGAGAACTCTCATGGCGTTAAGGCAAGCGGTCATAAGCTGTTCGGGTCTGACAATTCTGTCCCAATATTTGCAAACAGCTTTAAAAGAATCGTTTGCGGTTGTGCTGTAGCTTGCAGGCTGCTCAATCTGCTGAAGAACAGGATCAGGCTGGCGGCAAGCAAATGTGTCGCCGGGAAGCAAAAGCAAGGGAATTCTGTTTGCCGTTGCGGTGCCTGCTGCGGTTACCATATTGAGCGCACCGGGGCCGATAGAAGAAGTGCATGCAATAATCTGTCTGCGATTTTTTTGCTTTGCGAATGCCATTGCAGCATGAGCCATCCCCTGTTCATTATGTCCCTGATAAAACTTAAGATTATGGCCTCCCTGTTCAAGAGCCTGGCCTATACCGACAACGCAACCATGGCCGAAAATGCCGAAAATACCGTCAACAAATTTGGTTTCAACTCCATCAAAGCTGACATACTGATTGTCAAGGAATTTGACAAGAGCCTGTGCCATTGTAAGTCTCATTATAAGTCCTCCTTATCGAAAATTTCCTGAATAAATGCGATTAATGATTAAATATACCATACTCGGATATATTATATACTATATATAGTGCTATTTCAAGCAAAATTCTTTAAATAAGGTTAATAAAATATTTAAATTTTTTCACAAAAAGCCTTGACAAGTGCGATTAAATAATATATTATATTGGAGCGCTCAAAAAACGCAATAAAAATTAACAAATGATCCATTAGCTCAGCAGGCAGAGCACTTGACTTTTAATCAAGGTGTCCGGAGTTCGAATCTCCGATGGATCACCAAAAAACGCTTCGCAGCTTTTGTTGCGGAGCGTTTTTCTTTGTTTTGCTGTCAGCCTTAAGTATTTATATTTTTAAAGCCATTAAACCAAGCATAAAAAAAGCCGGTATTATACCGACCCAACATTTTAATAATATCAAACTATTTTTACAAAGTCAATATAATTTCGCAAACTTATAGCTATAGTTACCAAATTTCTGCGTTTTAAATAATCAAATTAAGTTAATTTTGTACAAAATTCCATCTTGAAAACCGCAGAAATTCATGCTATATTATAGTCAAGGAAAGGGTGATACCGATGTACAGGTAAAAAACCTAAAGACCTGAAGCTGAAATATCAAACAGCCGAAAGTCTTTACCTGCAGTCTCAAAAATCAAGATTAATAAAACAAAATAACAGGCAAATAAAATAATTAAGAATTGAGGCTGGATAATACCGCAGAAAGAGAGGTTATCCAAAGATGTTAGATATCAAGAATTCAATGAAATAACCCTTGGCTGAATGTGTAAAGAAACATCAGTCAAGGGTTATTTCAATTTTATAGGCTTTTTCTCTGCTAAGCTTTTATGTGTTTAAAATTTTATTATAAAAACACTTGATTTTTATTTTAAGTTGTAATATAATCTTTTGAGTATCGGGGTGTAGCGCAGTTGGTAGCGCGCTTGGTTCGGGACCAAGAGGCCGTGGGTTCAAATCCCGCCACTCCGACCAAAAAGTCAGGCGGCACGTTTGTGTCGGCTGGCTTTTTTTATTTAAGAAATTTTAAGGGCGATAATGTTCAAGAATTGTTATTGCTTCGGCTATATCTTTAAATACCGGCGCACAGCTTAACGCACCTTCTCCGCCGTTTTCTTTCAGAACAGCAACGGCATATTTCGGATTTTCCGTAGGGAAATATCCGGCAAACCATGCATTATATATTTCCTCACCGTTTTCTTCTTTTCCCGTTTGAGCGGTTGCGGTTTTTCCTGCAGCAGTAACAACGTTGCTTCCCGCTCGTGTTCCGCTGCCGTATTCAACAACCTTTTCAAGATATTTCATAAGTCTTTCTGCCGTGCTTTGTGACACAATTTGTCTATTCTCACGGTAGTTTTTAATTTCGGTTATTTTTCCGTCCTCATCAACCTCGCCTGCAATCAGATACGGCTGAACATAAACGCCTCCCCTTGCAATAGCCGCCATCATTGAGCATATTTGAACAGGAGTTGCAAGCAACGAACCCTGCCCGAAAGAAAGGTTTGCCAATGCAGCTTTTGAATCAAGCTCCCCTGCCGACGGCAATATTCCTGCAGCAGACTTCAGCCCGTCAGCAAAAGTTGACTCAACTCCAAATCCGAATTTTTCGGCAGTTTCCGTTATTGTTTTTGCACCGATTTCAATTGCAAGAGCGATAAAATAAGTGTTGCACGAATAAGCAACGGCATCCTGCATATTCAGAACACCGTGTCCGCTGTCTTTATGGCAATTAAAGGTAACGCCATTATAAGTTGCGCTGCCCGTGCAGTTATATTCAAACCCGCCGACTCCGCTCTCCATTGCCGCCGCAGCAACCACAGGCTTAAACACCGAGCCAACACTAAACGGCAAAAAAGCTCTGTTAATCAATGGCGAATTATCATTATTAAGGCTTTCTGCAATACTGTTCTGGTCAAAAAGCGGCCTTGAAATGCTCGCTCTTATTGCTCCGCTCTCAATCTCAACAACAACTGCCGCCGCACACTCGGCTCCTGAATTATCCAATGCTGTTTCTGTTATCTGCTGAATTTCTTTATCAATCGTCAGGGCTACACCGTTTTTGGGGATGTTGTTGCCCTCAACGGTTATATCCTCGCCAAGCATCACCCTTCCGTTTGCGCTTGCCGAAAAGCGCACTCTGACCGTTGAGCAGTTTCGTGTCAGAAGCTCATTATAAACCTTTTCAATTCCGCTGATTCCCTTTTTTTCGCCGTCAAGATAACCTATAACATGGCATGCGAGAGAGTTTTTATAATATCTGTTCGGAACACAAAAAACGTGTATATCATCCGTTTCAGTCAGCGGTGAATCGGTTTTTACTGCAACAGGTTTGCCCATTGCCATTCGTTCCTTAATCGATTCAAACACTTCAGGCATCAGATTATCTTTCAGTTTCGCAATCGCTCGGTTGGTAGGCTTTGCGGCTGCATAAATCTCATTTTCTCCATTTGTCAACGGACGCATTTTGCAATCGTATATTGTGCCTCTGAGCGAAGCAATATCAATTGACATTCCTGCCGATGCGTTTGACACCTGCCTGACATTAATGTTTATATCGGCGATACGTATTCCCATTCCCGCAAACGCAGCAGCCAACAAAATAAAAACACAAACAACTCGTTTAAGCAAAAAAATCACTCCCCATGGTTATTCATACCACGGGGAGCATTGTTTTAAACATTGAAGCGGAAGAGAACAACATCTCCGTCCTTCATAACATATTCTTTGCCTTCACTGCGGACAAGGCCCTTTTCTTTTGCGGCAGCAATTGAACCGAGTTCAATCAAATCCTCATAAGGAATAACCTCTGCTCTGATAAAGCCGCGCTCGAAGTCGCTGTGGATTTTACCTGCAGCCTGCGGAGCTTTGGTGCCGTTGGTAATCGTCCATGCTCTGACCTCGGGCTGACCTGCGGTAAGATAGGAAATAAGGCCAAGCAAAGCATAACTCTTTTTAACAAGCAAATCCAGGCCGCCTGTTTCAACACCGAGCTCTGCAAGAAACATCTCTTTTTCTTCTTTTTCAAGTGAAGCAATTTCAGCCTCAAGCTCTGCGCAAATGGGAAGAACCTCGCTGCCCTCAGCCGCTGCTATTGTGCAAACTTTTTTATAGTTGGCATTGGACTCAAGGCCACCTGCAAAATCGCTCTCACTCATGTTGCAAGCGTATATAACAGGCTTTGCGGTCAGCAAAGCAATTTCGGAAAGCCATGCTTTTTCATTCTCATCGCATTCAAGATTTCTTGCAGGGGTATTATCCTCCAGAGCCTGCTGAAGTTTCTTGAGAAACTCAAGCTCGCCGGCAAGTGATTTGTCGCCCTTAAGTGCCTTTGTTACTCTGTCAATTCTGCGCTCCACCATTTCGATATCCGAAAGAATGAGTTCCAGATTGATTGTTTCAATATCTCTTTCAGGGTCGATGGTTGCGTCAACATGAACAATATCGTCATCCTCAAAGCAGCGGACAACATGGATTATCGCATCAACCTCACGGATATGAGAAAGGAACTTGTTGCCGAGGCCCTCACCTTTGGATGCACCTCTTACAAGGCCTGCTATATCAACAAATTCAATGAATGCGGGGGTGATTTTAACGGGATTATAAAGCTCTGCAAGCTTATCAAGCCTTTCATCGGGAACGGCAACAACGCCGACATTGGGCTCGATTGTGCAGAAAGCATAGTTTGCAGACTGGGCGCCTGCGTTTGTTATAGCATTAAACAGCGTGCTTTTGCCGACATTCGGCAAACCGACTATACCAAGTTTCATTTAATTATTTCCTTTCGACGTAATTCAACTTGAATATTATATATTAGTTTTCGAAAAATTACAATAGATAAATTTAAATCATACGGATTTTAATTTTAATTCATATATAATATAAAAATATTATTTACAATACAGGTTGTTTTGTTGTATTATATAAGATAGAGAAATATCGGGAGGTGCAGAATGGAGCATTCACAGTTTTTGAGATCGGAAATGATTCTCGGCAAAAACTCAACCGAAAACCTTTCACAAAAAAAGGTTATTCTTTTCGGTCTTGGCGGAGTAGGCTCTTACACAGCGGAAGCGCTTGCCAGAGCAGGAATCGGAAATATCACAATTGTTGATAACGACACGGTATCAACAACCAACATAAACCGCCAGCTTTGCGCTCTGCACTCAACAGTTAACAAGCCAAAGGTTGACGTTGTTAAGAAACGAATTCTTGATATCAATCCGAATTGCAATGTAACCGCTCTTCAAAAATTCTATCTTCCCGAAAATTCAAATGAATTCAAGCTCGAACAATATGACTATATTGCCGATGCAATTGATACCGTCAGCGCAAAAATCGACCTTGCAAAAAAAGCTCAGGAGCTTGGCATACCCATCATTGCCTGCATGGGCACAGGCAACAAGCTTGACCCTTCCCTTTTCAGAATATCCGATATTTTCAAAACAAGCGGCTGCCCTCTTTGCCGTGTTATGAGAACCGAACTCAGAAAAAGAGGAATAAAAAAGCTTAGTGTTGTTTGGTCTCCCGAAGAGCCGATAAAGCCTGCTGATACAGATGAGCAAACCGGCAAAAGGCAAACTCCGGGAAGCCTGCCTTTTGTTCCCGGCGCCGCGGGTCTAATTATGGCAGGAAAAATAATTCTTGATTTAAGGTGAATCAGATGAGAAAAACCGTTACATTAATTTTAATTTTCGCTTTAATCATTACCGTTTTCGGCGGTTGCAAAGATACTCCCGTTCAGGATGAAGAGCTTGTCGGAGTTTCAAGCATAAGCGACCAAAAAGAAGGAACACTCAAGCTCGCCTATTCAAAAGCGGATTTGCTTGACCCTTTCACTTCGTCGATGTCTGCCAACATGCAGATACTCGGTCTGATTTATGACGGGCTTTATAAGCTTGACAAAAGCTATAACCCGATTCCCGTTATTGCAAAAAGCTCCATTCTCAGCGGCACAACAATAAACGTCACACTTTCTTCCTGCGTTTTTTCTGACGGAAGCGCAATAACCGCAAACGACGTTGTGTATTCTTTTGAGCAGGCAAGATATTCGCCTTCGCACATCGAAAAGCTTAAAAATTTTGAGTCGGCAGCCGTTTCGGCTTCAAACATGCTGATTTTCACTTTGAAATCACCTGACCCTTACGCGCTCTCCTGCCTGACATTTCCCATTGTCAAAAACGGCTCGGTCGGCGAATTGCCGATTGGCTCGGGCAGATATGTTCCGCAAAAATCAGGTGAATCAATCTATTTAATTGTTAACACAAGAAAAGCGAATTTCAAACCCGCCATTAAAACAATCATGCTTGTTCCCGTGCGTGACAGCAGTTCAATTGAAAGCAGCCTTGAGATAGGCAACACAGGCTTTTACTATAATGATTTAAGCAGCGGAAGCTATTTGAGAATCAATGCCAAAACCGTTGACATGGGTATCAACAACTTCATCTATCTCGGTTTCAATTCTCAGAGCGAAGTTTTTTCCGACGCACTTATAAGGCAAGCGGTTAATCTTGCGGTTAACAGAACCGAAATTGCAACAACAGCCTTTCAGGGACATGCAAGAGAAGCTTACTCGCCTTTTAACCCCGATTGGTTTGCCCTCGCTTCAAAGGATCTTGTTGTTTCCGTTAATGCCGAAAAAGCTGCCGAGCTTATCGCTCAAAGTGAGCTTGATATAACATCCAAAGAAATCTCTTTGCTTTTCAACAAAGAGAACCAATTCAAGCTTGAAACCGCCGAATTTATTAAAGGATATCTGGAAAAACTCGGTTTTAAGGTCAGGCTGAAGGACTACACTGCCGAATACTATGTTGAAGCTGTGACCATGGGTTCTTATGACATTTATATAGGCGAAGTCAGGCTTTCTCCGAACATGGATTTATCCCCTCTTTTCGGAGGCAATGCAGGATACGGCATAAACCCCGAATGCGCTTCCGGATTGAGATACAGCAGCTTCTTATCAGGCGGATGCGAGCTTATGGATTTTATCAACACATTCAATGAGGACTTGCCGTTTATCCCCCTTTGTTACCGAAACGCAGCCGCCTCATACACCAACTCAACACAAGGCGACTTCAACTGCTGCGACAGCGATGTTTTTTATGACATTGAAACATGGAGTTTCAAATAACTCCGATTATTCGCTGAAAAAAATGCCATAATATATTTGCAATCTTTTTGGGAGGTCAAATATATTATGATCAGTTCAGATATGCTTAAAAATGCAATACTTTCGGCTGCCAAAAACATTCAGATTCACGCCGAAGAAGTTAACCGCCACAATGTTTTCCCCGTCCCCGACGGTGACACGGGAACCAATCTTGCTTTGACGCTGAGCGGATGTGCAAAAGCAATCGCCGATTGCGGGCCGATGGGCGCAGGAACGCTCGCAGATAAAGCCGCTGGTGTTCTTTTGAGATGCGCAAGAGGCAATTCAGGGGTAATTCTTTCTTTAATTTTCAAAGGATTTGCTCAAAGCATTGAAGGGCTTGACTATATTGATGCCAAGGCTCTTGCAAAAGGCCTTGAAGCAGGCTGCGATGAGGCTTATGCAGCAATTGATAAGCCCACAGAGGGCACAATTCTGACTGTTATCCGTCTTGCCGCATCAAAGGCGCATTCTGCGGCCGCCAAGGGCAAAAATGCCGAAGAAACCTTTCTTGCCGCTCTTTCAGGCGCAAGAGTTTCTCTAAAATCAACGCCCAATCTTCTTCCGATACTTAAAAAGCACGGCGTTGTTGATGCCGGCGGACAGGGACTTGTATACATCATGGAGGGTATGCTCGGAGCGAAAGGCGTTCAGCACTCCGTGTTTGATAAAAACGCCGCCGAAGCACCGGCAGCAGAATCCAATCTCCGGTTTGCATACTGCACTGAATTTTTAATTAACCAACCCCAAAATTATGATATATATTCTCTGCGCTCTTTCTTTTCTGAAATAGGCGACTGCCCCGCGGTTGCGGAGCATTCCGGAATAATCAAGATACACGTTCATACAAACAACCCTGATAAGGCTCTTGCAAAAGGCCTTGAGTTCGGCGAATTGACCGACATTAAAATTGACAACATGAAAAAACAAGTTTTAAAAGCGGAGTAAAATATGGAACTTAACGCAAGTATAAAATATCTGAAAGGCGTGGGTGAGAAGAGAGCCGCCATGCTCGGCAAGCTCGGAATTCGCACCCTGCGCGACTTGCTGACTTTTTATCCGCGCATATATGAGGACTGGAGCAATATAACCACCATTAAGGATGCCCCCTTGAATGAAAATGTTTGCATAAAGGCGATTGCCGGCATGCGTTGCCGCGAGTACAGAATCCGCAAAGGCATGACGTTATATAAAACTGAAATTACCGACGGTGAAAGCCTGATTGATTTAACATTTTTTAACAACAAATATGCCGCTGAGCGAATTGAGCAAGGTAAGGAGTATCTGTTTTTTGGCAAAATAACGGGCAAAGGGTATTACCGCTCCATGGTTTCGCCCGAATTCACCGAGTTTGACGGAAAAGGCAGAATGCGACCTATATATCCCCAAACAGCGGGAATGAATTCACGCGCCATTGAAAAATTAATGAAAACAGCTTTTGAAGTTTGCGAAAGAATTCCCGACCCCCTGCCCGAGAACATACGAACCGATTATTGCCTGATGGGAATTGAAACGGCATTAAGAAACATTCATTTCCCTCAAAACCCCGACATGCTCTCAGAAGCTCGCAGACGGCTGATTTTCGAAGAGCTTTTTTTGCTTGAACTCGGACTGATGCGATTGAAAAACAAGTCTCGCCAGGCAAACGCAACTCCGATGGCAGCAGATTATACCAATGAATTCTTTTCTCTGCTCCCCTTCGAGCTCACGGGAGCCCAAAAGCGAGCGATTGCGCAGGCAGCCGAGGATATGCGGCTTGATATTCCGATGAACAGGCTTTTGCAGGGCGATGTTGGCTCCGGAAAAACAGCCGTCAGCGCTGCTTTAATATATAACTGCGCACGCAACGGATACCAAAGCGCTTTGATGGCACCCACCGAGGTTCTTGCCATGCAGCATTATAAAACACTTGCAAAAATGTTTGAAAACACCGATATATCAATCGGTTTGCTTACAGGTTCAACGCCTGCTGCCGAAAAGAAAAAAATAAAAGCCGCCATTGCAGACGGCAAAATCGACCTCGCAGTCGGAACGCATGCTCTTATTCAAAAGGATGTTAAATTCAGGAATCTGGCTCTTGCAGTAACCGACGAACAGCATCGCTTCGGAGTAAACCAAAGAGGTTCACTCAGCTCCAAAGGAACAAATCCTCACACTCTGGTTATGTCCGCAACTCCCATACCCAGAACTCTTGCCCTGATAATATACGGCGATTTGGATTTGAGCATTCTTGACGAAATGCCGAAGGGCAGGCAAAAAATCGAAACATTTCTTATTAATTCAGAAATTCGCGAACGCGCTTACGGATATGTTAAAAAACATCTTTGCAACGGCATGCAAGGATACATAGTCTGTGCCCTTGTTGCAGAATCCGAGGAATCCGAGCTTACCGCAGCAACAGAGCTTTATAAAAAACTTGCGGACGGCTTCTTTAAAGGCTTCAGGGTTGGTTTGCTTCACGGCAAAATGAAGCCTGCCGAAAAAAAATCTGTTATGGAATCCTTTGCATCAGGCGAAACACAGCTTCTTGTTTCAACAACGGTTATTGAAGTCGGAATAGATGTTCCAAACGCTGTTATAATGGTTATCGAAAATGCCGAGCGTTTCGGCTTATCACAGCTGCACCAGCTTCGCGGAAGAATAGGCCGCGGAACAGAAAAATCAACCTGCATAATGATTTCCGACGCACAGAATGCAGAAACGGAACACCGTTTAAAAGTTCTTGCCTCAACAACCGACGGTTTTAAAATAGCAGACGAGGATTTAAAACTGCGCGGCCCCGGCGATTTCTTCGGCTCACGTCAGCACGGATTGCCCGAGCTTAAAATTGCAGACATGATGACCGACGGCGAAGCAATAAGAGAAACTCATGCCGCCGCTCAAAAATTGCTTAAAGAAAACCCCGCCCTTTCGGGCGAGGAATATGTTCTTCTCAGGCAAGCTGTTAACCGAATGTTTTCCGACGGCATTTCAATGAACTGAGTTTGCGCTGAGGCTTTGCGCATGCTCAATCTCTTCACCGTCAATCGGAATAATTTTATATTCATTTGAATCATCATCAACCATTGTTATCGGAAGCTCAGGCAGAATTTCATGAATATGTGCGATAAAGCCGCTGCTTCCTTGCGCAGGGAAGCCCGTCACAAGCGTTGACGCGTGGTTTTTCTTTGCCGCAACAGCAACAATCAACGCAGGGCTGTCGTTAAAATAAACATTCATCACCGCATTATATTTTTGAGCGCAGATAAAAAGATTTTCGAGAACCCCTCCGTTATTTGCATCAAGCCCGCTGCTTTCCTTAAAAACACTTATTACAGAAAGCGGCAGTTTTTCACGTTTTGCTATCCGCGCGCCTGCTTCGATGAGCCTTGAACACGATTTTTGCTGAGTAACGCAAACCATTACACACGGTTGTTTGTTATTCTTCTTCAAAACATTCATTCCTTTCTGATTCAGATTTATTTATCATAAATTCGTTATATTCTTTGATTTTGCATTTAAATCATAGCATCCATATATTGACTGTATAAGAAAAACAAATGTATAATTTGTTAAATCGTTTTAAACATTTTCGGAGGTAATGTCATGGATAATAACAGATATTTTCTCGGTGTTGACGGCGGAGGAAGCAAAACTACCGCCGTGGTTTTCAATGAAAACGGTGAATTTATCTGCCGCGCCTGCGGAGAAAGCATCAACTATTATTCAGTCGGTCTTGAAAACGCAAGGCGGGCCATGAGCGATATTATAAGCAGCCTCAAGATTAAATGCTTTGACTGCGCTGTTATCGGTATGTCCGCTCTCAACGAAAGAGCAGATAAAGAAGAAACAGAAAGATTCTGTGCAGGCATAATAGAAAGTAAACATATAATAATGGATTCCGACCTGTTTGTTGCACTTGAGGCAATGAATGCCGGCGGAGAATGCGCCTGCATTATCAGCGGTACAGGCTCTATGGCGGTTATGCGGGATAAAAGCGGCAGCATGAGCCACACAGGCGGCTGGGGATATATTCTGGGCGATGAAGGCAGCGGATATGCAATCGGCCTTTCGGGAATAAAGTCCGCAATAAAATCCGCCGAAAACAGCGCGCCGTCAACTGCCCTGCTCAGCGAATGTCTCAAATATTTTTCGATAAATAATATATATGATTTAATTGAGTTGTATTATGAAAAAACTGTCAGCAGAAAAATTACGGCAGCTTTTGCAAAGATTGTTAATGACTGCGCCGAAAGCGGAGATAAAGTTGCTGCCGACATCATAACAAAAGAGGCAAAGGAGCTTTCGCTGACAGCTCTGGCGCTTTTGGAGCAAGCAAATCCCAACATACCTATAGGTCTTTGGGGCGGCGTTTTCCAAAACAACAAAATTTTCAGAGATTGTTTTTGCAATGCTCTTTCCGAGAAAGGATTCGGCAACACAAAGCTTATTGAATTCACTCCTGAAATCGGTGCAATTTTCGCTGCATATAAGCATTGCCAAATCAAAATTGATGTAGAAACAACAAAAAACATCAAACGCACATACATAATATGAGGTAATTGTTTTGAAAACAAAAAAGTCAGCCGTAATAGGCATTCTTGCCGCCGTTATTTGCGTGAATGCACCGTTTTCGCTGCCGTTGGGCCCGATTCCGATTTCACTTGCAACCCTTGCAATTTATATTGTTTCTTGCACCGTTAACACCAAACACGCTGTACCTGCTGTTATTATATATATTATGTTAGGCGCCGCAGGTTTACCTGTTTTTTCTGCTTTTTCAAGCGGATTTCAATGCATTGCGGGAATTACAGGCGGATACATAATCGGTTATATCCCCTGTGCCGCAATCACAGGAATTTTGACCGATAAATTCGAAAGCAAAAAATTTATTTATCCTTTAAGCATGGTTTTGGGCACACTTGCTTGTTATGCAACAGGAACACTGTGGTATATGTATTTTACCGATTGCAATTTTCTGACGGCATTTGCAGTTTGCGTTGCGCCTTTTTTGATTGGCGATGCCTTCAAAATAACCGCCGCATCCTGCATAGGAATAACTTTGAGAAAAAGATTAAAAAAATTTATCTATTGACCCGAAAGGAGCTGCCGCAATGGAAGTTATCAGAAAAGAATACACCGTTCCGTCAAAATCAGGTGTTGCCGATGTTTTTGCAAGATGCTGGATGCCTGAAAATCCGAAAGCAATTTTTCAGATTGTTCACGGCATGGCTGAACACGGAGAACGCTATGAAGATTTTGCAAATTATCTCTGTTCAAAAGGCTTTGCTGTTTTGGTTGATGACCATGTGGGCCACGGCAAATCGATAAACAGCGACGATGACCTCGGCTATTTTGGCGAATCTGACGGCTGGAACACTTTTGTTGAGGATGAACGAACGCTTACAGAACTTATCAAATCCGAACTTCCCGAGCTTCCGATTGTTTTTTTCGGTCACAGCATGGGTTCATTCATCGCAAGGGAATATATCCGCAGATACGGCAAGGATAAAAGAATCAAAGCCGCTGTTTTCTGCGGTTCAAGCGGCAAAAATCCCGCCGCACCGATTGCAATTCTGCTTGCCGATGCGATTGCAAAAGCAAAGGGCATCAAACACCGCAGCAAGTTTATCGACAAGCTCGCATTCGGCGCATATAACAAAAAAACAGAAAACAGAACCACGTTTGACTGGCTTTCGACCGACCATGAACAGGTTGACAGATACATAGCCGATAAATACTGCGGCTTCCTTTTCACAGCTGCAGGATATAAAGATCTTTTCACCGTTCTTAACACGGTTTCGGGCAAGGCTTGGTATGCCGAGCTTGATGAAAACATTCCCATTCTTGTTACCTCGGGTGAAGATGACCCTGTCGGCTTATACGGAAAAGGAATCAAACAAATCTATAACGATTTGAAAGAAGCGGGCAAAAAAGACGTTACACTCAGGTTGTATCCCGGCATGCGTCATGAAATACTTAACGAAGTTAACAGATTGCAGGTTTATGAAGATATTGCCGCCTGGTCAATTTCAAAAATAAAATAATTTATATCTTTATCGCATAAAAAAGCCGCATCAAATGATGCGGCTGATTTTTTATCGGATTATTTCACCTGTGTTAGGGTCGGTAATATAGAATGAATCCAAAACACCCTGCAAACCGTTGTTTGTTGTTTCCTGCTGTGTTGCCGAAGTTGTTGCCGTGGGAACCGTTGTTGTGGTTGCGCTGCTTTCGGTCGTTGCCGTTGTTGTTGTAGCAGTTTCTGTTGTTGATGCAGCGGTTGTTGAAGGAACCGTTGTGGTTGTGTTTGATTCTGTGGTAGTCGGCCTGCTTGTGGTCGACGGTTTCTTGGTGGTAGTGGTTCTCTTCTTTGTTGTGGTGGTTCTCTTTTTGGTTGTTGTTGTCCTCTTACGTGTTGTTCTTTCTGTGGTGGACTCAGTTGTGGATTCGGTTGTTGTTTCAGTGGTTGTTTCGGATGTGGACTCAACAGGCCATGTTGTTATTTCCTGCTGATAAGTGGGAGGAATATAAACAGGGTATGTTATTGAATATGTAGTGGTAGTTGTTTCTTCCTCTTTTTCATTGCCGTTAACAACCGCTTTTATAAACAACGCCGCTATCAAAACAACAATAACAGCGGCAAGCACTATGCCGACAATTTTCATTATTTTGGTTTTATCCATCGGCTTAACATAAGCTCTTGCATCTGCGTTGGCATAAGGTGAAACGGGATTTTCTTCATCGGGAACCTGATTTGAGCCGTAGCTGTTTCTGTATTCTTCCTCATAATCAGCATCGGTATCTCCAACCATAGCGGCTGCTATAGGAGCAAAAATCGCTGTTTCTTCAACATTGATAAATGCCGCCATAACTGTTACGTTATCTTTGCCGCCTCTTTCAAGAGCGGCGCGGATAAGCTTGCTTGCAACATCCTGCGAGCTTTCGCCTGTTGAGAGAATCGCGGTTATTTCATCGTCCCCAAGCATATCTGTTAAACCATCGCTGCAGAGAAGAACGATATCGCCGTCGTCAACATCCTCTATAACGCTGATGTTGGGTGAAAGACCTGATTCTTCCGGAAACACTCCCAGATGGCGTGTAAGCCTTTTGGCATCGGGAATTTGGTTTATATTATCCTGCGAAACCTGACCCGCATCAACAATTGTCTGCGCATGGGTATGGTCAAAGCTGATTTGTTCAAAAACACCCTTGGAATAATGATATATTCTTGTGTCACCTATATTTACGCAAATTATCTTGCCCTTAACTGCATAAATTGCCGCAAGGGTTGTTCCCATTCTTTTGCCTCTGGCATTGATTTCGGCGCAGATTCTGCTGTTGGCATCATCCAAACAATTAGAAATGGCAAAGCTGAAATCTTCACCGCTTTCATAAACATTGTTTGCATGGGCGGCAATTGTTTCAACCGCTATGCCGGAAGCAAGCTCGCCGTAGCTCTCTCCGCCCATTCCGTCACAAACAGAAAGATGAAAGGGCTCTGACATGCTTTGAACAAAGGCAGAACCCTTGCGCAAATCGCCCGTTGAGGTCATCCTGCCGTTTAAATTGTAGTTATCTTCATTTTCTCTACGGATTCTGCCAGCGTGCGTAACAGCGCACACATTGGCTCTGAGTTTTTTCATAGACTCCTCCGTCAAATAAGTATTTTATCAGTCAAGGATGCCCTCTTCCTTAGCCCAGTCATACCAAACTTCAATTGAGCGAAGTCTTGCGGGGCCGAGGTTGTGGTTTCCTCTTGTGTATTGCTTCATATTGATACCCTGAAGGCCGACAAGATATTTTGCACTTGCGCAGAAGCCGGAATCAATTGCATTATCAAGAGAAATAATGTGTTGGTGAGTCTTTCTTGCTGCTTCAAGATCGCCCTTTGTGAATTCATCCCACATTTTAACAAAAAGACCTGCGCCGCATGAAGTGGGAGTTGCAACAACGCCTCTTGCGCCCTTGAGATATGCATCATAAAGGAAAGGAATGTTTGCCTGAAGAACATTCGAATCGCCCTGAACAGCAATTTTAGCTTCAATTTCAGGCATTTTGCAGGTTGTATCCTTGATGCCGATGAATTTACCGGTTTCGGCAAGCTTGCCGTAAGTAACGGAATCCATAAGATGAGGTCTGAGACCGGGGAACTCATAAAGCATGATGGGAAGCTCCGTGTGGGAAGCAAGGGAAGTTAAATAATCATAAATTTCAGCAGGCTTATCGCACATACCCTTGGTTACGAAAACAAGGCCCGAAACACCCTGCTGCTCAAGATTTTTCACTTCATCAATCTGATCGTTAAAATCGGTTGCAAGGTTTGCTGTTGCAAAAACAGGAACACCGTTTGAATTCTTAACAGCAAGGCCTGCGCACTTGATTCTTTCTTCAACAGTGAGTTCCATCATTTCGGAAGAACCGCAAACAGCAAAAAGATGCTGAGGTTTAAAAGCTGCCTGCCAGGCAACATATTCTTCATAAGTTTTGTAATCGATGCTTTTATCCCAATTAAAAGGAGTGAGAAGCAAGGAATAAACGCCGGAAAATTCATTATACTGTGACATAAATAAACACCTTCTTGTAAATTTTGAGTTTCTCTTAATTTTGTATTATATCGCAGTCAATATTAAAAATCAATAGCACATAATAAAAGAGTTTAAAATAATTTATATATTTCATTGACATTTTATAGTTTTATAAATATACTTACTATTTGTTAAACAAAATGAAAGTTGAATTAAATTAATGAACACAAATTTTTTCAAAAATATGGCAAAGCTTGCCCTGCCGATTGCCTTGCAGCAGCTTCTCGTTTCCTGTGCGCAACTTATTGACACGGCAATGGTCACAAAGCTCGGCAATGTTGTTGTTTCTGCCGTCGGAGTTTCGTCAAGATGGGTTTTTTTAATGAATCTTTTTTATTTCGGCATATCCTCCGGCTCTGCAGCCATGATAGCTCAGTTTTGGGGAGCGAGAGAAAAAAGCAACATAAAAAAGTCCTTTGGCATTGCACTTATTTTCGGCACTGCTGTTGCCGTTGTTTTTAACCTTGCAATGTTTTTCTTTCCGCAGCTCCTCATAAGAGTGTTTACAAACGAACAGCCTGTTATTGACGCGGCATCGCAGTATATGCGCATTGTTGCATTTATGGGCATTTTCAGCTCATTCAATCAAATGTCATGCACGGCATTGCGCGCAACAGAAAGAGTTAATCCGCCGCTTTTAACATCATTTGCGGCAGTTGCCGTAAATACAACGTTCAATTACATACTTATAAACGGCAAACTCGGCTTCCCTGCCCTCGGAATCAGAGGCGCTGCCATTGCAACACTTACTTCAACCGCTTTTCAAAGCCTGCTGTTATTCATCGTCCTACGGACTTCAAGAGATATTTTCAATGCTCGTATAAGAGAATTTTTCAAGCTGAGCGGCGCCTTTTTCCGCCGTTTTGCAATAGTTTGTCTGCCGGTTGTTTTTAATGAAGTTGCCTGGGCAATCGGAACAAATATCTATGCAATGGTTTTTGCAAGGCAAGGCAGCGAAGCCTATGCCGGATACACAATTTTCAATTCCATTGAACAAATCGCCTTTGTATTTTTCGTTGGTATATGCCATGCCTGCTCAATCATGACGGGAAAAACAATTGGCGAAGGCAACGAAAACGGGGCATACAAGCTTGCAAAAAAGTTTGTTATCATGACTCCGATTATCGGAATCATAACGGGAACCGCATTGATTTTTGCAAAAAATCCCATTCTTTCTCTTCTTAATATTGAAACTCAGGCCGCATTCGACCTTGCTTCGCAGTTAATTCTTCTTTATTGCCTCTGGCTGCCGATAAGAAATATTCCTTACACCTTGATAGTCGGCACTTTCAGAGCAGGCGGAGACACAAAAATCGGCATACTTTATGACTGCCTGTCAGTCTATCTTCTCGGTGTTCCCGTGGTTGTTATTCTCGGCATTTTTGTCAAGGTTGATTTTATTTTTCTTATTCTTGCAATGTATTTGTGCGAGGATATCCCCAAAACAATTTTAAGCCTTTACAGATTCAAAAGTAAAAAATGGATTAAAAATCTAACCGATAAATAACAGAACAGCCTTCCTCATTTTCGAAGAAGGCTGTTTTTTATTTTCTTATAACAGAAAGAATTGCATTATAGATGCATTCAACACCTTGGCGCAGAGATGCTCTCTCAAGAAAATTACAAAGCCAATCTGGAATTGATGTTTCAAACTTACTCTTGAAAGACAGCGGCACAAAACCTCCGTCACCTTCGCCTTCACCGTTATCAATCATAACCGAAAATTCGGAAACACAAAACGGATTTATGCTGCCGACTTCAATATAACTGACGGTTATTTGCGCTGCAGTTGAGCCCTTATCCCCTACAGCACCCCTGAACGGGATTGCAACCGTTTCTGACGGTGCAAGCATTTCTGCATCCGAAACATCAAAACTAAGGTCTGCTCCGTTTGCCGTAACCGCAAGAATTTTTATGCGGTTGTCTTTTGAAGTGTTTTCAACAAACAATGCAGTATCTTCCGAGTTCAGATAACCGCTCGGGCTTGAGTTGAATCTGACGTGAATATTACGGTATGCATTATTTGAATATTCAAACTGCGGATATTCAGGCGATGAATAAACATCCTTTATTTCATCGGTTAAAAGAAGCTTAGTTACAAGCGAGCGTGTATATTCTTCGTAATAATACTGGCCATGATACTGTCCTTCAATAAACCAGGTGTTTTCAGGCAGGTATGCGCTTGAGGCATCAATCTGCATGGAGGGTGAAATATGGTTATGAGCGGGATTATTACACGCAGTTTTGATTCCTGTATATCCGTCGGCAAATCTTTTGCCTTCAGGCGCGCATAACGCGCCGCTGACTGAACTTGCAGGCAAGATATAATCGCCGTTAAGCTCCCCACCGATAACAAGAGGGCTTCCCGTTCCGCAAAGAACCGCAACATCTGTGCCGTTCTTTTGAGCATTCTTCAATATTTCAGAAACAGCAGGCATTATTTCATAATGAATTTTATCTGTTTTTTCAATTAATGCTGCGTTCTCCACAGGATCAAGAAATTCCGCTTTCAATTCATCATAAGAATCAACCGAACAAAGCGACCAAATGCTGCCCCAATATTTTAAAGCACTTCTCATTCCGTCACTTGCAATTGAAATAATTTCGTTAAGCCTGTCAACGCTGTCATACTCAAAAATCCGCGCTATGTTGCTTTCGCTGCCGAGAATGGTTTCAAAAAACTTGACTGTTTCCTCAATTGATAAATCAATCTTGCCCCTAAACAGCCGTTCGGGAATATTCGTTCCGCCAAGCGCGGGAACGCTCATTATCAGCTTGCTTACGCTTGAATCTCCATAAAGATAAAGATATGATACAGAAATCAATCCGCCAAAGCTCAACGCAAAAATTCTGACCTTATCGGAATTTGTGTAATCTTTCACCTGTTCAACAAAATCATTAAGCTGACCTGCAATTGTTACGGCATCAAAACGGGAATCATATTGAAAACAGAATATTTCCGATGCATCTGCAATACTCGCAAGATATTTGCAGAACTTTTTTTCATACATGTTTTCTTCTTTGCCGTTTTCAAGCATATATTTTATGTTTGAATATGCGGGATTATTCGGATAGTGTGAAACGGGATATTTTGAACTGCCGTCGGGATTACATCTTAAATCCTCAAGAATTGCACCGGCGGCATTGCCAAGAGTTACACCCAATTTTTCGGTTTTTCCCAAAGCGAGTCCTGCAAAGCCTTTGGCAAAGGCGGAAAAATCATCACCGATTCGGTCGATTATCGTATCGGCTTCAAAAAACCACACCTTTTTTTCATCATCGGCCGCATAGTTCATATAAAGTTGGGAGCAAAGAAAACCTGAAATCAGAATAATGGGGTCACTTTTTTTGTTATTCTCTGCATGAGCGCCCAATCCGAAGCAGGATATAACAACAGAAAAACAAATTAAAACAGATATTATTCTTTTCATATTATCACTCCCCTTCTGATTACATTTAAATTTTATCACACTCTTTGAATCTGCGCAAGCAGGCAGGAATTAAATTCACAATATGTTTTTATATTTTGCTATTGTTAATCATCGGCGCTGATGATATAATTAATAAAAACCAAAGCTCAAAGGAGCAAATGATATGAACAGCATATTTAACGGCATTCCCCTCCCCGAAATCGCCTATTCACACGAATATCACTGCAGCAAAGGCATATACATGCTGATTTTTGAAAACTGCACACAAGAGGATTTTAATAAAGAGTGCTCCGCGGTTGAAAACAGCGGTTTTTCATTGTTTGACAGCTTTGATGTCAAAGAGAATTACCACAAAACATACAGCGGCAGGGTTATGCTTCATATATACTATTGCGAGAGCGAGCATAAGATGCGCATTGTTGCCGACCCTGTAAGCGAATACTATGGCACGCAGCCTGAAAAATGCGCAAAAAAATGTGCCACGACACTTTGGCAGTTTGAGGTTGACCATGCTCTGATTGACTGCGGCATGTGTTACATAATCCGTTGCTGCGACGGCAGCTTTTTTGTCATCGACAGCGCACACATGTATTCTGTTAACGATGACATCAGAATAATCGAGTTTTTAACAAAGCTTTCGGGAGGCCAAAAGCCTGTTGTTGCAGGCTGGTTCTTATCCCACGCGCACGAAGATCACATTGCCAAATTCCTCGATATTATTGAATTTCACAAAAACGAAATAGACATCGAAACCGTTTATTATAACTTCCCCGATGCTTATCACCGCGATTACAAATACTGGGGCGAGGTTAATCTTAACATGACACTCCGCTTTGAGAGAGTTATGAAAGAAAACACCGACATAAAAAAAGTTATTCTTCACACGGGTCAGCATTTCTTTGTGCGCAACCTCGAATTTGTTACCCTCTGCACTCACGAAGATGTTTATCCCGAGTCGTTTGAGGATTTCAACAACACCTCAACGGCACTCATGATGTTTGCGGAAGGCGGCAAAGTGTTATTCCCCGGCGACTGCTCTGCAAAAAGCGACAAAGTTCTTGTCGGACGATACGGCGATTATCTTAAATGCGACGTTGTTCAGATGTCACACCACGGCCATTCGGGCACTTCACCCGAATTTTACCGCCTTGCAAACGCAGAATGCGCCCTCTTCCCGATAACGGAAATAAAGTTTGACGAAGAGCTGCCGAGGCAGGAAGCAAACAGAGTTGCCATAGCCCTTGCAAAGGAATATCACATTGCATCAAACGGCACGGTTGAAATTGCCCTGCCCTATGTTTACGGACAAACAAAAATACACCCCGACGAAACCTTTGAGGATTTCAACGGAATTTTCAATCTTTGGTGTTATGAATACACGGATGAATACAAAGAAAAGCTTTATAAGGAATTTTTGGAAAGAAGCAACAAACAGTAAAAAACGGCTGTCGGATTTCTCCGACAGCCGATATTTTTTATACAACAGGAACGCTGTGGTCATAAACGGGATACCATTTTGAAGAGCCGAAGTTTCTTGCTCTGAAAAGAACTTCATCGTCATAAACCTCCATTTGGAAGCCCATGCCGCCCCAAGGAACACCGTATCTGTTAACAATCATATATGTGGGCAGGTTGATGTAGTTAACGCCGTTGATTGTTTCAACGCATGAGAAGCCGAAAGCATTTTCAACAAGAGGTCCGTTGATGCCTGTGTGAACGTGACCACTGATAAAAAACACGTTTTCATATTTTTCGAGAATGGACTGAACTCTGTCGCTGCAGTCGCCGAGTCCACCGTCCTCCCAAATCTTATCCTGGCCATTAACGCCCTCAACAGGAACGTGACACACAACAAACATAGGCAAATCTCTGTCAGCTGCTTCGGCAAGAGCATCGTCAAGGAACTGATACTGCTCCTCTGCCATATCGGGGTGGTCCCATGTATCCTCGCCGTCGTCAACAAGAACAACAAAACGGTAGCCGTTGATATCCATTTTGTAATATGCCTTATCAATCTGCTGACCCGAGGGATTAAGCTCATTATAGAGGTCAGCAAATCTCTGTCTTGCGCCCTCCTGAGTTGTGTCCTCAACATGGCCTACATCGTGGTTACCCATTGCGATAACCCAGTTTTCAGCACAGGGACTGTCCGCCATAATACGGAAAAAGCTTTCCATGGAGGGGCCATCACCGTAGTTTGTCAGGTCGCCGGAAACGATAAGAGCGTCAATGGTGTCAACCGAGCGCTCAAGGTCGTTGAGCCCGTTTGCCCAAATCCATTCGCCGATAGGCCACTCAACATCGATGTGAACATCAGAAACAATGGAGGCGTTCAGGCGGCAGTCTTCCCTCTCTGTTGCAAGCTCAAGAGCATCAAAGCTTTTGAGAAATGCGCTGTTGGGAAATACAGTAAGCATAAGCGAAATAAAAAGAGAAATAATTGTTTTAATTACTAACCACATAACTGTTTTCCTTTCGTTTTTTATTCTGGAATATTATAAACAAGTGTTATTCGTGAGTTATCCAGAATTCGCAGAACATAACACCCATAACAGGCTCGCTGAATTCCAAATCCACACAACCGTTATGAATAACGGATTTGGGGATAACATAGCTTGCGGTTTCAAAATTCGGAGCAAGCATAATGCGGTCAAACTCTTCGTCCGTTTCTCCGCCAAACTGCGCACCCTCATATATAACCTCACCGTTAGCGGTTATCTTGTGCCCTTTGAGAGCGGCATTTTTCTTGCTCATAAAGGATATCCTGAGCTTGTAGTCGCCGTCATAATCCAATCCGCCGACTTTGCATTTGAAAGTAAGGTTATCATAAACTTTGAACATCGCGGTAGGCATGTTGCCAGTATTGACATCGGGCCTGTCACCCTGAAAATTCATATAAACTTCGCCGGTCTGCAAAACTCCGCATTCTTCAAGGCCGTTAAGCGCAACGGAAAAATAATATTCATCGCTGCGAACTTTGTTGCGGTCAATAATTTTTTGCATTGTTTCAGCGTTCTTCGCAACATCGAGTCTGCCGAGGAGCCATTTTCTGTCCGTAACAGGCAAATCCATCGTTTCAAGAATCGCACCCCTCTCCCAGTTATCGGCGCAGTAGTTTTCAATATCGCTCTGCAAACCGATAAGCTCAAAAAGCTTTTGAGCAAGGGCAGTTATATCCTCACGCTGCTTTTTATATTCTTCATCAAAATCCGTTTCAAGGATTTTTTGTGCATTTTCAAGGCTGCCGTTTCTTATTTCTTTTTCGGCAAGTTTAATCAGGCCAAGCTCGAAAACACGTCTGTGACGAATCACCCAATCGCATTTTGCACGCATAAGAAGCTGCAAAAATCGCCAATTCTCATTAAGAAACGGATAGTCAGCCGAAAGACGTTCAAAAGTTTCAAACGTTCTGTCAATTGTCGGATTCTCCGAAGGGTCACATTGCCAGTTAAGCTCAAGTGCCAATATGCCGTCTGCGATGGTTTCGCAATCCGCACCATAGAAAAACAAACGTGCATAATCAAGCAGCGTTGTTCTTAAATCGCAGTCGGGGTTGTAATCCATATCCGCCCAGACTGCTTTATTGACATCGTCGGTCACACCTTCCGAATAGCTGACCGAACCAACCACATAGCGGCGCGTCAGGCGATGGATGTGGCGATATTCACGGGGTCTCGGATTTGTGCATTCACGGCTCAATCCCGTTGTAAGAGCAAAATGCCAATCGTCCCTGTCAAAATGAACAGGATATTCACAGCGTACGTTGTGAGTAATATCAGGATAAAGCCTTATCGGATATTTTGAAGGAAGTCGGCGGCGCAGGGTTTCAAGGTCAAACGCATGGTTCGGGCCGTGAATAACGCCGCCAATCTCTTCCGGCAGCTTTTCCATTTCTTCAATGAATTCTTCGCCCCAGGTGGGAATGGAATGCGGCTGCTGAGCCGAAGGCCACATCTGTGCATTCGGATGAACCTTTTTAAGAGCCTTTGAAATCTCTTTGCATCTTAATACAAATTCATCGGGATAAAACTCACCCGGGTCACCTCCGGGCGGAAAAACAACATCAAGCCTCGGCACGGTTTCGTACAGCTTGCCTCTTCTTTCTGCTGCCTGTTCAACGGTTTCGTTATCGTTATTCGGATGCCAGAGAGAAACATCAAGGTCAAATTCATCCGCCATTTGAGAAGCTTTGACAAGGAACTCTTCTTCGTCATATTTCATCAGTCTGTTGCGGCGCGAAACACCCTTTTCATAAGGAATATGTTCAACGGTATTGGTGCCGAAAAACATCATATCAAGATAATAACGGCGATAGTCATCGTAGCTCCAGGCGTCATAGGTGTTAGGAGTTGTTCGGTATCCAACCTGATGGCCTCTTATTCTCTTATCTGGGTTATAAACTCCGGAAATATCCTCCGCAAGAGCCGGAACACCGCAAACAGAAACTATTTTTCTTAAAAACATGCCAAAGCCGTATATAAAGCCCCTTATTCCGCTTGCAGAAACGCAAACGCAAGAAGCATTTACAGCTATCTCAAAACCGTCTCGCGGCACGCTTATATCGGTTAAAAAGCAAAAGTTTGCATCTTCTTTTAAGCTGATTTCAGGCCTTGTTCCTGTTCTCATAAAAATTTCATCAGCAAAAAGACCTGCGGCTTTTTCACCGTCTACACCATTAAAATACAAACGGAAATTTTTAAAATCAATCATTTTAACTACCTGTACTTTCGGTTAATTCAAGTTTTTTTGCTTCGGACCTTGAGTTTCTGTGTTCAGCCAACTCAATCAGCATGCGCTCCTTGGTTTTGCCGTGAACGTTAAACAGCAAAAGCGAAAGTCCGTAGCCGAATCTTGCCGCAGCGGGTGCGAGGCAGAATATACCCCATATTCCCTGCAATACCTTCGGGTCAGTATGAGGAACAACATTGCCGAAAGCATCCTTTTGCGGTGTGAATTTAATCCAGTCAAAAACAACACCTGAAAGCAATGCGTGAACGCTGGATGAAAGCTTGTTGACATAGCTTGAAACCGCGTTAACAATGCCCTCGTTTCGAATGCCTGTCTGCCACTCAAGATAATCATACATATCGCCCTTAAGAAGCGGGTCGCAAACGCCCATAACATGATTGGGCAGTCCGCAAACCGTAAGACCGATTGTAACGATGGCAAAATCAAGCCAATAATTTCCGGTCGGTTTGTATCCGATAAAATAGAGTAAAGTATATGCAATACCGCTGAAAAGGCCGGCAGAAACCGCAGTTGTTCTTAAACCGAATTTACGGATTACCGCGGGGGCAACGGGAGTTATTACATAATTCGGAATTCCCGTAAAAAGACTGCAAAGCAATCGATTGGAAAGCCTGCCCGTGCAATTGAGCCAGAAGAAATCCTCCGATGCTCCGCCAACGCCTTTGATTCCGCCAAAAAAGTTTGAAATCAGCAAAACAGCAAGCGGACGGCAGGTTAAAATTGACTTTGCCGACTTCCAAAAGCTCGTATTTTGCATCTCTTCTTTTGTTGCTATCGATACCCTTTCACGCATAACAAAAAAGCCGTAAACAGCGCCGATAACCGCTATCAGCACGAAGAAAATCGAAAATCCGGAATAAACTTCGGGCTGAGTGATTTTATTCTTGGTTACACCGGGAACAAAATCAACAAAAACAGGAACAAGCGACGGCAGCCAGGTAAAAAGATTCATAAACTTTTGGGTTGCAATCAACGTGCTTCGTTCGTTTGTGTTTGGAGTTATGTTATAAAGCAGCAATTCCCAACCGCTGAGATAGGAAAAACCGATTCCGTAAATAATGGTTGTAACCAACGCATATATAAATCGCTGCCCGCCCGAAAAAGATTCGGGTATCATATAGAAAAGTATTGATGCTATCGCCCAAAAAGGCATCGGAAAAATCAGGAACGGACGCAACCTTCCCCAACGGGTGCGGCATCGGTCAATAACAACTCCGGAAATCGGGTCATCAAGAGCATCCCAGATTGTGGAAACCGTGCCGAGTAAGCCGAATTCTTTTCCCGAAAGGCCAAGAAAGCTCATCATGAAATACTGCTTTGTTGAACCGATAAAACTGGTAAGATTGTTGATGCCGTAAGATGTTAGCGCAAAGGCTGCGATTTCACGCGGACGCACAAGGCGCTTTGTTTCTCTGGCCGGCAACTGTTCTTGCTGAACAGCCGCATTTGAATCAGAGTGCATTTCAACATCTCTCTTTCCTTAAAAATATTAATAAAATAATACCATATAGATTATATTGGTGTCAATTAACCGAAAAATGATTTCACCTTTTCACAAAAAACAGGTAATATTTTTATGCAAAATGCGATATAATATCATCAGAAGATGAGAAATTTAATTTTGCCGATATTTTTCGTAAAAACCCCTTGACTTTTTCTAAAAAGCGTGTATAATTATAAAGCACTTAAGAAACAGATATCGCGGAGTAGAGCAGTTGGTAGCTCGTCGGGCTCATAACCCGGAGGTCGCAGGTTCAAGTCCTGTCTCCG
>JAZRIG010000095.1:0-10876 GCA_045645145.1 Acutalibacteraceae bacterium
ATTTATTTTCAAAAAAATAAATATTAAATTTCTTTATTTTGCTTTTAAGAAAATAAAATAATATATATTTTGATATCATATATTTTGGAATAGTATAAAGGCGAATGGAGAGATTTTTTTGTCAAAAACTCTTGTTTTAACCGAAAAGCCGTCTGTTGCAAGGGATATTGCACGCGTTCTCGGCTGCAAAAAGAACGGCAACGGCTGCATAATCGGCGATAAATATATAATCACCTGGGCTTTGGGTCATCTGGTAACTCTTGCTGACCCCGAGGCCTATGACAATAAATACAAAACCTGGCGCATGGAGGATTTGCCCATGCTGCCAAAAAGCATGAAGCTTGTTGTTATCGGCCAAACCTCAAAGCAGTTCAAGGCTGTCAGCTCTCTGCTCGGCAGCAGCGAGGTTGACAAGGTTGTTATTGCAACCGATGCCGGCCGTGAGGGCGAGCTTGTTGCCCGCTGGATAATCAAAAAAGCCAATTGCAGAAAGCCCATGATGCGCCTCTGGATTTCTTCACAGACGGATAAGGCAATCAAAGAGGGATTTGCAGCGCTCAAGCCCGCATCGCAGTATGATAATCTTTACAGAAGCGCGCAGTGCAGGGCGGAGGCGGATTGGCTTGTCGGCCTTAACGTCAGCCGTGCGCTCACCTGCAAACATAATGCCCAGCTTTCCGCAGGAAGAGTGCAGACTCCGACCCTTGCAATGATAGTTAAGCGCGAGGAAGAAATTCTCAAGTTCAGGCCCAAGGATTATTTCACTGTTAAAGCTGATTTTGACGGTTTTTCCGCCATATATAAAGATTCACGCAGTCAGGCAAGATTTTTCGATGCTGCTGCGGCGCAAGCGGTTGCCGATGATGTGAAGGGCAAAAGGGGAGTCCTTTCCGAAGTGAAAAAGACCTATAAATTCAAAGCCCCTCCTGCGGCTTATGACCTGACGGAGCTTCAGCGGGATGCCAACAAAAAATACGGCTATTCCGCAAAGCAGACCCTTTCGCTCATGCAGAGCCTTTATGAAACGCACAAGCTGCTCACTTATCCGAGAACGGATTCACGCTATATAACAAAGGATGTTGCGGCAACTCTGCCCGAGCGTTTGAGAGCGATAGCGGTTGGCCCTTATAAGGATGCGGCAAATGCCGTTTTGCGCGCAAAGCCGATTCCCACTAAATATATCGTTAACGATGCAAAAGTTACCGACCACCATGCAATCATTCCGACAGAGCAGTATGTTGATTTGAACAAGCTTTCGCGTGAGGAAAGGCACATCTATGATTTGGTTGTTCGCCGTTTTATTGCCGTGTTGAGTGCGCCGTTTGAATATGACGAAATGCAGGTCACAATAACAATCGGCAAGCATAAATTCTACACAAAGGGTCAGTCTGTTAAGTCCGCAGGCTGGAAGGCTCTCTATGATTCCTCTCTTTCGGAGGATGATGACGGCGATGATGACGTGAAGGCGCAAAATCTGCCTGCCTTGTCGCAGGGTGCGCCCGTGTTCCCGAAAGGCGTTCGCCTTGTTGCCGGCAAAACAACACCCCCCGCAAGATATACAGAGGCAACTCTGCTTTCCGCAATGGAAAATCCGACGGGTCAGGTTGACGACGGCTCGTTGAAAAATGCGCTTAAAACTGCAGGCGGCCTGGGCACTCCCGCAACAAGAGCGGATATAATTGAGAAGCTCTTTGACTCTTTCTGCGTTGAAAGAAGGGGCAAGGAGATATTCCCGACCTCAAAGGGAAAACAGCTCATTGAAATTGTGCCGCCCGATTTAAAATCCGCCGAGCTTACCGCAAGGTGGGAGCAGCAGCTTTTGCTGATTGCCAAGGGCAGCGCGGATAACAAAAAATTCATTGAGGAAATGCGTTCCTACGCAACCTCGCTTGTTGCTTCGGTCAGAGCGAGCGAAGCTAAATACAGGCACGATAACATGACCCGTGAAGCATGCCCCGAATGCGGCAAATATCTTCTTGAGGTTAACGGCAAAAAAGGCAAGATGCTTGTTTGCCAGGATAGGGAATGCGGCTATCGCAAAAGCATTTCCGTTGTCACTAATGCAAGATGCCCCGAGTGCCACAAAAAGCTTGAAATGCGCGGAGAGGGCGATAAAAAATCGTTCTTCTGCGTTTGCGGCTACAGAGAAAAGCTTTCCGATTTTGAAAAGAGAAAGGAAAGCTCGGGCGCAGGCAAGAGGGATGTTGCAAAATTTATGCAGCAGCAGTCAAAACAAAAAACCGCAAGCAATCCGCTTGCTGACCAGCTTGCAAAATGGATGGAGGAAAACCAATGAAACGTTTTCTTTCTGTTGTAATTGCGCTTTTAATTGTTTTTTCGTTTGCTTCATGCTCGGATGGCGGCAAGGGCGCTTCAATATTCTATGCGCTTGACGCTTCGCCCGCAACGCTTGACCCTCAGTATGCAGGCGACACGGGCGCACAGATTGTTATAAACAATGTTTTTGAGGGTTTGGTGCGCCTTTCTTCAAGCGGCGAAATACTGCCGGGAATTGCTGAAAGCTGGAGTGTTTCTCCTGACGGATTAACATACACATTCAAGCTCAAGCAGGGCACGGAATGGCGATGCACTTCCGCAATAAAAAGTGAATTCGGCCAGGAGTTTTATGATAAATTTGCGGCAGAAACCGTAACTGCCCACGATTTTGTTTTTGCGATGAAAAGGGCCGTTTTGCCCCAAACGGATTCACCGAGCGTTCACAGGCTTTTTGTTATTGAAAACGCAACGTATGTTTATTCTGGCGCAATGGATTCATCGGCGCTCGGCGTGCATGCATCGGATGACCACACTCTTGTTATAAAGCTTAAGGAGCCTTGCTCCGACATGCTTAAAAGGCTGACCGAAAGTGTTTTCATGCCCTGCAACGAGGAGTTCTTTAATGCCACAAACGGACGCTACGGCCTGACACAAAGGCACATTCTCTGTAACGGACCTTTTTATGTCAGCGCATGGGATTCATCGTCATCGCTTGTTATCAAAAAGAACAACGTGTATGCAGGCGAGCAGGAAACAATGCCTGCATCCGTCACATTCAGCTTTGATTCCGATTCGGCATCGGTTGCGCAAAAGCTGTCGGCTCAGTCAATCAGCGCCGCGTTGCTGCCGCCCGACTGCGATGTTCCCGAAAACGCGGTTGTTGTTAAAGAAAATGCCAACTCGGTTTTCGGCTTTGTGTTTAACTGCGCAGACACCTATTTAAAAAATGTAAATATCCGCAAGGCTTTTTGCAGCTCGATTGACAGAAGCCTGTTTTCTTCCGAAGAAACGGCTCAGAGCGGTTTTGTTCCTCAAAACTGTTCGGCAGGCAGCCTGAATTATCGGGCGGCTGTGGGTTCGCAGACTCCTGAAATCAAATTCAACAAGGCAGAGGCTTCAAAGCTTTGGCAGCTGGGAATGGCTGAGCTTTCGGCAAACAAAGCGCCGATAACCGTGCTTTGCCCCGAAGAGCTTGATTCGGCAGTTCGCCGCCAGCTTCAGATATGGCAGCAAACCATGGGTGTCAGCCTTGCAATCAATATTGAAAACAAAACTGCCGAAGAAATTAACAAGGCGGTTTCGGGCGGCGATTTTCAGATTGCGCTTGCAGGCATAGATTCGCCCTACGAGAGCGCAGTTGACTTTCTGGCATCATTCAAGGGCGGCAGAGCATTCCGCTTTGATTCCTCGGAATATGATGCGATAATCGCCCGCCTGCTTCAGGTGGAGGATGAGAGCGAGCTGCTTGGCGGTTGCTTTACGGCGGAAAACTTTATTTTGCAGCAGGCAATTTGCTATCCGCTTTACTCAAGAGCAAGCCGATTTGTGACAGCGGAGGATGCTCAAGGAATATTTATTCTTGATTCTGAAAACACGGTGTCCTTTATCGGAGCAAAGAGGTATGACTGATGAAACGAAAAATCATTATTATTGTTTCATGGGTTGCCGTTGCGGCTTGCATGGGAGTTATCTTTTTTCTCTCGGCGCAGACGGGAACAGAGTCTCAACAGCTGAGCGAAAGCTTCAATCTGCTGCTTAATTTGGGTCTGAGCGTTGAGTTTGTCAGAACATGTGCGCATTGCCTTGAATTCATGGGCCTTGGTGTGCTTGTTTTCAATGCGCTGAGTCAAACCTTTTGCAGGTTAAGGCCGCTGACGGCATTTGCGATAACATCGGCTTATGCCATGAGCGATGAAATACATCAGATTTTTGTTGACGGACGCGCTTTTCAGATTTCGGACTGGCTTGTTGACAGCTTGGGTGCAGCAATCGGGATTGCTGTTGTCTGGGCTTCGGTTGTGATTTTTTTAAAGATAAAAGGGAGGGGATTAAATGACGGACAGCGCTAAAATTTTAGCAGCCGGTTGTGCGGCAGGAGCGGCTGCTGCGGCAATACCTACAGTTTACGGCTATGTTAAGGCAACTGCGCCCCGACCGATAACAGATGCCGATTTTTTGAAAACGGAAAACGGCGGATTTGTTTCGGACTGCGGCGAATATATCTCCCTCAGGGGAATCAACCTCAATGACGATTTGTTTTATTTCGCAAAGGCTGACCTTGAACCCAATGCACGCAGCTACGATGTTTTTGCCGCACTTGAGGGCAGATTCGGCCGTTACGGCGCAAGGGAACTTGTCAAAAAATATAATGAGGGATTTTTAACACCCTCGGATATTAAATATCTGCGCAAGCTGGGCGCAAACTGCGTCAGAATCCCTTTGCGCTACCGCTACCTTTTCCGCAAGGAAAGCTGCAAGGGTGACATTGATTTTGACAGGCTGGATTTTATTGTTGAAAAATGCAAAAAAGCCGGCATCTATGTGATTTTTGATCTGCATTCAGCCCCCGGATTTCAAAACAACAGCTCCTCATGCTCAAATGGTGATAAAAGCATTCTTTTTGATTCTTCCAAGGAGGCTTTTGAGGCAAGGAATTCTGTAATCAGGATTTGGACACAGGTTGCCGCGCACTACAAGGATGAGCCTGCTGTTGCCGCTTATGATTTGCTCAACCGTCCGCTTCATTGCGTGGCGGATTGGGAGAAGAAGCTTGACACACTTTATAAATTCTATCGCAGAATCTATAAGGCTATACGAAATATCGGTGACAGACACATAGTTATCATGCAGGCTCCTGCTAGCGCAGATACCCTGCCGCCTGAGAATGAATACCATGCCGATAACGTGGCCTACGGCCTTTATTCTCACTTCCACACAACGTTTGAAACTGATGCGCTCATTAACGGAGTGCGTGAGCTTAAAGGCAGGGGAGTGCCGTTTGTTGTCAGCAAAATCAGGTCGGAAGAAAATCTGGAATATTCATTGACCGCGCTTAATGACAGCGGAATATCATGGCTTGTCGGCGATTATAAGGGCATGGGCAAAGCTTCAAACTATCTTTTCAGCGGCGAAATCCCCGCAGCGGACCTTACTTATGACAGCTATGAAGAAATCGGCAACAAATGGTCAAAACCGCTTGCGACAAAGAATTTCACCGAGAATAAAGAAACAGCAAAAATTCTTAAACGCGCATTTAAATACGGCATCACCCTTCCGTCTTTGCCTGAAAACAAGGGCAGATTTAAGGTCAGGGTTAAGGTTGGATTCAACATTGTCAAAGGTGTTTGATATCAATAATGCTCGATTTTTGATTTTTTTCTTGTATTTAAAATGAGTTTGTTATAAAATAACAGTATATCCTGAATAACATCAGTTCAAGGAGGGGTTTTATGCCTACAACTAACATAAACAAAATTAAAACCAACAGAAGCAATCTTTATTTGCGCGTTGCGCAGGGACATTTTGCAACAAACCATTCTCACAGCAACTATTATATCGACGTTGCTGCGCAAAAATCGCGCCTTTCAGAGGCAAAGGCGGTTGCACAGGAACTTTACAGCAACTATAATTACACAACCAAAATTGTTGATACAATTCTTTGCCTTGACGGCACAGAGGTTGTCGGCACATGCCTTGCAAATGAGCTGACAAAGCATAATCTGATGAACATTAACGCTCATCAGACAATTTATGTTGTAACTCCCGAGATGACAAGCGGCTCCCAGCTTTTGTTCAGGGACAACATTGTTCCCATGATCAGGAGCAAGCATGTTCTTGTTCTTGCTGTTTCCGTTGCCACGGGCGGCACGGTTAAGGCTGCCATGGAGGCTGTTAAATATTACGGCGGCGAGGTTGTCGGCATTGCATCAATTTTTGCAACTGCAAGCGAAATTGACGGCCATGAGGTTAACTCGGTTTTCAATCCCAAGGATTTGCCCGGTTATTTCACCAGCCCTTCGCATGAATGCCCGCTTTGCAAAGAGGGCAAGAAGCTTGATGCGCTTATCAATTGCCACGGATTTTCAAAGCTTTAAAAAACAAACCGCTCGCAGCTACAGCCTGTGAGCGGTTTTGCTCATAAAATAACGCTGTGATTCAAACGGATTTTGCATCAAAGAATTGCCGTATACAGAACCAAAAGGAGAAATAAAAATGCTGACATTGGAAAGAGCAAAAGAACTTCTTGCAACAACCACAACCGAACCTCATCTTATTTTGCACGCAAAAAATGTTATGGTCGCAATGGGCGGGCTTGCAGAGCATTTCGGCGAAGACAAGGAGCATTGGATGGCGATAGGATATCTGCATGATTATGACTATGAGCAGTATCCCGAAGAGCATCTTGACCACACCGCAGAGCCTCTCAAGAATGCAGGCGTTTCGGATGAAGAAATCCGAGCAATCCTCTCCCATGGCTACACGCTCAGAAACGATGTTGAGCCTTTGACCAATATGGAAAAGTCGCTTTTCACCGTTGACGAGCTTACAGGCATTATTCAGGCGGCGGCAAGAATGCGCCCCGCAGGCATCACCGATATGGAGATTTCAAGCTTCATGAAGAAATTCAAGGATAAGAAGTTCGCTGCAAAATGCAACCGTGAACTCATAAAGCAGGGCTGCGAAATGCTCGGAATGGAAGTTAAAGAGGTTGCAACAATCTGCATTGAAGCCATGAAAGAATACGCAGACGAGCTTCAGATTGGAGTTAAAGAATGAACACATTTGAAAATCTTTTCAGCAGAAGGTCAATCAGAACATATAACGGAGAAAACATAACCGAATCGGAGCTTAATCGGATTCTCAAAGCAGCTTATGCGGCGCCCGTCGGCAGAGCGCTTTTTGACACGCTGAATCTCACCGTAATCAGCAACCGCGACTATCTGAACAAGTGGGAGGATTACTGCGAAAGCGAAAGCGGCCACAGGCCATTTTACGGCGCCCCTACTGTTGTTCTTGTTTCGTCGCTTATCCCGTCAACCGACCTCAAAAGCATTAATGTTAACTTTTCGAATGCGGCAATTCTTGTCCAGAATATGGCAATCGCCGCCACCGAACTTGGCATAGGCTCCTGCCATATATGGGGTGCGGTCAGACTGCTCAATGAGGAGCTTTTGAAAGAACTCAATCTTCCCGAAGGTTTTGTTCCCTGCTGCGCAATAATTCTCGGCCACACCGACGAAAAATACGAGCTGCGCGACATCCCCGAAAATAAAATCAAAACTGATTTCATAAAGTGACATTAACGAATTGCTATGGAGAAAACAAGAAAGCTCCGCAGATATTATTCTGCGGAGCTTTTTAATTACTGAAAAATCAATTAAACGAATTATAAATTTTGCCGAGGATTTTGTATATATCAACCGCAAGGGGATTCAGAATATCCCAGAACCATTCTTCATAAACAACAGTCCATTTGTATGACTCTCTGTAAAGATAGAGCAGCTCGCAGTCTGAAAGAAGATTTGTTCCGCCCTCCGAGAAAAGGACGGCATTCATTTCTTTTATATCATCGTGGAGCTTTTCGCCCTCGTGCATCCAAATATACGGGAACTGCAGGCGTGAAAATTCGCCGCGTCTGTTTGCGCTTTTCCAGTATCTCCACGAAAGCTCCGACCTGCGGATTTGCTCAAGCTGCTCTTCTGTTTCAGCGGCAGTTTTTGCTTTTTCCCAAAGCTCATTGCATTTTTTAACATCATCACAGGTCATTTTGTAAAGAGTTTTTTGCGAGGCTTGATAGATTGAAAGATGCTTGCTGTCGGTGACGGCATGCTCCGTAATAATATCAATAAACTCTCTGATATAGCATCCGCCGGGGCCGTAAACGCCGTTAAGATAACCGTTCATTTCGGCATCAAAGTCAAGATATGGGTTCTGCATAAGCTTTGAGAGAAGATATGTCCTCATCTCGGCAAATTCGGCATCGCTGTTTTCAATGTAATAATTACCCTCTTCATAAAGGCCCTTGGCATTGTTCTCATAGAAAATCTGAACATTTCTTTGAAGCACTCCGAAATTCGGGAATATGCACAGAGTCTGGGCGTAGTTGTGAACATAATCCCAGATATAAATTCTGTTGCAGATTTTGCCCCATTCCTTCAGGTCATTCATAAAATCAACATTCTGCTCGCATTTAGGGTTGTCAAGAGTATGGCCGAAGCAGCATTCAATCGAACAGAGCCTCACAATAACATCCTCACGGGGAACAACCTTTGAGGGTGCTTTTCTTGTGTACTGATAAGCGAAGGTGTCAAAAACAACGTTGTCATAGCCGCGTTCCTTTACCCTGCGCGCAATTTCGTTGACAAAGGCAATCATTGTGCCCGACTGCGAGCCGTTTTCGTCGTCAATCGCTTTGCAGTTTTTGCATTGGCAGTAATCAAAGTTGTCATGCTGGGTGAGCGACACAATCTGAATATCCGCATCGGGGTTATGCTCTGTTTCAAGGAGAGAAAGCACCTCTGCCGTCACGATTTCTTTCACTTTTTCATTGGTAAGGCAGAGCTGGTTGGGCGATCTCACGCCGTTTCTTAAAGCGAAATATTCGGGGTGTTCTTCAAAATATGTTTCGGATTTGCAGAAAAATGTTGTCATCGTGTGGCAGAAAGGTCCGAGATAATCAACCGCCGAGCCCTGTTCTGCAGTAAAATCTCTGTAAACACCGCCTGTAAGACCGTTTGCAAGCGAGAATTCAATATCACGGGAGCTTGCGGTGTCGGTCTCCGTATATTCAAAAAACGGAGTGTATTCGATATTGATATCGGCAGGAACGGTGAGCTCTTTGTTTTCGGGAACAATAATAACCTGCGACTCATACCAATGGCAGCCGCAGTATTTCTCAAGGAATGCATAAACGCCGTTTATTGTGCCTTTGCTGCCTGCGCCGCAGATGATAATTTTTTCGGCTGTTGAGGTGATAATGTAACTTCCGTCGGCAGAATCGGCAAAGTCGGCATCCGCTCTGTTTGTTGCGCCGATGCAGATTTCATATTCGGCAGTATCGGCATCATCTGCAACAATTTCAATGCTTTTGCCCGTGATTTTGTCAAGATAATACTTGAGCCTTTGTGCGGCATAGGTGTCCGTTGCCGAAGCATCGGCAGAAATAACAATTGCGCTTTGGTTAACCTTAAATGTGTTTTCAGCCGCAAAAGCGCTAAACGGCGCTGATAATGCACCCATTATCACAGCAATCACCACGCTCAGAATTTTTTTCATTTTGTTCACCTCGATACGAATTGTCAAAATCAGTATATCACAGTTTGTTGTGTTTCTCAATAGATATAATAGCAGAAAAGAAAAAGAGCCCTTGGAACCGCTCTGATTCCAAGGGCTTTCGATAATCCCCGTTCGGGATAAATTATCTCTTTGAGAACTTGAGTGTGATTAGAGCATCTTGTTTTTGCTTGTCACAACTTGCCATGGCTTGTTAATTCGCTCGGATTGACATTTTCAGAGGAGATTTTACTCCGAAATTCTGATTTTCGCAACCGTTATTTTATAGGTTGATTCGTAACACGGAGGATTGTTGACGTAGTAAAGAGTTGTTCCGTCCTCCGAGAAAAAGAGCGATGGACTGTAACCGCATCTTTCGTAAGGGTCAAGTGAATACGGAATGGGATTATCAATCGGAGCAAAGGTTTTGCCGTAATCAAAACTGATGAACATATCCGTTCCCGTGTCGCTTTCGCCTCTGACAGGATGTTTGCCCACAACGATGAGCGTTCCGCATTCGCCGCCAACGGGGGTCCAAGCAACATAAGGTGATGAACCGAAAGTTTTGCCGCCTGCAGAAACTATCTTGCCATAATCCGAAACGTCACCCCAATTATCGAGAGAAGTTGACCTCTTGCAATAAATCGGATTTGCAAACATACCGACCATCTCGTAAACCATTAAATATTCGCCGTTGCCCATTTTTGTAACCGAAACCATGCCCGGTCTGAGTGTAGAATCGGAGCAGGCAACGCATTCGAATTTTTCGCTCCAATTTACAAGGTCGGTTGTGTATTTATATACGAGCTTCTGCGAATGCTCGGGGTCGGAATCGTCAGAATAGAAGCAGAAAAGTCTGCCCGTTTCTTCCTCATAGATAAAATAAGGCTCCCAAACTCCCCATTCTGTTCCGCCCGCTTTGTCAACGTTGCAGAAAGCATTGAACGATTTGCCTGCATCGTTGCTTGAATAAAGGGTAATCGTACTGTCGGTTACGCCTTCGCCGTATATTGACGTTGCGGCAAGAATGATTGTTCCCTTTTCAAAATCGCCCATATCTGCAGGCAGTTCATAAAGAAACGGCATCCACTCGTTCCAATAACCTTCGTTCAGGTTATCTTTTACCGTGCAGACGTATTGCCAGGTTTCGGCATCATCGTTGCTTTCATATATGGGATATGTGTCGCCCCACTTTTCAAACGTTGCAAGAAGCTTGCCGTTATCCGCATCGTTTTTCTGATAGCGGAGCTTTATGATTGAGGGATATTCAACCACGTTTGCGTTGTTATCCGCAGGAACGTATATATCGCTCACAGACTCAACCTCA
>JAZRIG010000096.1:0-23162 GCA_045645145.1 Acutalibacteraceae bacterium
TATGATGATATCACATATTGCATCATTAAGTCAAATAAATATTTATACAAATATAATGGAATTTTTGAGAATAATTTGAGGATTTTTAATGAAAAGAAGCGATTTTTATTACGATTTGCCCCAAGAGCTTATTGCTCAGACCCCTGTTGAGCCGAGGGACAGTTCAAGGCTGCTTGCCATGAACAGGGTGACGGGAGAAATATCCCACAAACATTTTTACGATGTTTTGGATTGCTTTAAAGCGGGTGACTGCCTGATTCTGAACAACACAAAGGTGCTTCCCGCAAGAATGTACGGCGCAAGAATTGACACCGGCTCACTTGTTGAATTTCTTTTGCTCAATCAAAAAAGCTATGATACCTGGGAGGTCATCACAGGCCCGGGAAAAAAGGCGAGAGTCGGTCATAAATTCACATTTGGCAAAGGTATTCTGACTGCGGAGATTATTGAGGTTCTTCCCGACGGAAACCGCATTGCAAAGTTTGGCTTTGAAGGCAATTTTTATGACGTTATAGATAAAGTCGGCGAAATGCCGCTTCCGCACTATATAACCGAAAAACTCGAGGATAAAAACAGATACCAGACTGTTTATGCAAAGGAAGAGGGCAGCGCAGCCGCTCCCACGGCGGGGTTGCATTTCACTCCCGAACTGATGCAGAAAATCAGAGATATGGGAGTTGAAATCGGGTTTGTAACGCTTCATGTCGGTTTGGGAACCTTCAGACCTGTTAAGGCTGATGATATCAAAGACCACCACATGCATTCCGAGCATTATTATCTGCCTACCGAAACTGCGGATTTAATCAATAAAACCAAGCAAAACGGCGGCAGGGTTTTTGCTGTGGGAACAACCTGCTGCAGAACGCTTGAATCCGTTGCAACCTTCCGCGGCGAAATCCGTGAGGATGACGGATGGACGGATATTTTCATCTATCCCGGCTACGAATTCAAGTGCATCGACTGCCTTATCACAAATTTTCATTTGCCCGAAAGCACGCTTATAATGCTTGTCAGCGCATTTTGCGGATATGAGAACACAATGAATGCATATAAGGTAGCGGTTGAAGAAAAATACCGATTTTTCAGCCTGGGTGATTCCATGATAATTTATAACGGAGAATAATTTATGTATAAACTTATAAAAAAAGAAGGCAACGCAAGGCGAGGTGAGTTTGTTACCGTTCACGGAACTGTTCAGACACCCGCTTTTATGAATGTTGCAACCTGCGGAGCAATTAAGGGTGCGCTTTCTGCGCTTGACCTGAAAGAAATCGGCTGCCAGGTTATGCTCTCAAACACCTATCACCTCCATGTTCGCCCCGGTGATGAGCTTGTTCGTGAAATGGGAGGACTTCATAAATTTACGGGTTGGGAAGGGCCGATACTTACCGATAGCGGCGGCTTCCAGGTTTTTTCTCTTGCTTCACTCAGAAAAATCAAAGAAGAGGGTGTTTCCTTTCAGTCCCATGTTGACGGAAAGCACATTTTTATGGGCCCTGAAGAAAGCATGAGGATTCAGTCAAACCTTGGTTCAACCATTGCCATGGCTTTTGACGAATGCGTTGAGAACCCTGCAAAGTATGAATACTCAAAAGAGTCCTGCGCAAGAACAACGCGCTGGCTTGAGCGCTGCAAGGCGGAGATGCAAAGATTGAATTCATTGCCCGATACCGTCAATCCCAATCAGCTCCTTTTCGGCATAAATCAGGGCTGCACATTTGATGATTTGCGCATTGAACACATGAAAGAGATTGCAAAGCTGGACCTTGACGGATATGCAATCGGCGGCCTTGCCGTAGGCGAACCGAAAGAGGATATGTACCGCATTATTTCCGCCGTTGAGCCTCACATGCCGGCCGATAAAATCCGCTATCTTATGGGTGTCGGCACTCCGGGCAACATCATTGAGGGTGTTTACAGGGGGGTTGATCTTTTTGACTGTGTTATGCCCAGCAGAAATGCGCGTCACGGTCATCTTTTCACGAAACAGGGCATTATTAATCTCAACAACAAAAAATATGAGAAAGACCCTCTGCCCATTGACCCCGAGTGCAATTGCCCCGCATGCCGCAGCTTTTCAAGGTCATATATCAGGCATCTTTTTAAAGCCAAGGAAATGCTTGCCATGCGTCTTTGCGTTATTCATAATCTGCATTTCTATAATATGCTCATGCAGGAAATCCGTGATGCGATTGACAGCGGAACTTTCAAAGAATATCACGATAAATACGTTGATTTGCTTGATACAAGAATTTAATTGTAAAAATTTTGATTTAGATATTGCATAATTTTGAGAGTTAATATATAATATATGCATTATGTTTTGGAGGTTATCCCGATGAATATTATTTCTCTTATGGCTCAGATGGCCGGAGGCGCTGCATCATCAAGCGGCACCGCACAGCAGAGCAACCCTATGTCAATGATTATAATGATGGTTGCTTTGTTTGCAATCATGTATTTTGTTATGATTCGTCCCCAGAAGAAAAAGCAAAAAGAAGAGCAGAATATGCGTGACAACATTCAGGTTGGCGATGAAATCACAACAATCGGCGGCATCATGGGCCGTGTTGTTACTGTTAAAGAAGATTCGCTTATCATTGAAACAGGCGCAGACAGAAACAAAATGAAGATTACACGCTGGGCTGTTTCAACCAACAACACAGCCAACGAAAAGCTTGAAGCTGAAAGACAGGCTGCCAAGGAAGCTGCAGAGGCTGAAAAGAAAGCTAAGATGGAAGAAGCAGCAGAAAACAGCAAGAAAAACAGAAAGAAGTCAAAGAAAAAGGACGACACTTTCGATTCATAATTTTGAATACTTTAATGATTCCCTTCATATTATTGATTAGATAATATGAGGGGAGTTTTTTTATGCAGGGAAAATCCAAAAAAACGCGAAGGGATGATAATAAAACTTCACATGTAACCAAAATAATTGCAGGTTCTGTTGTCGGAAGTGTTTTGTTTTTTGTGTTATTGGCTGTTTTTGCGGCATCGGCACTCAAAACCGATATCGCCGCTTCGTCATATATGCCTGCAGGAATAATTTTGGGTGCATTGTCAGCTTTTGTCGGAGGCTTTATTTCGGTTAGACCTCTCAAAGAAAAAGGAATGCCTTACGGAGCCTTGAGCGGATTGTTTCAAGCTCTTATATGCTCGATTGTTTTGTTTGTTGCAAACAAAGCCTCTGTAGGCACGGGAGTTTTTATTCTGATGGCAGCTGTTACGGCGGGCAGCATAGCAGGGGGCATTTCGGCAGTTAATCTGAAAATCAAAAAGAAATATTGATGGTGAAAAATGAAAAGAATTTTTGCTTTGGTTTCCGTTCTTTTGCTTCTTTCTGCGTGCTCCGTGCAGGAAAAAATGAGTCCGCGGATTTTTTTTGAGCGTTTATCAAAAATCAACACACTGCTTGTTTTAGAGAATTCGGAGCAGTTTATTGAGGGCAACGACTATGTTTGCTTTGTTTCTGATTTAAACTCAACGGAATATGTGTTTCAAATATCCGTCAATGACAGCGGAGATGCCGAAAAAATAAGCCTTGCCTGCAATCAAACAGACAAGGCGGCTGATTTTGTTTCCTGCGTTAAAAGTGTCATTCAAGCCTATGCTCCCGATGACAGTGCCGATGAGGTTACTGCTTCGCTTTTTGAAAACGGAAAAATAAGTCAGAAATATATTTATCATGACACACAGTGGCATAAATACTCAGCCGCAGCATCGGACAGCGGATTCTTCTTCAGCGTGTCAAGCAAAAAGCTTGTTCCGGCAGAAGATGTTGAGCTCAGCCTAAAGCCGAATGATAAGGCGGATTTTTAATTAGAAAAAAACGCATTGATGAAAAAAACTTTCATCAATGCGTTAATTTTTAGTTCATTTCGGAGAGCAGAACGGGTCTGCCTTCTGCAACAGATTTCTTTGCTGCAAGAGCAACAAGGATTGAGTTAAGTCCGTCCTCGCCTGTGGTGGGAGTGGGTTTATCCTCGATAACAGCCTCAACAAACTGCAGCATTTCATCTCTGAATGATTGCATATATCTTTCAAGGAAGAAATAAAGCGGCTTGTCAGCAACAACACCTTCGTCGCCCATGAAAACAACGTTTGTGGGAGTGTCGTTTGAAGCAACGGCTGCACCTTTGTTGCCGAAAACTTCAATTCTCTGGTCATATCCGTATGCGGCGCGTCTGCTGTTGTCAATAACACCGACTGCACCGTTTGCAAACTTAAGGCTGATAACTGCGGTGTCAACATCGCCTGCTTCACCGATTGCGGGGTCAACAAGGCAGGTTGCGTTTGCATAAACTTCTGTTACTTCGCTGCCTGCAAGGAAGCGAGCCATATCGAAATCGTGAATAGTCATGTCAAGGAACATTCCTCCGCTGACTGCCGAATATTCTGCCGGCGGGGGAGCGGGGTCTCTTGAAGTGATTTTAACGATGTGAACATCGCCGATTTTGCCGTCGTTAACCATTGTGCGAACATTTGCAAAGTTGTGGTCAAAACGGCGGTTAAAGCCAACCTGAAGCTTAACTTTTGCTTTTTCAACCGCTGCAATAACTGCATTAACCTTTTCGGGAGTGAGATCAACGGGCTTTTCGCAGAAGATATGCTTGCCTGCCTGAGCAGCTTCAATAGCTATATCAGCGTGAGTATCTGTTGAAGAGCAAACAAGAACTGCTTCAACTTCGGGGTCCGCGAGCATCTCCTTATAATCATTATAAATCTTGGGAATATTGAGCTCTGCAGCGACTTTTTCGGCGTTAGCCTTGAAAACGTCTGTGATTCCGACAACAGTTGCAGTCGGAACATTGTATGTTATCGACTTTGCATGAAGGGAACCGATTCTGCCGGCACCGATGATGCCGATTTTAAGTTGCTTCATTTTAACAAGTCCTTTCTCTGAAAATTCAGGTAAAATACCCTGCGTATCATCATAATTTTATCACACATCATAACTAAATTCAACATGAATTTAGCTGTTATTTTGAAAATTTTTGTTTAGTTGCCATTCCGCCTCTGATATGACGTTCTGCTTTGTTGATATCCAACACTTTGCGGACATCATTATAAAGCGAAGGGTTCAGTTTTTTTAGTCTGTTGGATACATCCATGTGAACGGTGCTTTTGGAAACTCCGAATTTTTTTGCCGCTGCGCGAACTGTTGTTTTGTTTTCAATAATATATTCAGCCAGTTCAATGGCTCTTTGCTCAACGATGCCTTTCAATAACAGCCCTCCTATTTGCCATATCATTAGATACTATGAAATATTGCGACGGATTATGACCTTGTTATGGCAGGGTATGACTTAATTCCAGGCAAAAAAATTTTGAATAAAAACTGTTGACAAATCTTTTTTGAGGTGATATTATATCACACAAGAAAAGCGATGACGAAGAAGGCAGATTTGTATTTTTGCTTTCAGAGAGGCGGCGTTTGGTGCGAGCCGTCAGCAAAACATTTCAATGCTATCCCTTCCGAGCAGAAGCTCCCAAAACCTTCGGGTGAGTAGACAGCTTTCGTAGACACTGCGTTAAAGTGTAGGGCTTGTTGGAGTCCGTTGAGCGGCGCTTTCGGCGCAATTTGAGTGGTACCGCGGGTTAGATTTACTCGTCTCAAAGCAGATTAAAAATGCTTTGGGACTTTTTTTATTCCAAAGTGAAAGGAGAAAAGAATATGATAACTTTTGGTCAGGGTTCAGTCGAAAACAAAATCATGGAGGTTACTCAGAGAATTATTTCCCTTCGTCTTGACATGGGTCTCACTCAAGCTGAAATGGCAAGCAAAATCGGCTTGAGCGAAGAAGAATACTGCTTCTACGAATCCGGCAACAAGGATTTCAGTTTCACTTTCATCTACAAAATTGCTCAGGTCTGCGGTGTTGAAATCACCGATATCATGGAGGGCAGCAGCCCCGGACTTACCGAATATACTCTCACAAGAAAGGGCGAAGGAATGCCCATAACAAGAAGAGAAGGCTTCGTTTATAACCGCCTTGCTCCCTTCTTCAAAAATAAAATTGCAGAGCCCTTCAGAGTTGTTATCCCTTATTCAGAGGAGGCTTTGAATCCCCCTTATCATTGCGTTTGCCACGAGGGTCAGGAAATCAACATCGTTACCCGCGGCACTCTGAAAATGATTATCGGTGACAGAACCGAAACTCTTAATGAGGGTGACTGCATCTATTTTGATTCATCAGTTCCTCATGACGAAATTGCAGTCGGCGGCAAGGAGTGCGAATTTTACGCAATCGTTATTTCTCCCGACGGTTCTTCCGAAATGAGCGAATATGTTGAGGAAATCAAGACTCCCAGCACAACCAACGTTGACCTTGCAAATCTTCAGAATCCCGTTTATGCAAAGTTTATCGAAACAACTCTTGACGAAAACGGTGTTCTTAACGGAATTAAATTCAAAAACGACGATAAATTCAACTTTGCTTTTGATGTTGTTGACGAGCTTGCCAAGAAATCTCCCGATAAAACTGCGATGCTCCATGTTGAAAATGACGGCACCGAAAGACGCTTCACATTCGCTGATATGAGCCGCCATTCGGCAATGACAGCAAACTATTTCAAATCTCTCGGTATCAAAAAGGGCGACAGAGTTATGCTCGTTCTTAAGCGCCATTATCAGTTCTGGTTCTCAATTCTTGCTCTTCACAAGATTGGTGCAATCGTTGTTCCTGCAACGAATCAGCTTGTTGAGCATGACTTTGAATATCGCTTTAATGCAGGTCAAATCAGCGCAATCGTTTGCACAGCCGACGGCGATGTTGCCCACCAGGTTGAACTTGCCGCTGAAAAATGCGATGTTCTTAAAACAAAGATTATTGCTCACGGCACTCGTGACGGCTGGAACAGCTTTGACGAAGAATATTGCCAGTTCAGCGATGTTTTTGAAAGACCGTCACCCGAAGACGGCGCATTCGGCTATGACCCGATGCTCATGTTCTTCACTTCAGGCACAACAGGTTATCCCAAAATCGCAATGCACAGCCACAGATATCCTCTCGGCCACTTCATCACCGCCAAATATTGGCACAATGTTGACCCCAACGGCCTCCACTTCACCATTTCAGACACGGGTTGGGGCAAGGCACTCTGGGGCAAGCTCTATGGCCAGTGGCTTTGCGAAGCCGGTATTTTCACCTATGACTTTGACCGCTTTGTTGCCGATGATATTCTTAAGCTTATCGGTAAGCATAAAATAACACCCTTCTGCGCTCCTCCCACCATGTATCGCTTCTTTATTAAAGAGGATTTGTCAAACTATGACCTCAAGTCAATCAAGTATGCCACAACCGCCGGTGAAGCGCTCAACCCCGAAGTGTTCCAGCAGTTCCTGAAAGCAACAGGCATTCGCCTTATGGAGGGCTTCGGTCAGACCGAAACAACCCTTGCCATCGGCAACTTTGTGGGTTCATCCATCAAGGTTGGCTCAATGGGCAAGCCAAGCCCGCTCTTTGATGTTGACCTTATCACAAATGAGGGAACAATCGCAAAAGTCGGTGAGGTTGGCGAAATCGTTGTCAGAACAGAAGCGGGCTCACCCTGCGGTCTGTTCATGGAATATTATCGCGATGAAGAAAAGACCAAGGAAGCGTGGCACGATGATGTTTATCACACAGGTGACACCGCATGGCGCGATGAGGACGGCTTCTTCTGGTATGTCGGCAGAGTTGATGACCTTATCAAGTCTTCCGGCTACCGTATCGGACCCTTCGAGATTGAAAGCGTTATCATGGAGCTTCCTTATGTTCTTGAATGCGCTGTTTCCGCCGCACCTGATGAAATCAGAGGTCAGGTAGTTAAAGCAGACATCGTTCTTACTAAGGGTACGGAAAAGACGGATGCGCTCAAGAAAGAAATCCAGAAATATGTTAAAGAGCGCACCGCTCCCTATAAATACCCCAGAATCGTTGAGTTCAGGGACGATTTGCCCAAGACAATCAGCGGCAAGATTCGCCGTGTTGACCTTAGAGCCGGCAAATAATTTAAATGACGTTAAAAACAAAATAATAAAAATGCGGCAGTCTGATTTTGCAGGCTGCCGCATTTCTTTTTGTTGAAATATAGCATTTGTTATGTTAAAATCTTTGTGTAGGGGCGATTCGCGAATCGCCCGAAAAATGTTCGGAGGTAACTATGGACGCAAAGGAATCCAGAGAAAGAATGGAAAGCGGGCGCATTTATCAGCCCAATGATGACAGCATAATGGAAGAACAGATGAAATGCCTTGAAAAGCTGTGGTATTTCAATAACACAAAGCCATCCGAAATAGACAGGCGCAACGAAATGCTTAAGGATATGTTCGGTGATATCGGCGAAAACTGCTATATTGAGCCGCCGCTTCATTCGAATTGGGGCGGAAAGCACACGCATCTTGGAAATAATGTTTATGCAAATTTTAATCTGACCCTTGTTGACGATGCTCATATTTATATCGGCGACGGATGCATGTTCGCACCGAATGTTGTTCTTGCAACGGCGGGTCATCCCATTGATCCTGACCTTCGCCGCGAACAGCTTCAGTTTAACCTTGATATTCATATCGGCAATAACGTGTGGATTGGTGCAGGTGCGGTTGTTTTGCCCGGTGTCACGATTGGTGACAATTCTGTTATCGGCGCAGGCAGCGTTGTTACAAAGGATATTCCTGCCAACGTTGTTGCTGTTGGCAATCCTTGCCGCGTTCTTCGCGAAATAGGGGAACATGACAAAATCTATTATTATAAAGACAGAAAAATTGATTTGTAATTTTAGCTTTTTGTGCAACAATAGAATATATTCTTATGGAGGGTATCATGAAAAACAAAAACGAATTTGTAACTTCATTCGGTGAAAGAGCAAGCTACGGAATATATTATTTAGCTCAAAATATTTTCTATACTTTTGTAACAAGCTTTGTTGCAACCTATCTGCTTAATAACGGCTTGGATGAAGTGCTTATTGCTGCCGTGCTTATTGCCCCTAAAATTTGGGATGCTGTTAATGACCCGATTTTTGGCGTAGTTGTTGATAAGCTGAAATTCAAAAAGGGCAGATTCCTGCCGTGGATAAAGCTTTCTGTTATTTTTATTCCGATTGCAACCGCCGTTTTGTTCCTGATGCCTGCTTCGATTCCTCAGGGGGCAAAAATTGTTTGGGTAATTCTCGGTTATATTTTCTGGGACAGTGCATATACGGTTTGTGATGCTCCGATATTTGCCTTGGCAACAACAATGTCGCCAAATCCCCACGAAAGAACGGCAATTCTTTCAATGGGCAGAATAACAGGTACCCTCGGTTCGTTTGCGCCGATGCTTGCCGTGCCGATGATGTATGGCGAAAACGGTCTTAACCTCGGCTTCGGATTAACGGCGATAATTGTTTCGGCAATCGGTTTTGTGCTGATGCTTCCGGTTTGTTTTCTGGCAAAGGAAAGAAGTCATGCGGTTATCGAAGAATCGCCGTCGGTAGGCAAACTTTTGAAAAACCTTGTCGGCAACAAGTTTTTGCTTGTTTTCTATTGCGGACTCTTCTTTCTTACCGTTACCAACTGTGTGCAGATTCTGGTTCCGATTTTCTGCCAATACGTTTTGGGCGACGAAACGCTGGCGACGGGCTTGCTTGTTGCGGCGATGGGCCCGATTATTATAGTGGCGCTCATTATGCCGAAGCTTACACAGAAAATCGATAAGTTTTATGTTTATATAACCGCTATTTCAATTTTTGCTGTTGTTTCGGTAACACAGTATTTTATTGGTTACGAAAGCCTTGGCATGCTTTACGGTGTAACAGTTTTGAGGGGCATCGGCCTTGGAGGTATGGGCGTTCTCGGATTCCTGTTCACTCCCGACTGCGTTGAATACGGCCATTATAAATCGGGCAGCCGAAATGAAGGAATGTGCTTCTCTCTTCAAACCTTTAATTCAAAGCTTGTCAGCGCGGTTGTAACGTCGCTTACAATGGTTGTTATCGGCGCTCTTGGTTTTGATTCGTCAAATGTTACAGTTGCCGGTAAAAACGGTGTATGGTTAACATTTACCGCATTAACAGCTGTCGGTGCAATGATTGCTCTTCCCATTTTTATTTTCGGCTATAAGCTGCGCGATAAGGATGTTCGCCTTATGGCACTTTGCAACAACGGTGAAATATCAAGAGAAGAATGCGAAAAGCAGCTTTCCAAACTTAAAAAGTATTATTAATAAAGCAATGACCCCTGAGTTTTAAAACTCAGGGGTCACTCTATGTCAAAATTATTTTACTTTTTCAAATCCGGGGCAGTATGCCATGAAGGTGTTGGTGAGAACCGTGTCATAAGGTGCAATTGTGAAATCTTTGTTATCCGCTGCGGCGGTTACCTTTGCCTGCGCTTTTTCAGCCAGGTTTTCGACGGTTACTGTTCCGTTAAGCAGGTCAAACACCGTGTGAAGAGCGCCTTTGAGAAGAGTTGATGCAAGCGGGAAATTATAGATGCTGAGTCTTGCTTTGCTCTCTGCGTCAGCTGCAACGGCATCCTTTGCATTTTTGATAAAGTCTGCAACGTCGCTTACCTTTTCAGGCTTCGCAATTTCGTAAGCCTCTCCGATTCCGCTATATGCGGTGGGGAATGAGGGGCAGACATAAATCAGACCTTTGGAATTTGCAACTTCAACAAGAGTTGACTGAACTGTTCCGTCTGTTGAGAAAAGAGCGATATCGTTGCCTTCAATCTTTTTGTTGTCATAAAGTCTTGCAACAGCTTCTTTGATGAAAAGCTGAGGCTTGCCGAGTGTGGGATAAATCGGGTCAAGTGAGCTTTCATAAATATAGTTAATTCCCTGCGCCTCGCAAGCAGCTTTGATTGCGGTGTTTTCAGCTCTGATAAGCGGGTTATCGGTGATATGGCGATTGAATGAGAAAACAACAAAGTGTTTAGCGCCCTGCTCTTTTGCAGCGGCAACCATATCATTTGCTGCCTTTGTCCAATCTGCGCAAAGAACCAGATCAGCAGCTTTCGAGATTTTTTCAACGGACTCTTCGGGCTCAATGCAAACAGTTATAATATCAGGATTAACTTCTTTTGCCTGCGCAATTGCGTTGGTTGTGAACTGAGTTGCTCTGGCATAAATAATAGCGCCGATTTCTTCGTTTTCGGCAAGCTCTTTTGAATACTGTTTGATTTCTGGGTCACCGGGGCGAAGAATACGGCTGTCTGAATACTCTTTGACAATAACAGTTTCGGGATATTCGGCGGCAAGCTCAGCTGCTGCTCTGTAATCTTCGGGATACTGTGATTCGGGCGCAACAAGGATTGCGACCTTCTTCTGGGGGATAACAATGTCATCGCTTTTGGTGGCTCCGTTGTCTTTGCAGGCAGCGAAAGAAAAGACGATAACGAGCACAAGGAAAAGTGCGGCAATCTTTTTAAATACATTGTTTTTCATGAAAACACCTCATTAAATGTTTTGTGATTTTTTTATCATCAGCTCTTTAAGACTTTCAGGTTTAAGAATTTCAACTCTGTTTCCGAGCAGAAACAGCCATCCGATAAGAGCGGAATCTATAGCGGTGAAAACCTTTGCAACGCAGAAGTCTTCATCCTTTGATTTTCGGAATTGAACGGGCGAAGCAAAGTAGCTTTCAATTAATTCAATATCTGCGTTTCTGAATTTGAGAAGCAGCCAGTCTGTTGTGCACGAGTCTGCGCCTAAACGCTTTCTGTTGAAAAAATTTGTCGCATCGGCGGCTTTGCCTGAAAACTCAGATGCAGGTTCGTTTATAACCGCAGCTGCTTTAATTCGCGTAACGTTTATGAATTCAGCTTTTTTAGGCGTGTTTGCGCGGGTGAAAACAAGTTCGTATCTTCCTCGGAAAACAGCAACGGATATCGGATTGCAGATGATTTTTTCAATCTTTTCTGCGGAGGAAAAACTGTCCCCCGGAACTATTCTCGAAATGCTGAGGCTCACTTGCTTTTTATCACGAATTGCCATGCGCAAATTGTAAAGAACATCTGTGGAAGTTTCTTTTTTTGGTAGTGCCGGCTGAAAATTCTGCGTTGTGTTCAAAATTAAATCAAGGGTGGGAAGACAGGTGTTTCTGCAAAGATATTTTTTGATATAGTCCATATCATTTTCGCAGAGAACATCCGAAGAAAAAACAGCTTCAAGAATTAAATTAATTGCAGCCTGAGAATAGCTCTTTGCAAGATAATAACCTTTTTTTGGTTTGGTGACGAAAATCAATTTTATCGGAGTTGAGTTGATGGCTTTTATATCTGCAAGAACCGTTCTTTTTGAAACGTCATAGCCGTATTCTTCAAGCTTTCCGCATATTTCCGTGAGGGAGAGCAGATTGTGTTCATCGGAGTACATGGTCATTATTTCAACAAGGCTTATAAGCCTTGTTCTGGCATTAAGATTTTCTGCCATGGAAATCACCGCTTTTTTTATTTTTTACTCTCTGAACCTGTGCCGAATTAATAAGTGAGTTTCTTGTTTATCTCAATAAGGGCATCCTTGTCAATCTTCAAAACTTTTCTGTCATAGCTGTAGATTCCGTTAACCTCATATTCAACATCGCTTACCTGAGTATAAACCGTTGCGCAAAGGCCTTTTTTGATAAGTCTCACAATCTGAGCGTTGTGAAGATGTTTATATGCTTTGGTAAGCTTTTCGCTGTTGGAGAACATGATATATCCGAATGAGCGCTTGGCGTTCCAGACGTGGTTTTCAATATTCCAGCTGTATCCGCCGTATTCGCTGAGAACGAAGGGTCTGCCTCTCTTTGTGAATCTTGTGGGGGCGGTAACCGGAACGATATATCTGTGCATGCTCTTAAAATCCGGACCTTTCTGGTCGTGCCATCCGCTGGCATGGTCAACAAATCTTGACGGGTCAAGCTCTTTGACCTTTGTGCCGATTTCTTTAGCGTCAAACTGGCCCCAGCCTTCGTTGAACGGAACCCAGCAGCAGATGGAAACGCAGTTGTAAAGGCTGTCAATCATTCCCCAAAGCTCCTGCCTGAATTCTTCGCGCCACTCAGGCTTGCCTCTTTTGAATGCATTGTACATATTGTCTTTAACATGAATGTTAAGATTCGGGCAAACACCGGCAAGAACGTTGCCGATATATTGGCCGCCGCTTATCATATCCTGCCAAACAAGCATACCGAGGCGGTCGCAATGGTAATACCAGCGAAGCGGTTCTGTTTTGATATGCTTTCTGAGCATATTGAAGCCGTATTCCTTCATTTTCTCAATATCAAATATCATCGCTTCATCGCAGGGAGGAGTCAGCTGACTTTCGGGCCAGTAGCCTTGGTCAAGTAAGCCTCTCTGGAAATAGGGCTTGTTGTTGAGGGCAAGTCTGGGAATACCCTTATCATCTTTAACAATCGAGAATTTACGCATTCCGAAATAGCTGGAAACCTCGTCTTTTTTACCGTCGCAGTCAAGAGTAAGTTTGAGGTCATATAAAAACGGATTTTCAGGACTCCAAAGCTTTGCGTCAGCAACGGGGATTTGAGCATCTTCGGAAATTTCACCGTCAAAAACAACGTTTTCGCCGTCAAGCACTTTTGCAAATATTTTGGCGCCGTTTCCTCCGTTGTGATTGATTTTTACGTTTATAATATTTTTGTCAATATCAGGAACAAGCTTGATTTTTTCTATATGGCATTTCTCAACGGGCTCAAGCCAAACCGTTTGCCAGATGCCGGAGGTTGCTGTATACCAGAATCCTTTTGTTTTAAGCACCTGCTTGCCTCTTTGCTGGTGGCCGTCATCTGTTGGGTCATAAACTTTGACAACAAGCTCGTTTTCTCCGTCAGTAAGAACATCTGTAATATCAAAGAAGAATGGGTTGTAGCCGCCGGTATGCTCGCCAACTTTTGTGCCGTTAACAAAAACGCAGCATTGCCAGTCAACCGCACCAAAGTGAAGAATCGTTCTCTTTCCGTTAAATTCTTCTGTTAAGCGGAAGTTTTTGCGATACCAGAGACGTTGTTCGGATAAAAGCGTTTTTTCAACACCTGATGCTGCCGATTCTACCGAAAACGGAACAAGAATTTTTCCGTCAAAGCTTTTGGGCTTTTCGGAGTTTGCATCGGTTATTGCATAGTCATATTCGCCGTTAAGGCAAAGCCAGCTTTTTCTCTCAAGCTGAGGTCTGGGATATTCCGGCAGAGGGCAGGTTTTGCTGATTGTGTTAAACCAGTGGGTTCTAAGCTTGCTCATACGAATCTCTCCTGTTCTGTATCAATTAAGAATAAATATTATCAAGTTTAATGTTTCCGTTTATGTTGCTGGCGCTAATTGTTAAAGTGCTTTCTTTACCGCTTGAATCCTTAACGTTGACAGTAATGACATATTTCCCGTCTTCGGAAATTTTGGCCGATATCTCAGGATTGCTCCAATCAGAGGAAGGCTCCGTTTCTTTATCATAAGCCATGTTGAAATAAAGATTGCCGTTAATTTCCGTATATTTGGCAGGTGAATTTAAAAGCTTTTGAACAACTTCTTCGGTGTAGGTTGAGTTAAGCTTGTTTTTTAAATCAGTAAAAGTTTTTATTTCCTCCGAAATAACAGGTGCAAAGGTGCCTTGCTCGTTGGTAATAAGATTTTTTGCGTCAATCGGCAGGTGATTGGCAACAAAAACATTCTCAACAAAAAATGCGTTTGAATTAACAAGTGTGTTAAGCATTGTAATTTCTCCTGCGCCGACAAAAGCTTCCAAATCGCCTTCTTCTATTTTGGTTGCGTTGTTGTCTTTGCATGAGCAAAACGATAAAATAAATAAAAATGAAAATAAAACAGCAAAAACCTTTTTCATAAACTCATACCTCGAATATAATGAAATATAGTTAATTATCATTATTATATATAATTTTAATTTATTAGTCAATCTTTTAAGGGCAATAAGCACAAAAAAGAAACATTTTTAAATGTTATTGACAACCGAATAGATACATGACACACTACATTCAACACATGAACATATATTCATATATTGCGAAGGAGTGGCTTCTATGAAAAAAATAACCCCCAAAAAGGGACATATATGCGACGCGATAAATCAGTCGGAGGAACCCAATATTGAGGTGCTGTATGATTTGTCGGAACTGTTCAAAGTTTTTGGCGACAGCACAAGAATCAGAATCCTGACCGCGCTGACAGCGGGGGAAATGTGCGTTCTTCATCTTTCGGAACACCTTGGTATGGGCCAGAGCGCCGTTTCGCATCAGCTGCGCATTCTTCGAGCATCGGGGCTTGTGAGGCCTCGAAGGGCAGGCAAAACCGTTTATTATTCGCTTGATGATGACCATGTGAGAGAAATTCTTGAAGCGGGTCTTGAGCATATACTTCATAGATAAAGGTGTGATTTGATGAGTGATAAACATGAGCACAGCGGAAGTTGCGAGCATAACAGCCTTGAAACTTGCGGCTGCGGGCATTGCCATGAAAAGAAGGAAGAAAGCAACGCGATCTCAATTATAATAACGGCGATTGGAGCATTGTTGATTGTTGCTTCGCTTTTGCCGTTTATCGGTGAAAAAGTTGGCGGTCTGATGCAGATTGCAGCCATGATAATTTGCGGAATTCCTGTTTTTGTCGATGCTGTTAAGGCTGTTTCAAAATTCAGAATAAACGAATCGCTTTTGCTTGTTATTGCAGTTATTGCTGCGCTTTTTCTCGGCGAATATTTTGAAGCGGCGGTTGTTGCCGTGCTGTTCAGAATAGGAGAATTGATGGAGGATTACGCAAGCGACAAGAGCCGAAAATCAATAGAAGCAATTTTTAAAATTGTGAATGACGAAGCAAATCTTGTTGATGGAAACGGCGATATTCAAAAGATTGATGCCGATGATGTTAAAATCAATGACATTATTGTTGTTTTGCCTCACGAAACCGTGCCTGTTGACGGCATTGTTATTAAAGGTTTCGGAAGTGTTGATGCTTCGGCATTGACGGGCGAATCAATGCCGATATCCGTTGAAGATGGTTCTGCGTTATCAAGCGGAATGATTAACGGAGACGCAACGATTTATATTCGCGCAACCGCAGTTAAAGCCAAGTCCTCTGCGGCCAGAATTGTTGAAATGGTTGAAGAAGCAGCTCAACAAAAAGGTGAGGCGCAAAGAGCAATAACCGTGTTTGCAAAATATTATACACCTGCGATTGTTTTTGCAGCGGCGATTATTGCTGCTATTCCTTCTCTGATAACGGGTGATTGGCAAAGCTGGATTTACAGAAGCCTTATTTTGCTTGTTGCTTCATGTCCGTGCGCTGTTGTTCTTTCCTGTCCGCTTGCATTCTTTTCTTCAATGGGCGCGGCAGCAAAAAACGGAATGATAATCAAGGGCAGCAGATACATTGAATCGCTTGCAAAGGCGGATACCGTTGTGTTTGACAAAACAGGAACGTTGACAACGGGCAAATTAAAGCTTGGTAATATTTACACGGCCGAAGGCTGTTCGGTTAAAAATGTGCTTTCTCTTGCTGCGAAATGTGAGTGTTTATCGACGCATCCCATCGCAAAAGCAATTGTTGCTCAAAACGGCGAAACGGATATGAGTTCTGTTAATGATTTTTCGGAGGAGGCAGGCGGAGGAACATCGGTTACAGCACCAGAGGGCAAGATAATTTGCGGCGGAAAAAGGTTGATGGAAAAGAATTCGGTGGATATTTCTGCATTTCCCACAGTGCCTGTGTATGTTGCGCTTAACGGCTGCGCTGTCGGTGCAATTGAGGTTGACGGCGAGCTTAGAGAAAATGCAGGGGGAACAGTTGAAAAGCTTCGCAAACTCGGCGTTGAGCATTCTTTTATTCTGACAGGTGACAGCGCGGAGCAGGCTCGGAAGATATGCTCTCAATGCGATATTGATGATTTCAAAAGCAATCTGCTTCCCGAGGATAAGCTGGCTGCCCTTGAAGAAATCAAGGACGTTGCAAACGGGGTTATTTATGTTGGCGACGGCATTAATGACGCTCCTGTTCTCGCAGCAGCGGATGTAGGTGTTGCAATGGGTCTGGGTACTCAGGCTGCGTGCGAAGCGGCAGATGTTATTCTGACCAATTCTGAGCTTTCACGCCTTGTCGAAACCGTTCATCACAGCAAAAGAACCATGGCAGTTTTAAAGGCAAACATTGCTTTTGCGCTTTTAATAAAATTTATTGTTGTGGCTCTCGGCATTATTGGTATCGCTCCGATGTGGTCGGCAATTCTGGCCGATGTCGGCACAATGATAATTTGCGTGGCAAATTCAGCGCGTTTAATAAATATTAAAAGATAAAATAAAACAGGCTTATTCCTTTGGCATACTCTGCAAGGAAAAAGCCTGTTTGTTGTTATTTTATTGCAAGGATTGTAACTGTCGAAATGATTGCCTGAATCATGCAGAAACGGAAAATAACCTGTGTGTTTGACCAACCTTTATTTTTTCTAAAATGGTCATGGAGCGGGGTGCGGATGTTTTTGAATGCATTTTTCATTCTGAGGAATCTGATAAGCGAAACCTTTACAATGCCGAGAAGCCCGTCAAGGCAGAGCATGAAGCACAGGGGAATAACAAGTAGTATGTTGCCTGTTTTGAAAATGCAGATGCAAAGGAAAAGGCCGAGCGCTCTCGAACCTGCATCGCCCATCATCATTGTGCTGGGTTCGGCATTTTTCCAAAGATAGGGAAGCAGCGTGAAAATCATGATGATAATATGATAGTTGATTCTCACATCTTCTGCGCCCAGAACAATATTAGCAGCCATAATCGAAATAAGTGAAACAATCGTCAGGCTGCCGCAGAAACCGTCAATGCCGTCGGAGCAGTTGGTGGCGTTAATAAGCATCCAAACAAGCACTGTGGCGATAACGCCGAAAACAATCGGATGGATATCAATGCTCATTCCGAAAAGGCTTACGCTCAGAATGTCACGGTTAAAATAAACAAAGTTTGCGGCTGTGAGTGCGGAAATAACAAGGTCAATTGCGCCTTTTTTGTATTCACCCCAGGGTTTTTCAGCCTTGTCGTCAAGATAGCCGGAAAGCATGCCGAGGAAAATTAAAATAAGATAAAAATAGTATTCAAGATTTATAAAAATTGCCAAGTCACTTGCGGGCAATTCGAGAGTAAGCAATGAAACAATGATAAATGCGCAAACAAAAATAATGCCTGCGCCCCTGACCTTGCCGGCGGAAAGCTTGCCGTTGAAGGCAAATTCGCGGCCCTGATCTCTGGGCAGCTTATCTTTGAAAAGAGAAAGCAAAACCGAACAGATAACAACGGGAAGAATAACAATTCCCAGATAACTGAGTTTTTCGGGTACGAAATTAAAAAACATAATAAACCTCCGAGTTTTTTTACAAAGAAAGCATAACATATTATTCATATTTTTTCAACATCAATTTAATTGACTTAATGTGTCGAAAAGGATATAATTAACACGGTGTTTATATGAAAATTTTGGCAATTGGCGAAATAATATTTGATATTTTTAACGGCGAGGCGGAAATCGGAGGAGCCCCGCTGAATTTCTGTGCCCACAGCGCCGCACTCGGTGCGGAAAGCGCAATTATTTCGGCTGTAGGCGAAGATGAACTTGTCGCGCAGGCGATGAATCGGGTCAGAGAGTTCGGGGTTTCGGATTTGTTTATTCAAAAAAACAGCTTTCCGACGGGTCAATGCCTTGTTACAGTAAATAACGGAAATCCGCAATATAACGTTCTTTGCCCTGCTGCTTATGATAAAATAGAAACAGACAAAAAATTAATTGAAAGTATTATGGAATTCGGTGCGGATGTGTTTGCGTTCGGAACGCTTGTTCAGCGAGATGCCGTTTCACGCAAGGCGGTGCATGATATACTTGATTCCTGCAGATTTTCAGATGTATTTTGCGATGTCAATCTGCGCAAGAATTGTTATGATAAGGATTCCTGCCTTTTCTGCCTTGAAAATGCAAGTATTCTGAAAATCAGCAGCGAGGAAGAACCTCTCCTTGCCGAGTTCGGGTTTTATGAATGCGGTGAAAACGAAAGAGAAACAATTTTTAACATCTGCAAAGCCTTTGAAAATATCAGAATTGTTCTGTTTACCAAAGGCGAAAACGGTTCGATGATATTTGATAAATCAAGCAATCAATATTATGATATTTCGAGTGTCAAAACCAACGTTGTTTCAACTGTCGGCGCAGGTGACAGTTATTCGGCTGCGTTTCTGTGCGAATACTTTAAAAGCGGCGATATCAAAAAAGCGGGCAGGGCAGGCGCTGCGCTGAGCGCATTTGTTGTTGCTCACCGCGAAGCGGTGCCCGTTATAAATTAAATGTTGGTTTTATACACCATTAAAAACTTACAGAGTTTAAAAAAACAGGTATAAACCAAATAAAAAAGTTAATAATTATATTGCCAATTTCTTTTTCTTCATGTGTTTATAAATAGAAACAGCGGACTTGCTGAATGCAGCCCGCTGTTTCTGTTTTTTATGTTAGTGATTGTCAACGATATTAAGAACCGGTTCTCCGGCCTTTCTCATATAATCAAGCAATATTTCGCGAAGCTCGAGCTTGATTTCGTTATATTCGGGTTTGCCGATAAGGTTATTTTTTTCATAAGGGTCGTTCTGCAGGTCATAGAGGAAATCGTCTGCATATTCATCAGCAAAAGCCTTGTCTGCATTTTTTGCGGAAACGCTGTATTTCCATCTGTCTGTTCTGACAGCTCTGCCTATCTGGCTTTCTGAAATCTGCATGAATACGCTGTCATGCCCTTTTTTGTCGGTGAGACTCTTTCCCATAAAATACTCGGGAACTTCAACACCTGCAACATCAAGAACGGTTGCAGGCAAATCAATGAGCGAAACAAGGTCATTGACCTTGCCGCCGCCCGTGAATGCGCCGCCTGTTATTACAAGAGGCACTTTAATGCTGTTCTCGTGGCAGGAACGCTTATATTCAAAGTTTCTTGTTCTGAAATGGCAGCCGTGGTCTGAGGTATAGATGATAACCGTGTTATCATAAATGCCCTCATCCTTGAGTGCTTGAATAAGTTTGCCGAAATTTTCGTCAACCCTGTTGCAGCAGGCAAGGTAGGACGGCATTTGCAGCCTCCAGTCACCAAGTGTGCCCTCAAGGTCGCCGGGAACATCATAATTCTTAAACTTACTTTTAAGTCCCTTGGGCGATTCAAAGCGCAGTTTGTCATTCTGATGATGCGGTTCAAGTTGAGAAACAAACATGAAGAAAGGTTTTTCGTGCTCTTTCTTTATGTATTCAACAGCATAGTCATTTATTCTGTCGGCACGGTAGCCTTTGAATTCAAGCTTGTTGCAGTCTTCGTCAAAAACATATCCGTTATAGCCGTGAGAAGTGAATTCAAGAACATCCGAAGCTCTCCAATAGTCGTAGCCGCCGCGGCGTTCCTTGGGAGTAGGCTTTGTTGCAAGACGGTGATCCTTGTCGGAGGCAAGGTGCCATTTGCCGATATAAGCCGTGTCATAGCCCGCCTCAGCAAGATAATGGGCAATTCCCTTTGTGTCTGTGGGCAGGGCGATATCGTTTTTGTAGCAGCCGATTTGCGTTGCATAAACACCGCTTTGCAGGCAGGCTCTCATCGGGCCGCATACAGGCTGGCAGGAGAATGCGTTTTCAAAAAGAGTCCCTTCTTCGGCAACGGCATCAAGATTTGGGGTTACAGGTAGCTTTTGGCCATAGCAGCCTGCAGAATCCGCTCTCTGCTGGTCTGAAAAATAGAAAATAATGTTTGGTTTGTTCATGTTTTTAACCTCCTCTTATCGAACGCAGCTTGGTAAGCGCGTGAAGAATGAAATCCATCTGCGGGCAATAGCCCGAAAGCTGATTATAAAGGCTTCTGTATCTTTTGCAGCCACCGCCGCAGAGCGATTTAACGGGGCAGGTGGGGCAAAGACCGTTTTTTTGTTCATCATGCTCAAAAAACTTTTTGAGCCCGTCACAGTTGAGAATATCGTTTATGCTTGCCGTGTTAATGTTAAGGCACTCAAATTCGTCAAGGCAGTAAAAATCGCACGGGTAGCATGTGCCGTCCGACTCAACAACAAGCTGTGCGTTGCACCTGCCGCTTGCACCGCATTGTTCGGCTTTGCCTTTTGTCAGCAGCGAAAGCAGGTTATCAAAATCGCGGACATAGAAATGGTTGCCTTTGGATACTTCTGCAAACCAAAGATTGAAAAGCCTTTTCTTGAATCGGGCAAGCTGTTTTGCGCCGATGCTGTGCTCAGCTTTTTTGCCGTTTAACGGGTCAAGGCAATAGATGGGCTGAACATCGCGAAAAGCGTTTTCGATATAGAATTTAAAAAGCTCAGATGCATCTGTTTGTGCCGTTATAACCGAAAGAATATTGAAATCAACCGAATGCTTTTTTAAAAGCTCTATGCCCTGCATTGTTTTTTCAAAAGAATCGCAGCGGAGCTTATCGTGAAGCTCTTTTTTACCGTCAACGGAAACACCTACAAGAAAATTATGTTCCTTGAAAAATTTACAGTATTCTTCGGTCAGAAGAGTTCCGTTGGTTTGCAGGGAATAATAAATTACGCTGCCTTCGGTTTTGTGCTTTTTGGCTGTTTTAACGAATTTTTCAAAGAATTCCAAACCTGCAAGAAGCGGTTCTCCGCCTTGAAACATAAAGGTCAGAGCCGAATTTGCTCCGCAGAAATCAAACATCTTTTTAATAAGATTTTCAGCCGTTTCCGGGCTCATTTTTGAATTGCTGTTTTTCTGACGCAAGTTTGCTTCGTCACAATAAAAGCAATAGCTGCATTCAAGATTGCACAGCGATGATGCAGGTTTTACCAGAGCGGTCATTTGCCGCATAAAAACACCTCTTTTGTAAACCATAATCAAAGGTGATGGAATGGTGAAATTTAAAGAATATCTTATGTGTTTTTCGCTCGGAGCGGTTATTTACGGGCTTGTGGAGATTGTTGTGAGAGGATATACCCATTGGACTATGGCACTTGCAGGCGGAACGGTTTTGGTTATATTTAATGCTATAAGCAAAAACAGAAAAATCAATTTCCTTATGCGCTGCCTGATAGGTGCCCTTGTCATAACCGCAGTTGAGTTCACCGTCGGTATGATTGTCAATGTAGGGCTCGGCTGGAATGTTTGGGATTATTCGGATAAGCCGTTTAATGTTTTTGGTCAGATTTGTCCGTTTTTTACCGCAGGCTGGTTTTTTATCAGCATACCTGCCTTTTGGCTATGCGAGTTCATTCAAAAACGGTTTATGCCGATGCAATATAATTCTTGATGCCTTCAACGGTTGCGGCAGCAAGAATATCTCTGTTTTGGGCAGACTGAAGCACCTGGCATTCATTGGTGTTTGAAACAAATCCGTATTCAATCAGGATTGCGGGGCATTCTTCAACGCGTGTTACTCTGAAAGCATAGAAGTTTGCGCCGCGGCTGACCTTATCCTTTAACGCTTGGCTTTCGTTTTTATATATCTCATTTTTGTAAGCATTAACAATGCTTGTGTGAACAGCTTTGGCAAGCGGCTGTGAGTATGCTCTGTAATAATAAGCAGAGGTTCCCATTGCCGATGCCGAGGTGCTTGAATCGCAGTGGATTGCGATGAACATATCGGGATTGTGAGTTCTGACAGCATCGTTTCGTTCTGTGTAGCAAACCCATTTATCTGTTGTTCTTGTCATAACAACATTTGCACCGTCAGCCTCAAGAAGCTCCTTGACTTTTGTTGCGATGGAAAGATTGATTTGCTTTTCCTGGCCGAAGCTTGACGAAGAAACAGTGCAAAGGGCGCCTGGGTCAACTCCGCCGTGACCGGGGTCGAGCATTATTGTATAGCCGTTTAAAGATGACGGTTTATGATTGACGGTTATAACAAGGAATCCGTTGTTGTCATATTCATAGTGGAAGCCGTAAAATTTGCCTCTTTGAGCAAGCTCCAGAGTTAAGGTTACGGTTGCTGCACTTTGGTCGGATGACCATTTTCCGCCCGTGCAGACCGAATTGGAAACGGCAATATTTCCCTCTGCAGTTACCGTGTCGCTGAAAGTGAATTCAAGCCCCGTGCAGTTGAGCGAAGAAACGGTAACAGGTCTGCCGTTATATGAGCCATAGGTCTGCCCGAGAAGCTTTGCGTTAAAGGCAACAGGCCTGTTCATATCAAGAGTTATTACCGTTTTACCGTTTGAAGATTTGCTTGAAA
>JAZRIG010000097.1:0-33398 GCA_045645145.1 Acutalibacteraceae bacterium
TTTTTGTTAAGAGTTGTGAATGAATTGATGGCGCTCTGACCGGTTTTTCTTCCGAGTGCAATTTCGGCGCACATGAGAGCAAAGCCAAATGTTACGGCCAGAACAAGATAAACGAGGAGGAAAATACCTCCGCCATATTTAGCCGCAAGATAAGGGAATCGCCAAATGTTTCCTAAGCCTACCGCTGAACCGGCCGCAGCAAGAACAAAGCCGATTTTGCCGGTGAAGCTGCTTCTTTTTTCGCTCATAGAGAAAACCTCCTATGTGGTTTTAGATTTCAAAAAATCAAAATAGATGATATATTATCTCATATTCACGAAGAATTTACAAGTAAAAATATAATAATTTATAAAAAAAGCTCTTTTGCTTGATATTCGAAGTATCTCATGTTAAAATTTTTAAAAAAGGAGGCACAGAGATGGATATAAACACAATGCTATATGCTTTGGACGAAAAGCCGCTTGAAAGACTTGTTGATAACGGCGGATACACCGCTATATTCAGAAAAATAGGAGTTGTTGGCGACAGCCTTTCTTCCGGTGAATTTGAAAGCCGCGATGCAAACGGCAATAAAGGATATCATGATTATTTTGAATATTCTTGGGGACAGTATCTTGCTCGCCTGTGCGGCAGCACCTGCTTCAATTTTTCAAGAGGCGGAATGACCGCAAAGGAATATTGCGAAGGCTTTGCCGATTCCATGCGTTTCTGGGATTCTCAATATGCCTGCCAATGCTATATAATTGCTTTGGGAGTTAATGACATTCAAAACCAAAATCAGGAAATAGGTTCAATAAACGACATAAACGAACAGGATTACACCCAAAATGCAGAAACCTTTACCGGATACTATGCGCAAATAATACAAAGACTCAAAAAAATCCAACCGAGAGCAAAATTCTTTCTCATGACCATGATGAACGAAAGCGGAAACCACCGCATTCGCGAAAAAACAGAGGCTCACAGAAAAATACTTTTTGATTTGGCTGATTTTTTTGATAACACCTATGTGCTTGATTTTTATAAATACGGACCCGAATACAATGCCGAATTCCGAAAAAAATTCTATTTGGGCGGTCATCTGAACCCGATGGGCTATGTTCTGACAGCTCAGATGGTTGCATCATACATTGATTTTGTTATCCGCCATAATTTTGAAGATTTCAAAGAGGTCGGATATATAGGAACCGATTTGCATTACGCAGAATAAGCAATGCCCTGTGCCAAAGCCGGCACAGGGCATTATATTATTTTATACTTTCTGCATAAGCAAGCGCTTCATCTATATTAGGCAAGAAGTTCTTTTCACCGAGCGCATCATAAAATCCGGATTTTTTGATAACCGAAAGAGGCTGCTCGTTAGTGTGGGAAAGAATGAGCGTTAAACCGTTGTTTTGACAATTATTATAAATGTTCCAAAGGCCGCGCATCGCCGTTGAATCAAGCGAAGGAACATTTCTCATTCGCAGAATAACAACCCTTACACCCTCTTTGACGGGAATCGAATTGAACTTTTCGGAGGATGCAAAAAACATCGGGCCTTCAAATTCAACAACCTCGGTATGCTCCGGAATTGTTTTGAGACGTTCGCTGTCTGCAGAAATATCATCGCCGTGCTCTGTCCAGGTTCTGACCCTTGCAACATCCGCCATTCTCTTCATAAACAGAACAACGGCAATCAGCATGCCGACCTCAATTGCAACAACGAGGTCAAAAACAACCGTAAGAACAAAGGTTACAACCAAAACAAGAATGTCGCTTTTGGGCGCGGTTTTGCAAATTTTAACAAACTGGCGCCATTCACACATATTATAAGCAACCATAAAGAGAATCGCGGCGATAACAGGCATGGGAATCCAAGCAGCATAGGGCATAAGCACAACAAGAATAAGAAGCAAAACCACCGCATGAACAATGCCTGCGACAGGAGTTCGGCCGCCGTTTTTAACGTTCGCTGCGGTTCGTGCAATTGCACCTGTTGCAGGAATTCCTCCGAAAAGGCCTGAACAAATGTTACCCACACCCTGCGCAATAAGCTCTGTGTTGGAGTTATGCTTATCGTTAATCATTCCGTCAGAAACAACGCAGGAAAGCAGCGATTCAATGCCTGCAAGAATAGCAATCGTAAACGCACTCGGAATTAGCTGTTTTACGGTTTCAAAACTGAATTCGGGCAAAGAAAGTGAAGGCAGGTCGCGCGAAATGGTGTAAAGGTCACCTACTGTATTAACATCCATCTTAAACGCTTTAACAATTATAACGCCTGCCACAACAGCTATCAAAGAACCCGGAATTTTCTTGCTGATTTTAGGCCATACAATGAGAATTGCCAAAGCAACCGCACCAACCAAAAGAGCCTGCCAATTAAATGTTGTTATTGACTTGGCAACAGCTTCAAGCTTTTCGGCAGTTTCAACGGTCGGCATGCCTTCAGGGAAAGTAAGGCCGAGAAAATCCTTAATCTGTCCGATAACAATTGTCAGAGCAATGCCCGAAGTAAAACCTGTTGTTATTGTAAACGGAATGTATTTAATAAGCGAACCGAAACGGAAAACACCCATTATAATAAGAATCAAACCTGCCATAATGGTTGCAATAACAAGTCCGCCTGTGCCGAACTGCGCAACAATTCCTGCAACTATGGTTGCAAATGCCGCTGTGGGACCCGAAATATTAACATTGCTGCCGCCGAGAAATGCAATAACAAAGCCTGCAACAATCGCTGTGTAAAGACCTTTTTCGGGCGACACCCCTGAAGCAATTGCAAGGGCAATTGAAAGAGGAAGTGCGATAATTGCAACAATTACACCTGCTATCAGGTCATTGGTGAACTTTTTACCGCTGTAACTCTTAAGTGAAGAAAAAAGCTTTGGCTGAAATATGTTCATGATACAGCTCCAAACAATAAAATATTCGGCTTTCGCCGAAAACATATTATACGCCTTTTGCGTTGATTTACAAGCAATTTTCCGCACTTTTTCGAGCATTTTCACAAATTCGGAAAAAGTCACAAGCAAACCTTATTTTTTTATCGTTTTGGTGGTCAGTTTTCATGCAAAAATAATTGCTTTTTTGTTTTTAAATGATATAATATATCTGAAATACGGCATTAATCTCAACCGATTTTCCTGTCAGAACAGACCTCACGGCGAACAGTTGTTTTGTTTCGTTCGCAGGATATGCAACCATGAGATGTAACAAATAAAAACCAACCGGAGCTGAATAATATGCACGAACTTATAAAATTTTTATATACCGCCATTACCGTGATTTCAGTTTTCTTTTCATCTGTTTTTTGCCCTGCAACCGTCAACCCCGAAACCGAGGGACTTGATATATCTTTTTTGCAATACCCGAAAGAAGCAGCCATAACTTTAGAGGAAGCAGGCTTAACGGAGGCAGAATTCACGGGACGTGCAAGCGCCGAGCTTGCCGAATATGTGCAGTCAGGCGGATATGACGACATCGGAGGCATCATAATTTCGCCGTATTATACCGCTCAAATCGGCAACACAGCTATACCCGTTTATGCTTCCATGGTTTTTCTTCGCTCTGAAAACACTGGTACACTGCACTCCTTTTCCGAGGTTTATGTTGAACCCGATATTGATTTTTCATTTAATATTGTACTGACCGGCAATTCTGTTAAGCTCAAAAACGCCATTGTTTTGCCTTCATCTCTCGGTGTGGAAGCTGCGTGCAAAAACGGAATTGTCACTGCTTCAATCAGCAAACCCGGCATTTATACATTCCTGTTCAACGGCGCACAGCAGCCTTACGGATATACTCTTTTTGTGCGCGAAAAAGTTGATGAGAATGCAGAAATTGCCGATTACATATCAGAATACGGAGCAGAAAACGTTACCGTTTTTGAGCCCGGTGTTCACCTGTTGGATTATCTTAATTTTGTTGATAAAGACAATCAGGTGCTGTATCTGAAACAGGGTGCATATCTGGTTGCCAAACATCATTACGATATTCAGAGCGCCGAAGATGAAAACATCTGGATTGAAGAAGAAGCTCTTACCGACAATGCAATCGGGTTGACGAGATATCCGTTTATCAATTTCTACAGGTGCAAAAACATTGTTGTTACCGGGCGTGGCGCCGTTGACCTCACCCGCCTTGACCGCAGAGAACGAAGGGGCGTTGTTTTCAATTATTGTGAAAACATCTCGGTCAGCGGAATCAAAATCATCAATTCACCCGAATGGTCTTTTATCACTTATTGCTGCCGCAACGTTTCGGTGGAACAAGTTGATATTTTAGGCTACAGAGGCAATGCCGACGGACTTGCAATATGCAACACGGAAAATGCCGTAATCAACAACTGCTTTGCCAGAACAGCAGATGATGAGTTTGAAGTCAAAGGCCTTGGCGGCACCATGGGCAGCAACAATATAACCTTCAAAAATTGCATAGCATGGGGCGGTTATGCCAGATGCTTCGGCATTTGCGGCGAAGTTAGCAGAAGCATTTCAAACATCACTTTCCGCGACTGCGCAGTTATCTACCGCGACGGAATATGGGATAACGACCGCATAGGTTCGCTTGTTATTGTTGCAGAGCAATGTGACGGCGGCATTGACGGAGTGCTGTTTGAAAACATCGAGATTTTCAGAGATGAAGGCAGACCTATTCTTGTAAAAATTTACGATGAAGAAAAAGAAAATTTTGAAATCAAGAACGTCGAGTTCAAAAATATTTCTTACACCTCATACATGCCTTCCAAAATAGAAGGCAACGGCAGCAACACCAATACCGTTCAGGTTAACCTGGACAACATAAAAGCCAACGGCAAAAATGTTTCTCAGCCAAGCATACTGTTCCCCGTTGGTGATTTCTGCGATGTTACTTTCACAAATTAATATCACACAAAAAGCAACCGTGCAGCCTTTGTTCTGCACGGTTGCTCTTTAAAACTAATTTACATCTGCTCTAAAATATACTGCTTAACATCCTCCAGCCTGCTCTTTTGCCATTCGTTTTCCTCTGCTTTCTCGGCAAGAGGGCAAAGGATAAAGAAATCCAGCGTTTCGCCCGGCACTCTGCCCGTTCTTAACGGCTCCGCAAAATGCTCTGCCCATTCTTCTTCGGTTGCATTTTCAAAGCGCTGAGGGTTCAGATATGCCATCTGCCGTTTTGTTGCAGCAATGTGCATTTTGGCCGAAAGAGGAGAAAGCAAGTTGAACTCATCCTCCTGAACATCGATGAAAATCCTCGGAAGCTCCGCTTTCACAACCTGTTCGGGGCCGCGAAGAATTTCCAAGCCCATCGGTTCCCATGAAAAATCTTTATCAGTAAAATTGATTTTTACAAGCAAACCTAATTCTGTATTATATTGTGAACGCTGATAGTCCGTGTCGAAAATGAAATTACCGAGTGAATAAAATATAATCTTATCCCCAACCGTTTCATAATTCATCGGCACATGCGGATGATGCGCCACAACCATGTCAGCACCCATTTCAAGATATTTGTGATAGCGTTCTCTTGTATACGGTGAGGGCAACGGTGTAAATTCCTCGCCTGCATGTGCAACAACTACACACCAGCGGCATGTTTTTTTGATTTTGTTTATTGTGTTCTGAATCTCGTCAAGGTCACTCCAGCTGTAGCATCCCGCCTTGTTTTCATCGGCCTTTCTGCAGGCTCGCTGATATCCGACACCGAACATGCCGATTCCGCCGGCTTCATCAAGAATTACAGGCTGTCTTGCTTCATGAATATTCATGCCTGCACCAATGGTTTTTGCGCCGTTTTCCCTTGCGATTTCAAGGGTGCTTTTTATTCCGAATTCGCCTGCATCCATAATGTGATTGTTGCAGATATTCCAGATATCCGCATTCATCTTATTGAGAACCTTAACAGCCTCTGGGTCAATCGTATGCAGAAGCTGCTGAACGCCGTCTTTGGTTGTATTCTGCTCAACGGGCGCAACAGGACCTTCAACATTTGCAACAACATGGTCAGCACTCTGCAAAAATTCAAGAACCTCGCGGGAAATAAGCTCATCATCGCTCCATTTGCCGTACATATATCTGTCAAAGCCGATGTCGCCGGTAAAAACTATTGTTGATTTTTCTTTCATTGCAATTTCCTTTCGAAAATCAAATCGAAAATTAATAGTAATAATATAATAGCATAATAAAGCAGAAAGAGCAAGGTGAATTCAGTTTAAAAAAGCACTTCTTGCGAAGTGCTTTTTGGCCCGCCCGAAGGGATTCGACTCTCGCGCTGCGGCGCTCGGTCATTCGCGGCTCTCGGTGTCCACCGGACACCGATTCACTACCGCTCCTGCTTCGAATCTCTCGCACCGATATAAAAATCAGCCTACGCTAAAGCGCAGGCTGATTTTTTGGCCCGCCCGAAGGGATTCGAACCCCCGTTCTTCAGAATCGGAATCTGCTGCGTTATCCAACTGCGCCACGGGCGGAAATATTATTTTGTGCAAGGGTCGATAAAAGCATCGACCCTTGCTTTTTTAATTATTTAATCTTCTCGATAACCTCGCCTGAAGCAGGCTTGGTTTTATCAATAAATTCCTGAACAGCTTCTGCAGAAGGCATTGCTGCCGAGCAGCTGTGAGCCGAAACAAGCATTGATGCGGATGCGGTTGCAAATTCAAGCGCATCGGGAACGCTCTTGCCGTTAAGGAGAGAATAAATGAATGCGGACGCATAGCCGTCGCCGCCGCCGAAGCCCTTGAGCATCTTTACAGGGAAGGGTTTAACTTTGTAAGCCGAACCGTCGTCAAGATAAGCAACAGAGCCTTCCTTGCCATGCTTGATAATAACAATCTTATTGCCGTATGAGAACCAGCGTGCTGCGGATTCCTCATCGCTTGCGCAAACGCCTTCCACAGCTTCGGTAAGGTCAAACTCTTCTCTTGAGCCGAGAATGATGTCGCTGTTTTTAGCTGCGATAGAATAATAAAGCGAAATTTCATCCTTGTTTTTCCATGTGTAGCTTCTGTAGTCGATATCAAAAATAACAACTACGCCGTTTTTCTTTGCAAGGAAAAGAGTTTTGAGAGCTGCTTCTCTTGAGGGGCTTGCGCAAAGAGCCGTACCCGAAATAACAACAGCCTTTGCCTGCTTGATATACTCTTCGTCAACATCGTCAACGCACACCTGCAAATCCGCAACACCCTCACGATACATAAGAATGCTGCTCTGTGTGGGGCTGAGAATTTCTGTGAAAGTAAGGCCGAGATTTTCGCCGTTTTCGCATCTGAAAACATGGGAAACATCAATGCCGTCATTTTTGAAATAATTCTCAACATAGTCGCCGAATTGGTCATCGGAAACCCTTGCGATAAAGCCGCACTTTGCGCCGAGCCTTGCAAGACCGACTGCAATGTTTGCAGGTGAACCGCCGACATACTTGTTGAAGTTGCTGCTCTCTGAAAGAGGCATATTCATATCGGTGGGGTTAAAGTCAATGGCAATTCTGCCGATGGGGATTACATCAAGAGGCTTGTTTTTGTTGAATTCAATATAACTCATTTTATTCATCCTTTCATGGAACATCCGAATATTTCTATATGTTTAAGAGCATTGCGATATGCCCCCTCAACCTCTGCACTCTGCAAATCATAATAGCCTTTGATTCCGCCGTTTTCATAAGCGGCTCTGACATTTTGTTCAACGCTGTCAAAGGTTGCGGTTGCTATGTTTATTTTGTTGATTCCGAGCTTTATGCACTTTTTAAAATCCTCGGGTAAAATCCCCGTTCCGCCGTGAAGAACAAGCGGCGCTTTAACAAGATTGGCCGTTTGTTCAAGAATATCAAAACGCAGTTTCGGAGCCTGTTTATAGTTTCCGTGAGCATTCCCGATTGCAACAGCAAGTGCATCAACACCTGTTTTTTCGTAGAATTCAAGTGCCTGCGCAGGCGAAGTGCAGTTTATGGCAATATCCTCGCTGCCGTCCTCGCTGCCGCCCACACATCCGATTTCGCCCTCGCAATCCGCGCCGTATTCAGCGGCGAGAAGCTTGGTTGAGGCAGTAATTCTTGCGTTTTCTTCAAACGGCAAATGCGAACCGTCAAGCATAACGCTTGTGAAGCCGATATCAAGAGCCTGCTTTATTTTTTCGGTTGTCTTTCCGTGGTCAAAATGAACGGCAACGGGCATGCTGCTGTTTTTTGCGGCGGCAACCATAAGTGGGCCGATTATTTCAAGCGGCGAATGATTAAGCCTCACTTCAGCAATCTGAATTATTGCAGGGCTCTTGGTTTCTTCAACTGCCTTGAGAACACCCAAAACCATTTCCATGTTAGCCACGCTGAAGCTGCCGACAGCATAACCGCCTTTTCGGGCATTTTCAAGCAACGGCTTCATATTAACAAGAGGCATTTTTTCTCTCCTCCTTCAAATAGTATATAACCGAGCAAACAGCACTCGTGAGCGGCAGTGTGAAAAGCATTCCCATACTGCCGGCCAAAGCCTGCAAAATCTCCGCAACTATCAGCTCACGGTTAACAACCTGCTCAATGCTTGAGTTATATGCAACAAGCAGCAAAACGCTCGTTAATGAGCTGCCGATATAAGCCAGAACAAGAGTGTTTGCCATTGTTCCCATCATATCCCTGCCGATTGTGAAGCCGGATTTCATGAGCTCTTTCGGGCGGATATCGGGAGATTTAATGCGCAGTTCATAAAGCGACGAGGAAATGGACATAGAAACATCCATAACCGCACCCACAGCGCCGACAATTATCATTGCAAAAATAATTGCTTTAAGATTAATCGGATTATCCGGATAAAGCTGAACAAGGTAAATTGACTCTTCTTCAATCAGACCTGTCATATTCAAAAACCTGTCCGTTATAACCGTGATTAAACCTGCGCACATAACACCGCTTATGCAGCCGATACCGGCACACAAAGCTTTAACATTAAAGCCGCTTATAATACACAGGGTCATTGCAGTTATAAAAATGCAAACAAGTATCGCCCAAAAATAAATGTTATGTCCGTTAAGGATAGCAGGAATCAGCACAACAAAAACGGAAAAGCATGTAAATCCAAGCGAAACAACGGTTTTTAATCCCTGCATTCTGGAAAACACAATAACCAAAACGCAAAAGATGATTAACAGCCAAATCAGAGGGGTTATGCGTATAAAATCGCCGAAATAAAAGAATTGTTCTCCGTTCTCGGTGTAGCTGTCGATAAGAACCTTATCGCCCTGCTCAACCTGACGGGGGCTGAAAGCATAGGATTTATCAATCTCCTGCACTGCATCAATTGTTTTGCCGCGCAAATCGGTATTAGTGGCCTGCGCCTTGAATTTAACTGTTACAAACTCATTTTCTCCGCTGATATTCCGAGTTTGAATATCCGTTACGCGTATAACACGCGCTTTTATTATTTCACCGTCAAGGCTTCCTTTGAAAATTGTGCCGTCTCCGACAATATATAAATATCCGAAAAGAATCAGCAGGGCGGAAACAACAACCGCAACTATTTGATAAACAGCCTGCCTGCTTTTCATCCTCTCACCTCAAATACAATTTCATAATATTATATCACCATTCAATGCAAATCTCAACATGTTTTTGGTAAAAGTATAATAATTTAAATTTATAATTAAACTTGACCTCAAAAGCATTATTTGATATTATATATTTTATATATAATCGAATTGAACGGAGGTCTGTTCTTTGGGATTCGGAAATAAAATCAAAGATGCGGTCGGCATTGAAGGCAACACATGGGAATATATAAGACCCATTATCGGCTACAACACCGCATGCATCACCACCGGCGGCGTAACCAACCCCTTGGGAATGTATCACCAGCAGTTCCTTAATTTTGTTGAAGGAATGAGCACCGGCATGTCCGGCTTAATCAGCACAATCAGCGGCTTTATCGACGCGGTTACCGACCTTGCAATGGGATTTATCACAGACAGAACAAAGTCCCGATTCGGCAAACACAGAGTCTGGCTTATCGCGGGCTTGCCCGTGCTTTTGATAGGATATTTCATGAAGTGGTATTCCTTCGGCATTTCGGGAACAGGCAACGCAAACGCACTTTTTGTTTATTATCTCATGGCATCGCTCATCTACAGCTCGGGCTACACAATGATTAACATTCCCCACGTTGCCATGCTTCCGTCGGTTGCTCCGAGATATTTTGAGAGAACACAATACAAAATTATTGAATATATTTTCAACATGTTCGGAATGCTTCCGTCATTCATTTTCATGAGCGTTGTTCTCGGCGGCACAAACATGGTTAACCCATCACCTGCCGACAGACCCAAATATCTGCTCTGCGGCATAATATTTGTTATCTATTTCTGTTGGGCTCCGCTTGTTACATTCTTCTCAACAAAAGAAAAGAGCTCTCTTGACCTTAAAAATCCGCCCATTGACTACAAATATTTTATTAAGGAATATATTCAGGTTTTCAAAAACAAGGCATTCAGGCAGTATTTCCTTATTAACCTTTTCTACGGATTCTCAAAAAGCTTTTACAGCTATGCGGACCAGTTCTATATCCGAAGCATAGCGGATAAATACAGCCACTTCAGCGTTCTTAACACCGTTGGCGGCGTGGCTGAAATTGTAGGCGGCCCCTTTAACTATTTCCTCACAAGATATATGGACAAGCGCACCTGCGGCTTCATTATGGCTCCGATGATGATAGTGGGTTTGCTGCTCAACGGCTTTGTGACACCAAAAACACCCGTTTTCATTCTTTACATAGCCGCCGTTCTCTATAACTTCGGCTTCTCAGGCCCCGGCTTTGTTATCAACAACATTCAGCCCGATGTTACCGATGTTGATGAGCTTATCACCGGCAGAAGACGTGAAGGAGTTATCACAACCTTCTATTCCTTTGTCAGAAAATCCATCAACAGCTTTGTTACGGGCTTTCTCGGCTTTTTCCTTCAGTTTATCGGCTATGACACAACCAATCTTGATAAGATTGAATATGCCGCGCTGAACAACTCAACCGAAATCGGTTTAAGACTTATCGTAAGCTGGCTTCCCGCTATTTTCGCAATCACCTCTCTCATTCTTATCTTCACATTCAAAATGAAGAAGCGCGACCACGAAATCATCCAGTCCGTTATTGCTCAAAAACACGAAACGGGCACCTGCGAAATCTCAATCGGCGATAAAAAACGTCTTGAGCAAATTGCAGGCCACAAATGGGAGGATATGTGGATAGGCCAATCAGGCGTTAACAGAAAACTTGAAGAATTATCCAACATCTGATTAAAGGGGCTGAAACTAATGGGTCTCGGCGCAAAAATAAAAGAAATAACAGGCTTTGAGGGCGATGTTAAGCAAACCCTGCGCCCGATGGTCAACTACACCTGCGCCAACATAACCATAGGCGGAGCAGGCTATCCGTTAAACCAATTTCATCAGCAGTTTCTTGCTTATGTTGAAGGCATGAAAACAGGCGCCGCAGGCAGAATTTCCCTCATTTCAGGCCTTTGGGATGCAATAAGCGACCCGATTGTCGGCATGCTTACCGACAGAACCAAATCAAAGCTCGGCAGACACCGCCCATATAAAATTATCGCCGCTGTTCCGTTTGCAATAGTCTATCTTTTTAAGTGGACTTCCTTCGGAATATCCTCAAGCGGGAACGAAAGCGCAACCTGGTGGTGGTACCTTTTTGCAGCTCTGATGTATTGCACATTCATGACTCTTTTGAGCGTGCCCCACACCGCCATGCTGCCCACAATTGCTCCGAGCTATTTCGAACGCACTCAGTATAAAATTGTTGAATATATGATGAACTCAGTGGGCCAAGTGCTTTCTTATGTTTTTGCAGCGCTTGCGCTGAGCGGCTTCAACATCAAAACCGCTCTCACAGGGCTGCCCACCCCTTCGGAGGGAGACAGGTCAAAATACATGCTGGTGGGCATTGTTCTTGCAATATGGTTCTTGTGGTCCCCGATAGTCAGCTTTTTCAAAACCAAAGAACCGTCATCGAAAGACCAGGTAAACGAACCTCTTGATTTTAAACATCTTTTCAATGAATATAAGCTTGTTTTTTCAAACAAGGCTTTCAGACAGTATTTTGCAATCACTCTATTGTTTTCAATGAGCAGATATTTTTGCAACTATGCCGACCAATATTTTATGGTCAGCGTAACCGACACATACAACATTTTTATTTCAATGAATATAATTGCGGGCACAGCCGAATTCATGGGTTCGCCGCTCAACTATCTTATTTCACGCTACAAAGGCAAAACCGCATGCGGCAAACTTCTCGGGCCTCTCATGGTTTTCGGCATTGCAATTAACAGCATTCTTAATTACGACACACCGCAAACCATCAAATATATTGTTATTGTTGTTTCATCAATTTGCTACAACTTCGGCTTTTCCGGCCCCGGCTTTGTTGCTGACATTATTCAGCCGGATATAACCGATGTTGATGAACTGATAACGGGAAGGCGCAGAGAGGGCGTTATTGCCACATTCAACACCTTCTGCAAAAAGACGGTCAGCAGCTTAATGGGATATGCCGTCGGCACTTCGCTCGAATGGTTCGGTTATGACCCTGCAATCAAAGCTCCCCACCTTCAGTCAAAGCGCACAAACTTCGGATTAAGGCTTAACTATTCGATAATTCCTGCCGTCCTTGCCCTGCTGTGCATCATTTCGGTTTACAGATACACCATGACTCAACACGATCATGAGGTTATTAAACGAATTATAAAAGAAAAATCCGAATCGGGGCAGTGCAACATTTCAGACAATGACAGGCGGAGAATCGAGAAAATTGCCGGTCATAAATGGGAAGAAATGTGGATAGGCCAAAGCCCCGTTAACAGAAATCTGGAAGAAATCGCAAACATTTAAGGAGAATATAACATTGGCAGTTTCAAAAGAAAAAATCAGAAATTTTTGCATTATTGCTCACATTGACCACGGCAAATCCACCCTTGCCGACAGACTGCTTGAAACAACCAAGTCTGTTGCTCAGCGTGAAATGACCGCTCAGCTTTTGGACAAAATGGATTTGGAGCGAGAAAGAGGCATAACAATCAAGGCGCATGCCGTTAAGCTTAACTATGTTGCTCAGGACGGCGAAGAATACGCGCTCAATCTTATTGATACTCCGGGTCACGTAGACTTCAACTATGAGGTTTCGCGCTCTCTTGCTGCCTGCGAAGGCGCAATTCTGATAGTGGATGCCTCTCAGGGTGTTGAAGCGCAAACGCTTGCAAACACTTATCTTGCGCTTGACCATGACCTTGAAATTGTTCCCGTTATCAACAAAATCGACCTCCCATCCGCCGACCCTGACAGAGTTGCCTCTGAGGTTGAGGATGTTATCGGCCTTGACTGCTCGGAAGCTCCCAGAGTTTCGGCTAAAACAGGGGTTAACATTGAGCAGGTGTTGGAGCGCATTGTTACTGACATTCCCGCGCCTAAAGCTAACGATGACTTACCGCTTCGCGCTCTTATTTTTGACTCGGTCTATGACAGCTACAAGGGCGTTATAGTTTATGTCAGAGTCAAGGAGGGCAAAATCAAACCCGGAGACACAATGAGAATGATGGCAACAGGCGCAGAATTCACCGTTGTTGAAACGGGATATATGAGGGCAACAATACCCGAACCCTGTAAAGAACTGACTGCAGGCGAGGTTGGATATATCACCGCTTCAATCAAAACGGTTGGCGATGCAAGAGTCGGTGATACGGTAACAACCGTTGAAAATCCCGCTTCTGAGCCGCTCCCGGGCTACCGCAAGGTTAATCCAATGGTGTTCTGCGGTGTTTATCCTGCCGACGGCGCAGACTATGAAAATCTTCGCGATGCGCTCGAAAAGCTTCAGCTTAACGATGCTGCGCTGACCTTTGAACCCGAAACCTCGGGTGCGCTCGGCTTTGGCTTCCGCTGCGGTTTCCTTGGCCTGCTTCACCTTGAAATTATTCAGGAACGACTTGAAAGAGAATATGACCTCGACCTTGTAACAACCATTCCGAGCGTTGTTTACAAAATCAATCTCACCGACGGTTCAATGGTCGAAATCGATAACCCCACTCACTATCCCGACCCTGCAACAATCGCCTCCTGCGAAGAACCGTTTACGGACGCTCATATCTATGCCCCTGCGGAATATGTGGGCACCATAATGGACCTTTGCCAGGACAGACGCGGTGTTTTCAAAAACATGGATTATATAACTCCCGAAAGAGTTGATATTCATTATGAGCTGCCTCTTAACGAAATAATTTATGACTTTTTTGATTCGCTCAAATCAAGAACAAGGGGCTACGCTTCATTTGACTATGAAATCCGCGACTACCGCAAGTCAAATCTTGTTAAGCTTGATGTTCTTCTTAACGGCGATATTGTTGACGCACTTTCATTTATCATTCACTCTGACAAAGCATATTCAAAGGCAAGAAAAATTGCCGAAAAGCTTAAGGACAACATCCCGCGCCAGATGTTTGAAATTCCCATTCAAATCGGCATAGGCGGCAAAATTATTGCGCGCGAAACCGTTAAGGCAATGCGCAAAGACGTTCTTGCCAAGTGCTACGGCGGCGATATTACCAGAAAGAAAAAGCTGCTTGAAAAACAGAAAGAAGGCAAAAAGAGAATGCGTCACTTCGGAACGGTTGAAGTTCCGCAGGAAGCATTCATGGCTGTTCTCAAGCTTGACGACAACGATTAATTCAAATGGCGGCAATTTGCCGCCATTTTTTACAGGTGATTATATGGAACCTATCGGTTTATATTTACATATCCCCTTTTGCAACGGCAAATGCCCGTATTGCGATTTTTACTCTGTTATGCCGAACTGCAAAACGGTTGATGCCTATGTTGATGCGCTGTGCAAAGGAATAGATGAAGCAGGCAGACTTTATGACACCGTTTATTTCGGCGGAGGCACTCCTTCTCTTATAGGTTCGGATAACATTGCAAAAATAATGTCGCATATAAACCGAACCGACAACTGCGAGGTAACGCTCGAATGCAATCCCTCTGACACGGGCGCAGTAAATTCCGATTTCAGTTTTAGTGTTGTTGCCGAAAGCGGAGTTAACCGCATCTCTATGGGTCTTCAAAGCGCAAATGATGGCGAAAGAAAGGCTCTCGGCAGACGCGGTGGCTGCGAGGATGTTTCACGCGCGATTTATCGAGCTCACAAAGCGGGAATTGATAACATATCGCTTGATTTAATGCTCGGAATTCCGAATCAATCCAAAGAAACTCTGAAAAAATCCATTGAATTCTGTGAAAGTTCAGGGGCAAAACACATCAGCGCCTATATGCTGAAAATTGAAGAAGGAACGCCTTTTTATCGAAAAAAAGAATCTCTCATCCTGCCGAATGATGACGAAACCTGCGATTTATATTTATTTGCGGTTGATGAGTTAAAAAAAATCGGCTTTGCGCAATATGAAATATCGAATTTTTCATTGAGCGGCTTTGAAAGCAAGCATAATTTGAAATACTGGAGATGCGAAGAATATCTCGGCATCGGCGCTTCGGCACATTCGTTTGTTGGCGGCAAGCGATTTTATTATGAGCGCAGCATTGACAAATTCATAGCTGGCAATCCCGCAATCGATGACGGCAACGGCGGAAATGAGGAAGAATACATCATGCTGGCATTGCGTCTTTCGGAAGGTCTGATTTTCGAAAAATTTGAGGAACGTTTTGGCCATTCGTTGCGGGAAACCAGCGTAGCAAAAGCCAAAGAACTGCAAAAACACGGGCTTGTTCAAGTGACGGAAAGAGGAATTTCACTCACGGTAGACGGTTTTCTTGTTTCAAACTCGGTTATAAATTTCATTATTTAACAAATTTTTATTGAAACAGCAACAACTATTATGGTATTATAAAGAAAAAGGAGGTAATGCTATGAAAAAAGCATTAAGCATTATTATTTCAACAATTATTCTTGTTATGTCATTTTTCTCGGTTAATGCATTCGCAGCCGATACCACAAAAACAGAAGCTCTTCTTGACAAGCTTAACAATTCAAAAGAGGTTGCCGTGTCACTCAAAGCAGGCGATATTCCCCTTTTCGGCAGCAATTCCAACGCTTCTGACACAATTTATATCAAGGATGACATGGCAGCTTATGAATACAACGCAGGCTTCATCAATGTGAGAGTTGTGCTTGACGGCGATGAAATTATTGCATTTCTCCCCACATTCCCCTTTATTCATGTTAAACTTGAAAGCTCTGCTCTGGGCTCGGTTGATATTTGGGGACTGATTGAAGAAGCAACAAAGATTACCAAGGGTGTGCTTGCTTATGTTGACACATACGAAGAAGAAGTTGACAGCATAAAATATACCGTTGAGGAATTCAACGACAGAGCACAGGTTACAAGCAAATTCTATTACAAAGACGATACCCTCAAAATTCTCAAGGTTGAGGACAAGCAAACAAATTCCGTTCAAAACACATATTTTGAAAACATCAGCTTTGATGTGGACGATTCAATATTCAAACTTCCTGCAATTTCATTTGATTTAACCCCCATTCTTAAGGGACTTTTCGTTGCACTTCTCGGTTCAGCAATCGTTGCATAATAAAAATTTTAGCGGCAGAGAGCTTAAAAAACTCTCTGCCGCCTTTTTTTATACTGTTTTCATTCTTAATTTAAGATTATCGCTTATCATTGCGATAAATTCGCTGTTGGTCGGCTTACCTCTTTCGTTTTGAATCGTATAGCCGAAATAAGAGCTGAGAACATCAACATCGCCTCTGTCCCATGCAACCTCAATTGCATGCCTGATGGCTCTCTCAACTCTTGACGGAGTTGTTTTGAACACTTTGGCAACTGTCGGATAAAGAATTTTTGTAACTGAGCTTATCATTTCACTATTATTAACAGAAAGAATAATCGCTTCTCTTAAGTATTGATATCCTCTGATATGAGCAGGAACACCGATTTGGTGCATAATTTGGGAAACAACAACCTCCAAATCTTTTACACCGCTTTGATTTGCGCAGGTATTATGGATGCTCGAAAACTGAATTATTCTTTCGGCGAGCATTTCGGTATTGTAGGGTTTAAGGAAATAATAGTCCGCACCGGCTTTTAACACTTCACTTTCAAAGCGTTGATTATCTGCGCTGGAAAGAACCATGACAAGCGGCCTCTTGTCAAGCTTCATTGAATCAAGCTCGCGAAGCACTCCGAGCGCATCCATTCTCGGCATAAAGCCGTCCATTAAAAGAACATCGGGTCTTTCGCCTGAGACAAACTTTTCAATTATCTGTGAACCGTCTTTAATGACGGTTTTAACTTCAAAGCCGTTCGAACGCAAAATTCCCGCAAGCTCGTGTGAAGTCTCGCTTCCGTCCTCTGTTATCATTGCTTCCAACATTTTTCTCATGGTTATACCTCCGTGTGATTTAGTACATCGAGATGTTACCATATTTTGGTAAAATTGTCAATAATTCCCAATTGAATATTACAAAAAAGAATTCGCATTTTGCGACATACTCTAACCCTTAATCTCGCTTTTCAATCTCTATTCGATTAGATATCCGCTATAGTCTTATTTTTTTCATTTGAAACAATTTTCACAACCGAAAAACTGAATTATGAATTGCTGATAAAACGCAAAATTAAAAAATTGAATTTGAGAAAATATTTTACGGCTTATTTATCCTCAGTTTAAATTCGTTTCGCCGGCACAAATTATTAGTGCTTCGCAATCGCGAAGCAAAATTAAACACGGAGGTGAATAATGAAGCGTTTATTTAAAACTCTGAGTATTGCATTATTGATTTTATCCGTTGGAGTTTTCTCTGCAGTTATTTACGGCACAGAATATTTTCCGAATGAAATTAATATCACCGAAGGGGAGAAGCCCGATTTCGGCGCTGTTTTTTCGGCTGAGGATAACTTTGCTTTAGCTGCAGGAACAGGATCATCTTCAGAACACAAAACGCAAATAACAGCCCTGAAGGTTATTCCCGTGAAAGATATCACCATTAATGTAACAAAGCGAAGATATGTCGGAGTTGGTGGCGAGGTTTTCGGAATCAAGCTTTATACTAAAGGTATAATTGTTGTTAGCATCGATTCCGTAACAACCCCAAACGGCTCAAAGGACCCTGCAATCGTTGCAGGATTGAAATGCGGAGATATTATAACCCATATCAACAGTCAATCTGCTTTAAGCTCTCAGCAATTGACTGATGCAATTGAGCAATCGCAAGGAAAAGAACTCGTATTAAAAATTGACAGAAACGGACAACTGCTTGAATTAAAGCTGAAACCCGAAAAATCCGTAAACGGCGGATACAAAGCAGGAATATGGGTCAGAGACAGCTCGGCAGGCATCGGAACAATAACTTTTTATGATGATAGTGCAAAACTTTTTGCCGGTCTCGGCCATGCAGTTTGTGATGTGGACACAGGAAAAATAATGCCGATGAATAACGGTGAAGCGGTCAGAGCGAGAGTTAACGGCTTCTATAAAAGCAGCGCAGGCAATCCCGGCGAGCTTTGCGGAGTGTTTTCGGATATAGCCTTGGGCAGCCTTCGTGTTAACTGCGAAACAGGTGTTTACGGCGAGCTTTTTCGGCCATCCGGCGCAAAAACCCTGCCCGTAGCTTTGGAAAGTGAGGTTAAACTCGGCGCGGCACAAATAATAACAACCGTTGATGACAGCGGCCCTCAATATTATGATATCGAGATAACAAAGCTTTATCCCACTTCCGACCTTTCTTCCAGAAATATGATAATAAAAGTGACCGACCCCGAACTGATTGAAAAAACAGGAGGTATTGTGCAAGGGATGAGCGGAAGCCCCATTGTACAAAACTCAATGCTCGTGGGCGCAGTAACCCATGTGTTTGTTAACGACCCCACTCAAGGCTACGGCATTTTTGCAAGCCGTATGTTAGCCACGCAGGATTCTCTTGATAACGCTGCGTAAAGCAAAAAGCGCAGGTTTGCCGCAAAAGGCAGGCCTGCGCAATTCTACATAACAAATACCATTGACATATACCCCTGTGGGGTATATAATGAAAGCTGAAATGAGGTGGAATTATGCAGGATAATTGCTGCTGCCATAAAACAAAAGAACGCACAGAAGAAGAATACAAGAGCCTTATACACAGGCTAAACCGCATTGAAGGCCAGATTCGCGGAATCAAAAGAATGATTGAAGAAAACGTATACTGCACCGATGTTCTTATTCAGTCATCTGCCGTCACAGCCGCAATGAACGCTTTCAATAAAGAACTGCTTGCAAACCACATAAAAACCTGCGTTGCCAATGATATCCGCGCAGGCAAGGACGAAACTATTGACGAGCTTGTTGCAACCCTGCAAAAGCTGATGAAATGAGGTAACGATGAAACAGTTCAATGTCACGGGAATGAGCTGCGCCGCATGCAGCGCAAGAGTAGAAAAAGCGGTTTCAGCCGTTGCGGGAGTCACCGCCTGCTCTGTCAGCCTTTTAACAAATTCAATGGGGGTTGACGGCACTGCTTCTTACAGCGAAATCATCGCAGCCGTTGAAAACGCAGGATACGGCGCATCGGTGAAAGGCAAGCAAAGCAAAGCTCTGCCCGATAGCGGAGAAGAAATATTAAAGGATAAAGAAACTCCCGCGTTAAAAAAGCGACTGCTTGCTTCACTCGGATTCCTTATTATATTAATGTATTTTTCAATGGGATGCATGATGTGGGGCTGGCCCGCACCTGCCTCTCTTGCAGAAAACCATATTGCAATGGGCCTGCTGCAGCTTCTGCTTGCTGCCATTGTTATGATAATCAACCAGAAATTTTTTATTAACGGATTCAAAGGACTTATTAATAAATCGCCTAATATGGACACTCTGGTTGCGCTCGGCTCCGGTGCCTCGTTTGCGTGGAGCGTATATGCACTTTTCAAAATGACGGCTGCGCAGATTGCCGGCAATCATGCCGCCGTTGCGGAATATATGCATGAATTCTATTTTGAATCTGCAGCAATGATTCTGACGTTAATAACAGTAGGCAAAATGCTTGAATCCCGTTCAAAGGGCAAAACAACCGACGCGCTGAAAAGCCTGATGAAGCTTGCCCCGAAAACCGCAACAGTAATCAGGGACGGTAAGGAAACGCAGATTCCCGTTTCGCAGGTTCAAAAAGGAAACATATTTGTTGTAAAGGCGGGTGAAAGCATACCTGTTGACGGAATTATTATTGAAGGAACAGCCGCGATAGATGAATCTGCGCTGACAGGTGAAAGCCTTCCTGTTGACAAAGAGAAAAATGACAGCGTATCTGCCGCAACGATAAACCAATCGGGTTATATAAAATGCGAAGCATCAAGAGTTGGTGAAGACACAACACTTTCTCAAATAATAAAAATGGTCAGCGATGCGGCAGCAACAAAGGCGCCCATTGCAAAAATTGCAGACAAGGTATCAGGCATTTTTGTGCCTGCTGTTATAACAATTGCCGCAGCGGCTACGGTTATCTGGCTTGTTGCAGGCGAAAGCTTCGGCTTTGCACTCGCAAGAGGAATTTCCGTTCTGGTTATCAGCTGCCCTTGCGCACTCGGGCTTGCAACTCCCGTTGCCATTATGGTTGGCAGCGGTATGGGCGCAAAAAACGGAATACTTTTCAAAACCGCCGTTTCGCTTGAAGAAACAAGCAGAGTCAACATCGTTGCGCTTGACAAAACAGGCACCATTACCGAGGGAAAACCAAAGGTTACCGATATTGTTGCAGAAAATATATTCGAAGAAGAGCTTGTTCAGCTTGCTTATTCTCTTGAAATCAAAAGCGAGCATCCCTTGGCAAAAGCAATTGTTGAGAAGGCTGCTCAAGCGCGCATAACTTTATCGGAAACTACAGATTTTAAAATTCTCCCCGGCAACGGTCTTGAAGCAAAAATCGGCGGTATCACCGTAAGCGGCGGAAGCTTAAAATACATTTCAAAAACATCGAATGTTTCCGATGCGCTGAATAAAAAAGCTCTTCAGCTTGCAGAAAGCGGTAAAACTCCGATGCTGTTTGCAAAAGACGGTAAAGCTGTCGGAATAATTGCAGTTGCCGATGTTATAAAAGAGGACAGCCCGCAGGCAATCAAAGAGCTGCAAAACATGGGCATTCGTGTTGTTATGCTGACCGGTGATAATGAAAAAACAGCAAAAGCCATCGGCAAAACTGCAGGCGTTGACGAGGTTATTGCAGGAGTTTTGCCCGACGGCAAAGAAAGCGTTATTCGTTCTCTCAAAAAGCAGGGCAAGGTTGCAATGGTTGGCGACGGAATTAATGATGCTCCCGCCCTCACGTCGGCAGACATCGGAATTGCCATCGGCGCGGGCACGGATGTTGCAATTGATGCTGCAGATATCGTTTTGATGAAAAGCCGTTTAACCGATGTTGCGGCCGCAATCCGCTTAAGCCGCGCAACGCTCAGGAATATTCATCAAAATCTTTTCTGGGCATTTTTCTATAACGTAATCGGAATTCCGCTTGCCGCAGGCGCATTTATTCCTATTCTCGGCTGGAAACTGAATCCTATGTTCGGAGCTGCGGCAATGAGCCTTTCCAGCTTCTGTGTTGTATCAAATGCGCTCAGACTGAATTTCGCTAAAATTCACTCATCAAAACATGATAAAAAAATCAAATCAAAAATAAAGGAGATTAAAAAAATGGAAAAAACAATGAAAATCGAGGGTATGATGTGCTGCCACTGTGAAGCAAGAGTTAAAAAGGTTCTCGAGGCTCTTCCTGAGGTGGAAACCGCCGATGTGAGCCATGAAAACAACTCGGCTGTTGTTACACTTAATGCTCCGCTTGCAGACGAGGTTCTCAAAAACACCGTTGAAGAACAAGGCTATGATGTAATCGAAATTAAATAAAAGCAATGGTGGCTGCCACACTAATGTGTCAGCCACCATTTTTCTTTCAAATTTGCTTTTGGGCAACTTTTACTGCTGCTTTATATAAATCTTCCCTGCAGGTCTTGATTATTTCACCAAACGTTTTTTCTGCTTCACAAGAAAAATAAAGCTCGGAAACCCCAAGTTCCATAATTTCTTCCGCGCCTTCTCCCCTGCTGCCGCAGATTGCAATCACCTTTTTATCCTGCTTTGCTGCTCTCTCGGCTATCCCGGAAATAACCTTGCCGTTAGCGCTTTGAAAATCCAGCCTGCCTTCGCCTGTTATTATCAGATCGGCTTCGGCTGCTTTTTTATCAAAATCCGCAGCATCAAGGAGAATATCTATTCCCTTTTTAAGCTCCGCATTGAGGAACGCAACCGCTCCCGCGCCCATGCCGCCTGCCGCACCTGCGCCTTTGATTTGAGAAACATCTGTGTTCAAATCGTTTTTTATTACTTCGGCAACGTGGCGAAGTCCGTTGTCAAGACGCTTTACCATTTCTCTGTCCGCGCCTTTCTGCGGCGCAAAAACATAAGCCGCTCCGTTCTCGCCGAACAGCGGATTTTCAACATCACAGGCAGCAATAACAGGCACGGATATCCGCCTTTCAGGCTCTGTTATTCTGCAAATGTTTTTCATTGTTTCGCCGGTGGGGATAAACTCATTTCCGTTTGTATCAAGAAATCTCCAGCCGAGTGCTGACGCCATACCCAGACCGCAGTCATTGGTTGCGCTGCCGCCAAGGCCAAGCATAATACGTTTTGCACCGTTTAAAACAGCATGATTTATAAGCTCCCCAACTCCGAAGGTTGTTGCCTTTTCGGGGTTTTTACTTTCACATGCAAGCGGCAAGCCTGCACATGCCGCCATTTCAACAACTGCCGTTTTATCGGGGAGCATAAGATATTCGGCAGTCATTTTTTTGCCAAAAACTCCGCTTACTTCAGCTTCAACCGTTTCGCCGCCGATAATTGCTCTCAAACAGGCGCAAAGCCCCTCGCCGCCATCGGCAGCAGGGAGCTTTGTTATTTCTGCATTTTTAATTATATCTTTGAATGCCTGCCCGATAATATCGCAGACCTCTTTTGCGGAAAGAGTGCCTTTGAAGCTGTCAGGCGCAATAAGAATATGCATATTATTCAGCAGAAGCCTTTCTGATATATCTCTTGAAGAATGCAACGCCCGGAGCAACAGCTTCAACGGGGATTCTTTCGTTTGTGCCGTGGGTGCAGCGAAGAAGAGCAACGCTCACTTTATAGGGCGCATAACGGTAGATATTTTCGCAGATGGGTTCATAGTAGCAAGCATCTGTGCCGCCCATAACAAGATAGGGAGCAACTATGCTGTCTTTATTCTCCTGCATACAGAGCTCTTTGATAATTTTGAATGCTCTGGAATCTGTGGGCGAAAATCTTGATGCTTCCTTAGCTTTAAGCACCTTAACCTCGATATCCTTATTCTTGCAAACCTTGCGAATGTGCTTTTCAACATCCTTAACGGTTGTGCCGGGCATCTGTCTGAAGTTAACGGTAATGCTTGACTTCTGAGGAAGAACATTTGCAGCGGGGCTGCCCTGAGCCATTGTAACAGCTGTTGTTGTTCTTACAAGGCATGCGGTGAAGGGAATCTTTGTCATGCCAAACTTAAGAATGGGATGAAGGAAATTGAGGTTGCACATAAGAAGCCTTGCAGGATATGTGCAGCTTCTGCCGATGTTTGAGAAAAGTTCCTTAACAAAGGGAAGAAGCTCAGCCTTGAACTGATTATCTTCAAGGTCCTTAATAACATTTGCAAGCTCACCGAGACCTGAATGAACGGGAGGCTGCGAGGAATGGCCGCCCTTGGCATTGACGGTGATTTCAAAATCGGTGTAACCCTTTTCTGCAATACCAACGCCGATAATCTCTTTGTTATTGAGGATGCCCTTGATGTTAACGGGAATAATTGCGCCGCCTTCGTCAAGAACAGAGTCAAGATGAATTCCTCTTTCCTTAAGAGTGCGCATAATATTCTTTGCGCCGCCGTCTTCAGAGGCAACAACCTCTTCATCCTGGCCAAAAAGAAGATAAACGTCTCTTTCAGGCTGAAAGCCTTCTTCAAGGAGAGTTTCAACAGCATCCATTACGGCGATAAGGTGGTTCTTCATATCAAGCGCGCCTCTGCCCCAGATGAATTCGCCGTCATTATGGCCGCTGAACGGTGCATAAGTCCAATCCTGCTCTGTTCCCTCAGAAATGGGAACAACATCCTGATGAGCAAGAAGAGCGATGGGCTCAAGGTCATCCCTTGTGCCCTTCCAATGATAAATCAGGCTTGCTTCCTGAATAACCTCTTTTTTAAGGTTTTTATGAATAAGAGGAAATGCCTCCTCAAGGAATGCATGGAACTTATCAAACTGTGAAAAATCAATATTAGCCTTATCGGGATAACTGATTGTGGGGATTGAAATAGCCTTTGAAAGATGCTCCTGACATCTCTTTGCATCAACCTTTTCTTCCGTCGGGGTGCCGTAATCTTCCTTTTTGGGAACATAAAGAGCTGCTTTGATTGCCGTTGCACCGATTGCAACCCCTGCTGCACCGAGAACTATACCTGGAACTATAGACATTTTCATTCTTCCTTTCCGAAAGATATTTTACTGTTTTAGTATAAATGATTATCGCAAAAATTTCAACCTAAACAGGAATAATTTTGCTATCACATAAAAAACTTGCGGCTGACCCATGCCTTAAGGCGCCTGCTGTTTTCAAGAAACGCAAAGAAAACCATCAGGGAAACGCAGCAAGCAGTAATGACAAGTGAAATAACAATCTGCAATTTGCCGTTATAAAACATATTCATGCAGATTTCAATAACAAAAGACATAACATTTATAGCCCCGAGCACGGCAATAACAATAAGCGACTTGCTGCGTGGCTTCCTGAGCCAAAAAATGAAAAGATTGCATATAGCCCACAGGGAAATAACAACAGGAAGCACAATGGAATTAAACCAGCCGTTATCATCGCCGTAAATTCTGAACATATTAAGATATACAAGCAGCGCAACAGCATCAATTCCGAGAGAAATAACAGGAATTTGTTTTTTCCAAAGAAGAGGAAACAAAAACCAAATCCACGCAACGCAGAATCCGCCGACTATATATTTGACAACTTCGCTGTCAAATATCAGCATATTTAATATTATCAAAACAAGGTTCGGAATCAGCATAACAAGCGAAAGAATAAAAACCCAGTATTTTTTGTTTAATGACTTCGGGATGATAATATTCTCGGGATAAACTGACTTTTCCGATTTTTCATTTTTTTCACGGGGATTCATAACCGGTGTATCGCAAAGAGGGCATTCGGGGCAGCCCTTTTCAAGCTCAACGCCGCAGTTAACACAATATGACATCAGTTCTCGCCTCCCTTTATTAAATGCCTGTTGCTCTCAACCTTAACCGGTATTCCCAATTTAATTAAGGTTGTAAAAAACTCTCTCTGTATTTTGGTGCTTACATAAATATTTGAAATACTGAACGCGAGCGTTCCGTTATAAGAAAGTGAGCCGCACCTTGCTCCGTTAATCATCGCAGGGCCCATAACAAGAACAAGCTTTTCAATATATTGCTCCATTTCCTTGGGGGCCTTCAAAACTCCTACATTTGAAATGAGGCAGCTTGTTGCTTTTTCGCCCGCAACCTTGTAAACCATGCTGACACCGAAATCCTTTAGAAATGACGGCAAGATACGCATAACAGGGTTTCTTTCAATCCCCAGATTGCCGTGCATCATCGCCTGCAGCTCTTTTTCGTTGTTAATATAACGAAGGTAAAGAGAAAGCTGCTTTATAATTTCAGGCAATGTATATTCGCCCATTTTAGGGTCAATCTGGAAAGAATAGCAAAGCATGAAATTGCGCAGAGTTTCACTTTTGAAAAAAGGCCTGACATTAACGGGAATCTGAATTCCAACATGCTTATTTTTGTTCTTTTTCTCTTGTTTTTGAAGATTATACATAACCCAAAGCAAAACTGCCGCAAGATATTCCGTAACTGTTACTCCGTATTCAGCTGCCTTCTCTTTGACAACCGAAACAGACATATAACCCGACGTTACGTTAACAAAATGCTTGGGAAGTCTTTTGCCTTTAAAATGATAAGTGAATTTCTGGAGTCTTTTAGCTTTGGCTTTGCAATTGCAGTTTTTTGAATAAGAATCCTCTAACTCAGCAGGCTTTGGTTTTTCATTTATATCATAAACTGCATCTCCGTTAGGAATATCCTTGCCCGTCAGGCGAAGATAAACCGCAACAAGAGTCATAAAAAATCTTGAAGCACCGAAGCCGTCTGTTATTGAGTGATAAAATTCAACCGAAACGCGGTTTTCATAATAGTAGACCTTGAAGAGGAATCCGTTGTTTTCCTTCCACTTAAAGCGCTGACAAGGGTTGGCAATATCCGGCATAATCGGAGGCGTGCCGTAAGGATTCTTTTCAAGATAATGCCAGAAAAAGCCTGACCTCATTCTGACATCAAAGCTTGGAAAGCGGGGCATTATCATTTTGAGCGCTTTTTCAAGCAAATCGGGGTCTATTTTTTCCGTAAGTGTTGCAGAAAGCCTGAAAACATTCGACCACGAAGAGGAATTCTGCCCCGGAAAAACCTTAGCAGCATTATCAAGCTTATACCAAGGCCTCTGGCGTAAGGGGATTTTTTTCTTCATTTATTACACCTCAAAAGAAACTGAGTTGTGTTGATTTCGGCAGAGATTCAAACGCTCCGCCCTCTTCAAGAGCGGCAATGATAGTTTTTGAAGCTCCCGAACGCATCTGGAAATCTTCAATTGAAAGGAACTCACCGCCACCGTCATTTCGTGCAGCTTCAAGCCCTTCTGCAGCGCGTCCGCCACAGCCCGCAATTGCTGAAAACGGCAAACGTATCTTACCGTCTTCAATAACATAACGGTTGGCGGTTGACTTGTAAATATCAATGGGAAGAAGCTCAACTCCTCTTGCCATCATTTCATTGATAACCTGAAGAGAAGTGAATGTGCCTTCCTCCTTTGCAGTTGCCTGCTTTATCTTCATTTTAGCGCTAATCTCGTCCATCTTATCTCTTACTGCTGCCCGTCCTTTGAGAACCGTTGCGGTGTCTATATCTTCACCGCGAACGGTCATATAAGTTGCATAATATTCAATCGGACGGTAAAGCTTATACCACGCAAGACGCATTGCCGCGCTAACGTAAGCCGCAGCATGAGCCTTGGGGAACATATATTTGATTTTCATGCACGAATCGAGATACCACTGAGGAACACCGTGGTCAATCATGGCCTGCTTATGTTCATCGGTCAAAAGTGAGGTTGCCTTGCCTTTTCTGACGATTTCCATAATTTTGAACGCCATACCCTTTTCAACGCCCTTGTTGATAAGGTAAACCATGATGTTATCACGCGTTCCGATAACTTCTGAAATTGTGCAGGTTCCGTTTTTGATAAGGTCCTGTGCATTGCCGATCCAAACGTCGGTGCCGTGAGAAAGGCCCGAAATCTGGAGCATGTCCGAAAAATTCTTGGGCTGCGATTCCATAAGCATCTGACGCACAAACGGAGTTCCGAGTTCGGGCAAGGAGAGAGTTCCCGTTTCGCAATCAATATCCTCTGCGGTAACGCCGAGCGGTTCGGGAGATGTTAAAAGCTCATAAAGCTTGGGGTCGCAAATATCAATCTGCATAACGTTTGTTCCCGTCATATCCTCAAGATGCTTGTAGAGGGTGGGAACATCGTGACCGAGGTTGTCAAGCTTAAGAATTGTGTCGTGGAGCGAATGGAAATCGAAGTGGGTTGTTCTGTGGATTGAATCCGCATCGTCGGCAGGGTGCTGAATGGGGGTGAAATCCTCCGCATCCATATCGGCAGGCACAACAACCATGCCGCCCGGATGCTGGCCTGTTGTTCTCTTGACACCGACACAGCCCTGAACAAGGCGGTCCTCCTCTGCTCTTGAAAGAACAACGCCCTTTTCCTCCGCCCATTTTTTAACAAAACCGAAAGCCGTTTTATCGGCAAGAGTGCCTATTGTTCCCGCTTTGAAAACATGGGTTTTACCGAAAAGCTCTTCCGTATATCTGTGAGCATAGAACTGATATTCACCCGAGAAGTTAAGGTCAATATCGGGCTGCTTATCGCCGTAGAAACCAAGGAAGGTTTCAAACGGGATATCGTGGCCGTCACGGTGCATGGGCTTGCCACAAACAGGGCAGTCCTTTGGCGGCATATCATAGCCCGAGCCGTATTCGCCCTTATAGAAAAATTCGCTGTGCTTGCAGTCCTCGCAGATATAGTGGGGCACAAGCGGATTAACCTCGGAAATACCTGCCGCAAAAGCAACAAAAGACGAGCCTACCGAACCTCTGGAGCCGACGTAATAGCCATGATCCATGGAGTTCCAGACAAGCTTTTGAGCGATGATATAAAGCACGCCAAAGCCGTTTTTGATGATTGAATCAAGCTCTTTTTCGAGCCTTTCTCCGATATAGTCGGGAAGTGGCGAGCCGTAATAGGCTTCCATTCTTTCGTAACAGATTTTTCTGAGCTCGTCATCCGCTCCTTCAATTTTGGGCGGATATGTGCCGTCGGGGATAGGCTTGATTTCTTCACACATATCAGCAATAAGGTTGGGATTTTTAACAACAACCTCATAAGCGGTGTCCTCACCGAGATAAGCGAATTCTTCAAGCATATTCTGAGTTGTTCTCAGATAAAGCGGAGCCTGTTCGGCAGCATCCTTGAAGCCCTGACCCGCCATAAGAATTTCTCTGAATATCTTGTCGCTCTCCTCCATAAAGTGGACGTCACCTGTTGCAACAACGGGGATGTTAAGCTCGTCCGCAAGGTGAATAATCCGTCTGTTGATTTCGTTAAGCTCCTCTTCGGAATCAACCATCCCCTCGCGGAGCATGAAAGCGTTGTTGCCGTTCGGCTGAATCTCAAGATAATCATAAACACTTGCCATTTGGAGCAAATCTTCTTTAGGCCTGCCCATGAATATTGCCTGATAAAGCTGACCTGCTTCACATGCGCTGCCGACAATGAGACCCTCTCTGTGAGCCAAAAGCTCACTCTTGGGAATTCTGGGATGGCGATAATAATATTCGAGATTTGATTTTGAAATAAGCTGATAAAGATGTTTGAGGCCGATTTTGTTTTTAGCAAGAAGAATAATGTGATAGGTTGGCAGTCTTTTAAGGTTGAGAGGGATTTTTTCGTTGATATCCGAAACTTTCTCAACACCTTTTGCCTTGCAAAGCTCAACAAGCTTTTCAAAAATGCCTGCAAGCGCACCTGCGTCCTCATCTGCTCTGTGATGGTCGAAATCGGGCAACTTGAAATACTTTGAAAGAGAATCCAGCTTGTAATTCTTGATGCCTTCAACAAGGCTCTGGGCCAAAACAAGGGTATCAATATGTGAATAATTATATTCTATCCCGTTTCGCCTGCAAGTATGTTTTATAACGTTTGTATCAAAGGTTGCATTATGGGCAACCAAAACACCGTCGCCGCAAAACTCGAAGAATTTGCGGACTGCATCGCCCTCCTTGGGCGCACCTGCAACCATACGGTTATCAATGCCCGTAAGCTGCGTTATCTTGGCAGGAATGGGGCATTCGGGGTTAACAAAAGTCTGGAATCTGCCTCTTTCAACGCCGTCAACATATTTGACCGCGCCGATTTCCGTAAGGCGCACTTTATCAGTCCTCAACCCTGTTGTTTCAACGTCGAAGATAATAAATGTGCCGTCAATGGGCATGTCCGAATCGCCTGTCATAATCTTTACGGAATCATCAACAAAATAGCCTTCCATTCCGTAAATGACCTTGATGCCGTTTTTCTTTGCCGCTGCGGCAGCTTCGGGGAATGCCTGAACAACGCCGTGGTCGGTTATCGCCACAGCCTTGTGACCCCATTTTGCAGCCCTTGCAACAAGCTTTGATGCGCTTGTCATGCCGTCCATGGCGGACATATTGGTGTGCAGATGAAGCTCAACACGCTTCTCTTCGGCGGTATCCTTTTCGTCCAGCTCTTCAATGAGCATAACCGAGTTTGCCTTTATACAGTAGGTTTTGATATAGTCGTCATATTCAACGTGACCGCGCAACATAACAACCTTGCCGTCTGAAATACCTGCAACCAGCTGCTCGCAGTTTTGAGCTGCCTCAAATATTTTAACCGTGTAGGAATTGGTTTTATCCGTAATATTAAAATTGATAATTTTTCTTTTTCCGTCGCGTGTTTCGCGAACATCAAGTGAAAATACCCTGCCCCATACTGTAACATTTCCGTCCTCAATCGAAATCCCGTTAAGAGGCTCAGGCTTTGACTTGATTTTATTTCCGTAGATTACCTTTGCGTTGGTAAGGGAAATCGGCAAATCCTCATATTCTTTCTCAGGCTTTTTGGACTTCTTTGCCTCACCTGCAACAGGAACCTCTATTTTTATTGTTTGCGCCTGCATCTGAACATATTCTGGGGAATCGAGCTTTGCGCTGCTCTCCCCTGTTATTTCAACTACGGTATGAACACCGAAACACTCGTTAATATATTTAACAAGAAACTCTTTTGCCCCTGCATCACAAAGAATATCCGCACCGTTATAGACGGATATTTTAATTTTACCGTCACTAAAGCTGAATTTTGCGTTTTCAAGAAAGCCGTTTGCTGCGGCAATGTTTTCTTTCATCGCTCTTATGAGTTGAGGAACACATTTATCCGAAAATGCGCTTGCAGGATAAGAAGCCTTTATTGCTACTTTATTTATGCCTAGCGCATTCTTAATTTCATTCTGAGCATTAATTATATAATTATCCTCAACATATCGGTCAAATCTTGCAGATATGCTGAGCTTCATCGTATCTTCGTCAAGCATTATATGCTCAACAAGACCGCCGTAAAACATTTCCCGCAGCCCCGCATTAATATGTTCACCTATAAAATTTAAAATACTGTTTTCCTGCATTTTATCTCACCGAAATAAAGGGCAGAATTGCTCTGCCCTTATTTTTATATCTTATCTATTTCTTCCAAAAGTCTGTCAACAGCTTCATTTTCGCTGACCTTGCAGACTATTTCGCCTTTTTTGAATATAAGTGCACAGCCGTCCCCGCCTGCAATGCCGATATCAGCTTCGCGGGCTTCGCCCGGGCCGTTAACGGCGCAGCCCATAACTGCCACCTTTATGTTTTTCTTGCATCCGGAAAGCCTGGATTCAACCTCATTTGCAAGAGAAATCAAATCAATTTTTGTTCTGCCGCAGGTTGGGCATGAAACAATGTCAACACAGTCAGTTTTAAGACCGATTGCTTTAAGTATTCCGTTTGCCGCCGACACCTCTTTAACCGGGTCATCGGTCATGGAAACGCGGATTGTGTCGCCTATTCCGTCAAGCAAAAGCGAGCCTATTCCGATTGATGATTTAATCAGAGCCATGTTGTGGGTGCCTGCTTCGGTAACACCGAGATGCAGAGGATAGTCGCATCTTTCGGCAACAAGCCTGTAAGCTTTGGCCATAATATTGACATTTGAGGATTTAATGGAAATTACAATATCCTCAAAGTCACATTGTTCAAGCAGCAACGCGTGGTTCATTGCGCTTTCTGCAAGAGCTTCAGCGCATGGCGAACCGTATTTTGCAAGCAATTCTTTTTCAAGCGAGCCGGAGTTAACTCCTATTCTGATGGGAACCTGCTTTGCTTTGCAGGCAGAAGCAACGGCTCTTACTCTGTCCATCGAGCCGATGTTACCGGGATTGATTCGGATTTTGTCAACACCTGCGTCAAGGCTTGCAAGCGCAAGACGGTAATCAAAATGTATATCCGCAACAACAGGCACGTTAAGATTTTCTTTAAGCTTTTCAATGAGCTTTACGGCAGCCATATCCGGCACAGCAGCTCTGATAATTTCACAGCCGGCTTTTTCAAGCTCAAGTGCCTGTTTCACGCTGCCTTCAATGTCGGATGCGGGGCGATTGAGCATTGATTGAACCGTTATCGGTGAATTGCCGCCGATATAAATATTGCCGACTTTGATTTGTCTGCTTTTTCGTCTTCCCATAAAATCAGCCTCCTCTTACCAGCCTCATTATATCGCTGAACGAAATAACAACCATAAGCCCGAGCAAAAGCACAAGGCCGATTGCATGAACCCAGCCTTCATATTTTCTCGGAACAGGCTTTCTGAATATCAGCTCGATAAACATAAAGAAAAGTCTGCCGCCGTCAAGCGCGGGAAGCGGAAGAAGATTGAAAAGGCCGATGTTTATCGCTATCATCGCCATAAGAGTTAAAAGATAGGTGTAATCAGTCTCCTGCGTTGCAGTCTGTGCCGCATCGGCAATAAAAGAAACCGTGCCTATAGGGCCGGAAAGGTCGCTCAGGCCGTATTGACCCGTCACCAAATCAAGCAGACTTATCCAGACTATTCTTGCAATTGAAATTGACTCCAGAGCTGCATTTTTTGCAACATTCAAGAAAGTCGGCTCAACACCTCGGATAATAAAATCATAAACAATTGTCAGAGTTCCGTTGTTGTCATAGGTCTGAAATTTGACTCCGTCAAGCGAAATCTCTTCTCCTCCTCTTTCAACAACAAAATCAATAATGCCGTCCTTATCCCTTGACATGAGAAATCCGAGGTCATATTCGGAATAAACATTCTTGCCGTTGATTTCTTTGATTTTATCCTTTGCCTGCAGGCCGTATTGGCTGCTGACAGAGTTTTCTTCAAAAGAATGGATTTCGGGCAAACCGATAAGATTCGTCTGCGAAAGCATAATAGCAACGATTATAACTCCCATAATCAGGTTAACCGTGCCGCCTGCAGCAGTAATTATAAAGCGCTGCCAAACAGGCTTTTTATTAAACGCACGCTCATTGTCGCTTTCTTCGTCCTCGCCCTCCATGCTTACAAAACCGCCAATCGGGAAAAGACGCAGGGCATATTTGGTTTCGCCCTTTTTGAATTTAAAAAGAGTCGGACCCATGCCCATTGCAAATTCGTTGACCTGCACTTTAAAAAGCTTTGCAAACGTAAAATGCCCGAGCTCATGAAAAAATATAATTAACCCAAAGAAAAGGATTGCCAAAAGAATAGGCCAAACCTTTCCCCAAACCGCAGCCGCGGTTATAAGCGGAATAATTCTCATATAAATAACCTTTCTGTTGCTTCGCGAATAGCCTTATCGGCTTCAAAAACCTGTTCAAGAGTATAATTTGAAACGTTCTCAACGCATTCAAAAGCTGCTTCAACAGCCCTCGGAATATCAAGAAATCCGATTTTGCCTGCTCTGAAAAGCTCATTAGCCTTTTCGTTAGCCGCATTAACAGCCGCCGGATAAAGGCCGCCGGCTTCAAATGCCCTTCTGCATAAGTTTATGCAGGAAAACGTTTCGTAATCAGGTTTTTCAAAAGTAAGCGTTGACGCCTGCGCCAAATCCAGTTGTTTAACAGGGCTTTCAAACCTGTCAGGATATGTGAGCGCATACTGAATGGGTATTCTCATATCGG
>JAZRIG010000098.1:0-4348 GCA_045645145.1 Acutalibacteraceae bacterium
TGTCACAGAAATTCCTCACTTTATAAATTGTCAAATCCATTGATATATAAGGCTTATACCGCAAGAGCTGCCTCGTATGCAATCACCTTGCCGTGCCCGTCAAGCCAACGGTAATTGCGGGTGAATTTCATAGTTCGTACGTGACATCTGTTTTAAACATCTGGCCGCCGACAGAACCTGCTTAAGGTTAACGCCAACTCCTCTTGCAGCCTCTATTTTGAACCGGTCAAGAACGGCTCTTGCCTGAGGAACAACTGAGTTGTTCTTTGATATTTTGTTTACACCCCTTCAAATTCAATTTGCGGTTGCTTTATTGTTGCAATTGATTCAGGGTATATATATACACTTTTTGTTTCCATTATAAAAAGCCGACGGAATTAATCCGTCGGCTTTGTTGGTTTTATAAACAATATAATATTTTATCCGAGGGCAACCATGCTGAAAACGAGTGCGAAAAGAGCAACTGTTTCGCAAAGACCGACAACGGTGATGTACTGTGAGAAACCTTTGCCTGTTTCGGCAAGAGCATCTGCACCTGCGGCGCCTGCTTTGCCCTGAACAACAGCCGAAACTGCCATTGCAACACCTGATGCAATGCCGAGGCCGAAGAGGAATGCAGGGTCTGCATCCGAGGAACTCATCTGCTGCATAAGAAGGAAACCGTAGATGGTCTGTGTGAGAGGCGCGCCTGCAAAAACGGTAAGAATGAAAGGTGCAGCCTTATTGCTCATATAGCATTTTTTCCATGCGCCGATTGATGCCTGGCCGGCAATGCCGATACCGATTGCAGAGCCTGTTGCGGCAATACCCATTGCCAGAGCTGTTGCTAATAATCCAAAATTCATAATAATTCTCCTTAATTTTCAATTTGTTCTTCAAAAGGCTTGAATTTATGCCCGCTCCAGGACATATCAAGATGCGATGAGAATTCCAAAGTGTTAAGTCTGATGCCGTGAACAATGACTGACAAAACATTCAGTATCATATTCAGTCCGTGTCCAAACACAAGAAGCACAATCGCAATTATCATAAATAAGAAGTTGCCGAGCAACGGGCTTGCAAGCTCATTGACCGTTGCGGATATTGCTGCGCCTGCGAGGCCAACCGCCCAAAGACGGATATATGATACTATATCCGAGAAAACATTGACAACTCCGAGCAGAACGGAAACGATGTTCTTAAGGCTTTCGAGTATTGACTTGATAATGTTTCCTTCATAGTTTGAGAAAACAAAGCTCATAACGAAGCCTGCAATTACAAGCACAAGCGCAACCGTGCCGACGGGAATGCCGCCTATTACAAGTCCGAAGCTGAAAACCTCGGCGTTTACAACGAAACTGAGCACAACATAAAAGATACCGATAAGCTGCATTATTGAGCCGATATCGCCGAGAATTTTGATTGATTTCTTGTTTCGCGTCGCAACCTTAATGTGCGCCACGGTGAGCTGAATAAGAGCCAACGAGAAGCAGAAAATTTGCAGATTCTGTGCGGTTGTGAGTCCGTATTCATCGTTTGTCCAGGGCGGATACCATATTCTGTCAGCGTAAACGTTGGAAATAACGGGGATTGATAATTTCTGAAGCCATTCGGGCAATTGCTCGGGAGAAAGACCAAACCATGTGCAGGTCAGCGTTCCCCAAAGGATTGTTGACAGGCCGAAAAGTCCGACAAGCAAAAATGCAGGGGGAACCTTTTTCTTTGATGCAACCGATTTTGCAATCAGAGTTCCCGTAACGGCAGAGATAAGAAGTCCGTATCCGCCGTCACCGAAAATAATGCCGAAGAAAATGAGGATAAATCCCAAAAACCAACCCGAAATGTCATATTCAAAATATCCCGGTACCGTTCCGAGAAAGTCCGTCAGCGGATAGATAAGACTTACGAACTTATTGTTTTTCAGCTTGGTGGGAACATTGTCCTCTTCTGTGGGTTCTTCAACAAGCAGACCCCAGGAATTTTCTTTTGAGGTCTTTTTGAGGCATTCAAGATTTTCTTCTTCGACATATCCCGTGAAGTATGCAACGGATTTTCCGTCTGCCGACAGGCTTTCATTTGCCATGCCTGTTGCATAAACCTCAAACTCAATCTCTTTTTCGCAGGATTTGATTGCATTCTTTATGCTGTCTGAATAACCTGCAAAAGAAGAAATTTTGCCGTCAATCTCATTGATGCGATTGTTAAGAACTTCAGTTTTTTGCTTGATTTCAGCCGTTGATGTTTCGGGCATTTCGAGTCTGTATGCCTTTAATGAATCAACAACCTCATTTTCGCCTTCAAGACCCGATTTGATAAGAAGAAATTTTACGGATGTTTTTGTTTTCTGAAGGCTGAGAGTTTTTACGTTTTCGCCGAGATTCTCATATTCGGATTTCGGCATTTCATAAAGCGAAATATCAATGCCTTTTTCGGCTAAAGCTTCAAGTTTTTCGGGTTCAAGCTCTCCCCAGCCGGAAAGTCGGTCCAGCTCTGTGGCGAGGGTGATTTTTTCAGTCGAACATTGCTTTTTTTCATCCTCCAGAGCAACGATTTCCTTTGCCGCGGAAACTGCTTTTTCAGCATTGATGTTTTCTTGCTTTGTCTTTTTGTTTTTCTTTTCCGAAATACTGAAAAGTGCGCTTTCAAGCAAGGATACTCTTTCTTTGAGTTCTTCAAGCTTTTTGCCCGAGCCTTCAACCGATTCGATGTGAAGAATTCCGAGTTTGCGGAGTCTTTTGAGCGTTTCGGATTTTTTATCTCCCATAATTATGAGAGAAACTTTTTTCATGGGCACTATCATAACGAGTACACCTCCGTTTCGGAAGGCATTTCACCGCGTGCCGCAATTTTGCGTTTTGAAATTTTTGAACGGACAACGGCACTTACCTGCTGGTCCGCCATATAAATTGATATTTTTTTGATGTTTTCCTCTGTTTCGGGGATTTTAACCTTTTCAAACAGGTTGACCCTCTGTGAGGTTGCGCGAAGCTCCTGCTCCAGAAGCCTTACCTGCTCATCCAACACTTCCGCTTCAAGGTCAAGTGACATTGCCTTTTCCATGTGGTTTGCAGCGATGTCAACCCAAAGCGGGGTTTCGTATAAATCGTAGTCTGCTCGGGAGAAATCCGCCCCTTCATAGACGGGAATCGAAACACCTGCAATATTGCCGATGCCTTTGCGGATATTGCTTACGGCGATTATTCCGTCGGGGAAGGCGCTTGTTTCGCTGAAAACGGCAATCCACGAGCCAAATCCTTTTTCAAGGTTTTCTCTCTCTTTTCTTACCGCCTCAGCCTTAGCTTCAATGGTGCGGATTTCAGCCTGAAGCTGTTGCTTTTTGAGTGTCAGAGTAGGCAAATATCTCCGATACATTTTGAGGGCATCTTTCTGTATCTTTAACTCATTTTTAGTCAGTTTGATTTTTGCCACCGTTATCCTCCTTATCTGACGGGCCAGAACTCGTCTGTAAGGTCGGATTTGATGCCTGTTTCATCCTTTTCAAAACAATCTGCAAGGATTTTCCAGCCAAGGTCAAGAGCTTCTTCAAGAGAAAGGTTGACTGACAAGTCCATAAGTTTGTTTTCGAAAAGCTGACCGTATTTAAGAAGCTTATCATCCCATCGTGTCATTGCAAAGCCCATGTTTTTCTTTTCCAATGTTTCTTTGTAGGAAGAATACATGCGGATCATTGCGTCCATAAGTGCGCGGTGGTCCTTACGGGTTTTGCCGTTAACGTTTTGCTTGAGACGCGAAAGTGAACCGAAAGGTTCAATGCGTCCGCCCTTGAGATAATACTGACCTTCGGTAATGTAGCCCGTATTATCGGGAACGGGGTGAGTAACATCGTCACCGGGCATTGTGGTAACAGCCAAAACGGTAACAGAACCCGAATCGTCAAAGTCAACAGCCTTTTCATAGCGGGAAGCAAGCTGTGAATAAAGGTCGCCGGGATAGCCACGGTTTGAGGGAACCTGTTCCTGAGTGATGGCGATTTCTTTCATTGCATCTGCAAAGTTGGTCATATCGGTCAGAAGCACAAGCACGTCTTTATTCTGCAATGCAAACTGCTCTGCAACGGCAAGCGCCATATCGGGAATCATCATGCATTCAACGGTGGGGTCGGATGCGGTGTGAATGAACATAACTGTTTTGCTGAGCGCTCCGCCGTTTGAAAGCTCCTCTTTGAAGTAGAGGAAATCGTCGTATTTAAGGCCCATACCGCCCAGAACGATAACGTCAGCCTCAGCCTGAAGGGCAATTCTTGCAAGAAGCTGGTTGTAGGGTTCGCCAGAAATTGAGAAAATCGGAAGCTTCTGCGAAACAACGAGAGTGTTGAACATATCGATCATCGGGATGTTTGTTCTCATCA
>JAZRIG010000099.1:0-12285 GCA_045645145.1 Acutalibacteraceae bacterium
GGAGGGATATAAATATCCCGTCTGGCGTTACAGCGGCAACCCCATTATCACGCGTGACAATCTTTTCATGGCAAACAGCATTTTCAACTCCGCGGTTGTGCCTTTCGGTGACGGCTTTGCAGGCGTTTTCAGAGTTGACGGTATGAGCCGCGACCACACTCTTGGTGTGGGCTACAGCAAGGATGCAATCAACTGGGAGCTTGAAGAAAAGGTTATTTTCAGAGGTTATGACCCCAGACTTTGCCTGATTGACGGCAAATATTATCTTTCCTGGGTTAATCTTACTCCTCACGGCACAACAATCGGCATTGCGTTCACGACCGATTTTAAGGAATGGACTCAGCTTGAGGATGCATGCTATCCTGTAGCGCGCAACGGTGTGCTTTTTCCCAGAAAAGTTAATGATGAATATTTGCTTCTTATCCGTCCCTGTGACAGAGGTCACACGCCTTACGGCGATATTTTCCTGAGCCACAGCAAGGATTTAACTTATTGGGGCAAGCATAGATTTGTTATGAAGCCCGAAAAGAATTGGGAAATGACCAAAGTCGGCGCAGGCCCCACGCCCATCGAAACCGATGAGGGTTGGCTCATGTTCTACCACGGCGTGCTCACAAGCTGCAACGGCTTCACCTATGCAATGGGTGCTGCAATTCTTGATAAGGACGAGCCTTGGAAGGTGCTTCACAGAGCAGACTGCTTCCTGCTTGCTCCCCATGAATTATATGAATTTGTTGGTGACGTTCCCAACGTAGTTTTTCCCTGTGCTGCTCTCGCGGACAGCGAAACGGGCAGAATCGCAATTTATTACGGCGCTGCAGACACAAGCGTTGCGCTGGCATTCACAACGGTTGATGAAACAATAGATTTCATAAAAAAGAACGATTTGATTAAATAAAAACAACGGACTGCAGTAATTCAACTCTGCAGTCCGTTGTTTTTTATTATTATGCTTTAGCCGTCAGGCTGATAACATCAATTGCACCAACGGGGCAAACCTCGTGGCACTTGCCGCAGCCCGTGCATTTTTCATAGTCAACCTTTGCACAAAAGCGGTCGATTGTAACCGCACCTGCTTCGCATGCTTTAACGCATTTCATGCAGCCGATGCAGCCCGCTGTGCATTCCTTGCGGGTGATGGCGCCTTTATCGTGGTTTTTGCAAAGCACGGCGGCTTTTGTTTCTTCAAGCGGCATCATTTCGATAAGACCCTTGGGGCAGGTTTTAACGCACATTTTGCAGGCCTTGCACATATAGGGATTAATTCTGGCAATGCCGTCGCAGATGCTTATTGCGTCATATTGGCAAGCCTCAACGCAATCACCGAAGCCGATGCAGCCGTAGATGCATTCTTTGGGTCCGCCGAAAATCTGGGTTGCCATTTTGCAGCTGTGAACACCCTGATATTCAAGCTTGGTTGCAGCGTTTACATTGTGACCCTGGCAAAGCACAACCGCTGCCATGGGTTTAACCTCGCCTGCTGCAAGGCCTGCTATTTCACCGATTGCCTTTGCGGTGTCATTTCCGCCGGGAGCGCAAAGAGCGGTGTCCGTTGTTTCGCCGTTTGAAAGCGCTGCTGCATAACCGTCGCAACCAGAAAATCCGCATGCGCCGCAGTTTGCGCCGGGCAGGCATTCTCTGATTGCTTCCGCCTTTTCATCAACGGGAACGGCAAAAACCTTTGATGCGATTGAAAGACCGAGACCTGCAATAAGTCCGATGGCGGCAACGATAATAACTGCCAATAAAATAGGATTCATTCCGTTACCTCCTTAAGCGAAAATTCCGTCAACAAGGCCTGTGAAGCCCATGAACGAAAGTGAAACGATGGATGCTGCAATAAGAACAATGGGAAGGCCCTGCAGGAACTTGGGTATATCAGCGCCTTCAAGTCTGCTGCGCACACCTGAGAAAATAACCATTGCAAGCATAAAGCCGAGACCTGCGCCAACGCTGTTGAGCATTGACTGAGCAAAGTTATATTCCTTGGTGATGTTGAGAAGAACAACGCCGAGAACAGCGCAGTTTGTTGTTATGAGAGGAAGATAAATGCCGAGAGCGTTATAAAGCGGCGGCATAAACTTTTTGAGAATAAGTTCAACAAGCTGAACAAGAGCAGCGATAACAAGTATGAAAACAATGGTCTGAAGATAATCAAGGCCGTTAGCAACAAGAAGAAATTTGTTGATGGGATAGGTTACGGCTGTTGCAAGTGCCATAACGAAGATAACCGCTGCGGACATGCCTACCGCGGTGTTAAGCTTCTTTGAAACGCCGAGGAAGGGGCAGATACCGAGGAATTTGCAGAGAACAAAGTTCTCGGTCAGAATTGCCGTGAGGAGAATTGACAATGCTATTTTCATGCTGTTTCATCCTCCTTTTTTTCTTCGCCGCATTCCTTGCCTTCAGCAAGAAGTGCGCAGTTTTTGGCCATCGGGCATGCCTGGCAGCCGCCGAGACCTGCTCTGGGCTTGCCTTTCTTTTCGGCAAGCTTGTTGGCGCATGCCATAAGCAGGCCGAAGGTGAGGAAACCGCCTGGTGCAAGGATAAATACGGTCATCGGGGTTAAAAATTCTGTCCAGGGAAGTGTGAAGCCGTTAAAGCCGTTAAGCACGTTATCGCCGAAAAGGACAAGAAGGTTCTGAGCGCCTGCAAGGAATGTGCCTGCGCCGAGCACTTCTCTGACGGATGCCATAAGGCAAAGTGCGATGGTAAAGCCAACGCCCATTCCAAGGCCGTCAACAGCCGAAGCAATAACTGAGTTTTTGCCTGCAAAAGCTTCCGCTCTGCCGAGAATAATGCAGTTAACAACTATAAGAGGAAGGAAAACGCCGAGAGCCGCATCGAGCGCGGGAACAAAGGCCTTCACTATCATCTGAACAATTGTAACAAAAGATGCGATAACAACGATGTATGCGGGGATACGCACCTTTGAGGGGATAACCTTGCGAAGAAGCGAAATAACGATGTTTGAACAAACAAGAACTATCATTGCGGAAATACCCATGCCCAATGCGTTAACAACGCTTGTTGAGGTTGCAAGGGTGGGGCAGGTTCCGAGAACAAGACGGAAAACAGGGTTTTCGGCAATAAGACCTTTGGTAAATTCCTTACCGAGAGATTTCTTTTCAGCCAATGTTCTCACCTCCTGCTGCTTCAATTGCGGCGTTAACCGCATTAACAACCGCTCTTGATGTTATTGTTGCGCCGGTAATGGCGTCAATTGAGTTTTCGCCTGCTTTGTCTTTTGAAACGGTGATGCCGCTGACAAGGCCGATGAATCTGTCACGGAAGCTCTGTTCGGCAGCCTTTGCGCCGAGGCCTGCAGTTTCCGCATGTGAAAGAATGTTAACGCCTGTAACTTTGCCGTTGATATCAACACCTGTCATAACGGAAATATCACCGCCGTAGCCTTTTGCAGTGTTAACAACAACATGACCGATAATGCTGCCCGCTTCGTCAAGAGCGGCAACAATGCTTGTGCCGTCCTGCGAAATCGTTGCTTCGCCGAAGCTTGCCGCGTCGGCAAAAACCGTCTGCCTTGATTTGATTTCGGTCTCAACCGCAAGCTTTTCGATAATCGGGGCAGTAACGGAGTTTGTCATTCCGAGAAGGAAGGTTGCAACAAGGCAGATAACAAAAAGAGTAACTGTGGGAACAAGATATTCCTTTAAGCTTTTCATTTTGCCTCACCCTCCTTTGCTTTTTTTTCTTTAACGGTGCCGAAGGGCTTGGGAGCCATAATTGTTTCAATATGAGGAACGAGAAGGTTCATAATAAGAATTGCGAAAGATACGCCTTCGGGAAGAGAGGCAAAAAGTCTGATAACGCAAGTCAGCAAGCCGCAGCCGATACCGAAAACGATTTTTGCATTTGACTTGATGGGGCTTGTTGAATAATCGGTTGCCATGAAGAAGGCACCAAGGAGCAGACCGCCGCCCATGAGCTGATATGCAAGGAATTCAAGGTCAAACTTGCCTGCGATAAGCATGATAACGGCAACCGTGCCGATATATGCAAGGGGAATTTTCGGGGAAATAACTTTTCTTGCAATAAGATAGATTCCGCCGATGATGAGCGCAACAGAGCAGGTTTCGCCTATGCAGCCGCCTCTGATTCCGAGGAACATATCAAGAAGTGAGGGCAGAGCCTCTGTGGATTCTCCGCCGATGATTGCGAGCGGAGTTGCGGTTGAAACCGCATCTGTTTTCCAGGAAAGGGGAGCAGTCCAGTTGCCCATTGCCTGGCCGAATGAAAGAAGAAGAACTATTCTTGCAACGATTGCGGGATTTGCAAAGTTTTGGCCTATGCCGCCAAACATCTGCTTAACAACAACTATTGCGAAAAAGCTTCCGATTGCAGCCATCCAAAGGGGGATGCTGACAGGAAGATTAAATGCAAGAATAAGGCCTGTTACAACCGCGCTCAAATCGCCGATTGTGTTGTGGCGCTTCATTACTTTTCTTGCAGCATATTCCGAGAGGACGGCAGAAATAACCGTTGTTGCCGTAACGGCAACAACTCTGGGGCCGAAAATCGCAATTGCAGCGCCGAGAGCGGGCAGCAAGGCGATGATAACATCAAGCATTATTCTTGTTGTTGTGTCTTTTGTGCGAAGGTGAGGTGATGCACTCACAACAAGCTTTTTTCCGTCAACCATTATTTGTTGCCCTCCTCTCTGAGAATTGTTTTTGCAAGGCGCATGTGCTGAACAAGGGGCTTGCCTGCAGGGCAGGCGAATGCGCAGCTTCCGCACTCCATGCAGACCATAACACCGAGCTGCTTAAGAGCATCGGGATCTTTGGCCTTTGCAGCTTTAACAATATTAGTGGGCATAAGGCTCATGGGGCATGCGATTGCGCATCTGCCGCAGCGTATGCAGTCCTTTTCAGGTTTCAGCACAGCATCGTTCTTTGAAAACGCAAGGATTGCGTTGTTTTGCTTGAGAACGGGCAAATCCGTTCCGACTATGGCAAGACCCATCATCGGGCCGCCTGTAAGAATTTTGCAGGGCTCTTCCTTGAAACCGCCGCAGAAATCAATTATTTCGCTGATGCTTGTTCCCACGGGAACTCTGACATTTTTGGGGTTTGCAATGGCAGAGCCGTCAACTGTCAGCGAACGGCTGACAAGAGGCTTGCCTGTTTTAAGATAGCGTGCAATGAAAGCTGCGGAAGCAACGTTCATAACAACGCAACCTACATCGGCAGGCAGCTTTCCGGGAGGAACTCTTCTGCCTGTGGCGGACTGAACCATCATCTTTTCCGCGCCCTGAGGATATTTGGATTCGAGAATCATAAGCTTGACCTCATCGTCAACATCGTCTTTGTGGTCAGCAATATTCTTCAGAACTTTAAAAGCCTCAGGCTTGTTATCCTCAGCCGCAATAACAACTTTTTTAAAGCCCAACATTTCTTTAAGAGTGTAAACGCTTGAAAGAATATCCCATGAATTCTCCATACATTCACGGTAGTCAACGGTTATGTAGGGCTCGCACTCGGCGGCGTTGATAACAAGGGTGTCAATATTTTTATCAGCAGGGAAATTAAGCTTGATGTGAGTCGGGAAGCCTGCGCCGCCAAGGCCCACAAGTCCTGACGCTCTGACTGCTTTGATAAAATCCTCTCTGGTTTCAACCTTCGGAGGCTCAATGCCTTCCCAAAGCTTCATTTCTCCGTCCGATTCAATTGTTACGGCCTTTGACATAACTCCGTTCGGGAGCTTAACATCGCCTACTGCCGTAACCTTACCGGAAACCGATGCATGGATCGGCGCGCTGACAAACTTATCGGTATCGCCTATAATCTGGCCGACCGCAACCGTATCACCAACCTTAACAAGCGGCTCGCAGGGAGCGCCTATATGCTGCTGCATGGGAATGGTGACGGTTGAGGGAACGGGAATTCTGACAACCTCGCTCTCAGCCGTGTTTTTATGGTGAGCAACCCTGACGCCGCCCCTGACCTTTTTGACAGCTTTCAAAACACCGTCTACTCCGGCCTTAACCATAATATCATCCTCCAATCGTTTAATCCAAATGTGTTTATTTTAAATAGAAATATTTTTTTGTCTTTTCAAGAGCGGGCATAACCGCTTTGAGAACAATGCCCGTTACCGCGCCTGTTGCTATGCCGAAAAGAGCCAGCGCAGGAGCATAATAAACAATGCTTGACGTCCCTGTTATAAAAACAGCCGCAAAAAGCTGGCCGAGATTGTGGCACAGCGCGCTGATAACGGAAATTCCGATAAGTCCCAGAGCTTTGCTCGCATATTTTATCAGCAGCCACATTGCAATTGCAGAAATCAATCCGCCCGAAAGGCTCATTATTCCAGCCGTTAAGCCTCTGGTTACAAAAGCGAAGCAGCCTTTAACCGCGGCAATCGCTATTGCCGCCGGCAAGCCGAGGTTGCCCGCAGCAAACATTGTTATAATATTTGAAAATCCGGGCTTTGCCCCGGGAGGCAGCCACGGCATCGGCGGCAAAAGGCTTTCAAGCGCACCAAGCGATAAGGCGAGAGCGCAAAGAACAGCCGAAAGCGCCATTTTATATGCAATATTTTTCTTCATAATCAATAAACAACCGCATCCACATCGGAGCCTGTTACCGTAATTGCTGTTTTGGCAGGCAGGCACACCGCCGTGTCGCCATGCTTGCTCAATTTGCCCGATGCTGTGCAGAGCTTGTCCTCACAATCGGCTTTATCAAACCAGATTTCACCGTTTTCAGCTATAATTATAACCGACGGAACGGTTTTCGGCTGAATAATCTTTTTTTCGTTTACGGAATGTAAATCTATTGTTTCAAAAACCTCGCCGTTAACCGTTATAACTGCTTGCGGAGCTTCGGTTTTGGTGCTGCTCCAAAGCATGAAAGCTGCCGCGGCAAGAATAATTGCCGCAATAACGGCTATATCGCCTTTTCTGAAAAATTTCAAATTCATTGCATCACCAAAGTATATGAATTATCGGTAATTTCAATGATATCATCCGCACCGTTTTCGGCTAATATCTTTTTGTCGTTTGTTACAAAAATTGCCTTGCATCCGAGTTCCCTTGCAAGCTCGCTGCCTTTTTCGTATCCGAGAACAAAGCACGCCGTTGAAAGAGCATCGCTGAGGATGCCGCTTTCAGAAACTACGGTTACGCTGACCAAGCCGTTATCAACGGGATAACCTGTTTTCGGGTCAAGAATATGGTGATAAATCTTTCCGTTTTGCTCAAATTGCTGCTCATAGCTGCCTGATGTTGAAACACAGCTTTCAGAAATATGGAGCTTTGCGATGTAGCTGCCCGAATTTCCGCTCGGGTTACGAATACCGACGGTGAATTGCTTGCTTCCCATAAGAAGCACGCTGCCGCCAACGCTGACAACAGCTTCTTTTATTCTTTTACCGCTGAGGATTGCTTTTATTTCATCAAGTGCAATGCCTTTGCCTGCTGCACCGAAATCAATAACAGCCTGTCCGTCAGCCATGTTAAGCTTTTCGCCCGAAAGAGAAATCTTTTGGTAGCCGCTGTGAGAAAGAGCCGCCGCAAGCTTATCGGCATTCGGGATTTCGGGGTTTGAGCCGAATTGCCAAAGGTCGCTGACTGCGCCCAGAGTGAAATCGAACGCACCGTCGCTTTTTCGGCAAACATCAAGCAGAAGCGAAATATAACCCTGAACCTTTTCGCCAATCTCTCCGCCGCCGTTTTGATTGAGGCGGTGTATAACGGAGCTTTCTGCGGTTCTTGAAAGAACATCTTTGTCCAGGCTTTCGGTTATCTGCTGAACCTCGGTTGCGCATTCATCGGAATCCGCTCCCGTCAGCTTAACAGAGACATAGGTGTTCATTGCAAAAAAATCGGCGGATGACTTTTTGCCGTGAATTCCGTCATAAATAAGAAATGCAGCAAGAATTAAAGCCGCAATAACGGCCGCAACCGCCGCCTTCTTTTTCATCAGCAAACACCCACCCATTCTTATAATTATATATAATACACCTTATTTCAAAACATTTCAACAATTATTGTTACATTTTTATAGATTTATATTTGAAAAAAGTGAAAAATATGCTAATATTAATAAAAAACGGCAAAGGAGTGCTTTTATGGCCGATTCGGTATATATGCCCGCAAGATGCGTGTGGGGGAATAATGCGGTTGTTGAAAATTCCGCGTTTCTTGCTTCATTAGGCAAAAAATGCTTGATATTAAGCGGAAAAACAGGTGCAATCCTCAGCGGAGCGCTGCAGGATGCAAAAGAAGCTCTTGAAAAAGAAAAAATCAGCTATGAAATATTTGATGAAATCGGCGAAAATCCGCTTATTTCTGTTTGCTGCAAGGCAGGCGAAGCCGCAAGAAAAGCCAATGCGGATTTTTTGCTCGGCATAGGCGGAGGGTCGGTGCTTGATGCCGCCAAAGCCATTGCTATTTATGCCTCCAATCCGGAGCTTTCTCCCATTGATATTTATAAAAGAGAATACAGAAACCCGCCTCTCCCTGTTGCGCTGGTAGGAACAACGGCAGGAACCGGCAGCGAGGTAACTGCGGTTGCTGTTTTGACCAATGACGAAACAGGAATAAAAAAGAGCATTTCGGGGCCTGACTGCTATGCGGCAGTTTCATTCTGTGACCCGAAATACACAGCATCACTTTCCTATAACACAACCGTTTCAACCGCACTTGATGCTTTTGCACACGCAGTTGAAGGCTTTTTTACCCCAAAATGCAACGGAATTATCCGACTTTATGCCGAAAAATGCATTCCCGAGCTGTATCAATGTTTAAAGAAGCTTTCGGTAACGGCTGAAGTTTCATCCGAGCTTCGCGAACCTCTGTATAATTCTTCAATATATGCAGGTCTTGTTATCAACACCTGCGGAACTGCATTTCCCCATCCTTTGGGATATGTGCTGACCGAAAATTACGGCATTCCTCACGGCACGGCGTGCGCCGTGTTTTTTGCGCCGTTCATTGACAGATGCCGTGAGTTTGCTCCCGAAAAATTCTCCGCATTCGTTGCCATGACAGACAGCGCAGAAGAAGTAAAGTCTGTTATTTCTTCACTCACAAAGCTTGACGGCGTTTCGATTTCCGCCGAACAGGCAGAAAAATACGCCCTGCGTTGGCAGAGCGTAATCCCGCGGAATTTCACCGCTTCCCCCGGAGGGCTGACGCAGGAGGAAGCGGCTCGTATTCTCACTTCGGTTTAATCAAACCGTCAGCAGCCGCAACCGCAGCCGCAGTCATTGTTTCTTGCTGTCACACCGCAGCCGCAGCTGTTGCCGCTGTCGCCGTTACAGAAGAGAAGAATGAGGATGATGAAAAGGCACCAATTGTTATTGCATCCGCAACCCATGATCTAACCTCCCCGTGTTGGTTTGAAGCGATTTTTTAACCGCTTACATTCACATCTTATGTGGATTCGGGGAAAGTGTTACGGCATTTCAAAAAAAATCCGCCGAGGCCATAACAGGCTTCGGCGGTTATTTTTTTGTTTAGTTTTTGAGGCTCTGCATGGGAGCGGGGATTCTGCCGCCTCTTGAAATGAACTTTGCGGGGGAATATGTTGAAAGAGGCATAACGGGGCCGCTGCCGAGCAGACCGCCGAAGCTGAGCTCTTCACCAACAGATTTTCCGATTGCGGGAATAACTCTGACCGCAGTTGTTTTTGAGTTGACCATGCCGATTGCGGCTTCATCGGCAATTATTGCCGAAATAACCTCTGCGGGAGTGTCGCCGGGAATGTTTATCATGTCAAGGCCTACGGAGCAAACCGCAGTCATTGCTTCAAGCTTTGTTATGCTCAACGCGCCGCTTCTTGCGGCATCAATCATGCCTGCATCCTCGGTGACGGGAATGAATGCGCCCGAAAGACCGCCGACATGCGAAGAAGCCATAACACCGCCTTTTTTAACGGCATCGTTAAGCAAAGCAAGGGCAGCCGTTGTGCCGTGGCAGCCGCAAGCCTCAAGACCCATTTCCTCAAGAATGTGGGCAACCGAATCGCCGATAGCGGGTGTGGGGGCAAGTGAGAGGTCTACAATGCCCAACGCAACCCCGAGCCTGCGCGAAGCCTCGCTTGCAACAAGCTGACCCATACGGGTTATTTTAAATGCTGTTTTCTTAATTATATCGGCAACCTCGGTCAAGTCGCAGTCGCCCGCCTTTGCGAGCGCCGCTCTTACAACACCGGGGCCGGAAACGCCGACGTTGATTACGCAATCGGGTTCGCCTGCGCCATGGAATGCGCCCGCCATGAACGGATTATCTTCGGGAGCGTTGCAGAAAACAACAAGCTTAGCGGGGCCGATGCAATCCCTGTCCGCGGTAAGCTCCGCACTTTTTCTGACAACGTGACCCATCATTGCAACGGCATCCATGTTGATGCCTGCTTTTGTTGAGCCGATATTGACCGATGAGCAAATGTGGTCGGTAACGCTCAAAGCCTCGGGAATAGCTTCTATAAGCTCCTTATCGCCCGGGCCGAAGCCTTTTTGAACAAGAGCGGAAAATCCGCCGAGAAAGTTGACTCCGCAGGCAACCGCAGCTTTTTCAAGCGTTTTTGCAAGCTTTACGGCATCTTTATCCTCGCATGAAGCAAGAATCATTGCTGCGGGAGTTACCGATATTCGCTTGTTGATGATGGGAATGCCGAATTCTTTTTCAATCTGTTCGCCTGTTGAAACAAGATTTTTTGCGTAGCGAGTTATTTTGTCATATACTCTTTGGCACATAACGTCAACGTCGCTGTGGCAGCAGTCAAGCAGCGAAATGCCCATTGTTATTGTTCGCACGTCCAGGTGTTCATCCTGAATCATGGTTATTGTTTCAAGAATATCTCTTGCGTTAAGCATAGTTTTACTCCTTTAGATAGTGTGCATTGCGTTGAAAATATCCTCATGCATGGCATGAATCGAAAGTCCCATCTCGCCGCCGATTTTGCTGAGCATATCCGAAAATTCGGTGAAGGGGATATCCGATTTTGAAATGTCAACCATCATAATCATTGCAAACATATCCTGAAGAATGGACTGAGTTACCTCAAGAACATTTATGTTATGGTTGCAGCATTCGGTTGAAATTTTGGCCAGAATGCCGACCATATCTTTACCTATAACTGTTATAACTGCTCTCATTGCTTTGCCTCCGTTTTCTATTTGATATCCAATATTTCCGAAATATCGCGAACAACAAAATCCGCGGCGGTGTCAACATTTTCTTTTTTAGTGAAAAGGCATCCGTAAGTGCCTGCGTTTTTGCCTGAGAGAACGTCGATTTCTCTGTCGCCTATCATTACGGTTTCGTTTTTATCAAGATTGTATGTTTTGCATATCCACTCAACCGCATCCGGCGCCGGCTTTGAGGGGAAATTCATTGAGGAATCCACAAAAGCCGTGAAAAACCTGCTCATTCCGTGTTCCTCAAGATAATGCTGAGAGGATTCTCTGCCCCTGTGAGTATATAAAAAATGCTTTTTGCCGCTGTTAAACAGCGTTTCAAGAGTTTTGTATGTGTTTTCAAACGGCAGCGCAATGGGGCGAAGGCTGTAGTTATGCTCATGCACGCGGAACACGGCTTTTTCCTCATCGCTGACATCATAATGCTCGAATGCGGCGGCAAAGGTTATTTCAAGCAATGCCTTTGCTTCGTCATAATCGGCTGTTTTGCCGAATTCTTCAAGCGTTTTAATAAATGCCGAGGTTATGTGGGGGTAGCTGTCAAACAGCATACCGTCAAAATCCCATATATAGTTTTTCATGAGTTATTCACCGTAGCCGTTGGGATTCTGTGACTGCCAGCGCCATGAATCTTCGCACATTTCGTCGATTCCTCTTTCAGCAACCCAGCCGAGTTCGTCCTTAGCCTTTGAAGGGTCGGAATAGCAGGTTGCGATGTCTCCGGGGCGTCTGGGCGCAATAACATATTTAACGGGCTTGCCGCAGGCCTTTTCAAATGCCTTAACAACCTCAAGCACGCTGTAGCCGTTGCCTGTGCCGAGATTATAGGTGAAGCAACCGTTTTCTTTGAGAACCTTTTCAACCGCCTTGATGTGACCCAAAGCAAGGTCAACAACATGGATATAGTCGCGAACACCGGTGCCGTCCGGGGTGGGATAATCGTTTCCGTTAACGTTGAGGTGCTCAAGCTTGCCGATAGCAACCTGTGTGATATAGGGAACAAGGTTGTTGGGGATTCCGTTGGGGTCCTCGCCGATTCTGCCGCTCTTATGGGCGCCGATGGGGTTGAAATAGCGAAGCAGGCATGCGCTCCACTCGCTGTCTGATGCGCAGGTGTCTTTA
>JAZRIG010000100.1:0-3815 GCA_045645145.1 Acutalibacteraceae bacterium
CTGCTCACAACGCAGTGCTTTGCCAAAGATATGGTCGGCAGAGAAAATGCTACCATTCTCAACGTTTCTTCGATGAACTCCTTCAAGCCCCTCACAAGAATCCCTGCCTATTCGGCGGCAAAGGCGGCAATCTCCAACTTCACACAGTGGATGGCCGTTCACTTTGCAGACGTCGGCATCAGAGTTAACGCAATCGCTCCCGGATTTTTCTCAACAATTCAGAACGCAAAACTCCTTTACAATGAAGATGGCTCCCTCACAGAGCGTTCAAACAAAATTATAACCCATACTCCCATGCGCCGCTTCGGCGTTCCTGAGGATTTGACGGGTGCACTCGTTTTCCTTTGTGACGAACAGTATTCCGGCTTTATCACCGGCGTTGTTCTTGCGGTTGACGGCGGCTTCTCGGCATATTCGGGTGTGTAAAAAAAAACCGGCAGATGCAACACCTGCCGGTTTTTTAGTAAAATTGTAATAATTCGTGCAACGTTTTGTAACTTTTAATATTTATTGTTAAATCAAGGGGAAATATTTATGAAAAGCGAATTTGTAAAAAAACTGCCGACAAACAGCCCGCTTAATAAAAAGCCTTTCGGCGGATTAACTTCAAACATGCTCCGCATTCTTGCAATGGCATTTATGATTTGCGACCATCTGTGGGCAAAGGTTGTGCCGGGCAATGACTGGATGACCTATGTGGGCAGAATGACCTTCCCCATATTTGCATTTATGATTTCTGAGGGATTTATACACACCTCAAATCTTAAAAAATACATACTTCGTCTGCTTGCCTTTGCGCTTATCAGCGAAATCCCGTTCAATCTTTTTTATGGCGGAAGCTGGTTCTATCCCTACCACCAAAACGTGCTGTTCACCTTGCTTCTGGGTCTGCTTGCAATCACTCTCATTGACAAGGCAAGAAAAGAAAAGACGTCAAAAACAATTATTAAGACCGTGCTGCTTTTAATTCCGATTTGCCTTGGTGCATTTATCGGCTTCCCCGATTATGGGTTCTGGGGTTTCTTAACAGTTGTTATGTTTTATCTTTTCCGTGATTTCCCGTTTGCTTGGGTATTGCAGCTCATCTCAATGCTTCTCATGAACCTCATCCTCTTTGAAGGTCAACAAATACCTATTGAAATGTTTGGAAAAACCTATGAAATCGCAACGCAGGGATTTGCCGTGTTTGCGCTCATTCCCATCTGGCTTTACGGCGGCAGAAAAGGCAAATCAAGTAAAATTATGCAATACGGTTTCTATGCATTCTATCCCTTGCACATGCTGATTATATATCTTGTTGTGACCTATGCTTAGGAGTAATTTTATAAAAACCAATTCCGCAATTGTTTCTGTCTCTGTCGCCATTTATGATTGGTAATTAATTTTTTTAAAAAATAAAAAACGGGCGACCAATGGCCACCCTTCATATCAAAATCTGATGTGCCGTATCATTACGATACGGCACGTTTTTATTTATTCATAAAGTCAAACAGCCCATGCCAATCGTCGCGCGAAAAATAGTGTCTGCCGCCTCTGTAGCAAAGGCCTATATTGCCGTCATTGAGGTACTTGCCTGTTTTCAGAAAATCTTCATCTTCATAAACAAACCCTTTTTTGCCGTAAAGCTCATACACCTCGCCCGATGCGGCGCAGAAAAGAAATTCAAGATTCGGTCCTGCCCATATATCCTCTTGTGCAGATGCGACATGAAGCCTTCTCGGCGCAATGAGCGCAGAAAGGAAATGCTGTTCAAACGGAGTTTCGTTATCCTTACCGTAAAAATTTTTGTAATTCTCGCAGAACCAATACTCAAAGCGGTCAATTATGTCGCCTATGGTTTCGTTTCCTTCTCCTTTGCCTCGATTGAGCGAATCGCCGCTGCAGCCCGAGCAGTTTGAATGAGCAGCCGCAAAGCGTTCATCCATAGCAGCGGTCAGAAGAGCCGTTTTACCGAGCCTTGAGTGCCCGCAAACGCAAATATTATCCTTATCAACCTCGTCACGGGTCTGCAAAAAGTCCATAACCCTCATTGCCGCCCACGCCCAGAGGGCAATTTTGCCGGGCGAATAAGCGGTTCTCTCTGAATTCTTATATATAACTCCCGCAAGTCCGTTTGTGAAATCGCCGTCATCGCTCGTGACATCCTGATAGCAGAATGAAGCGCAGGCAAAACCGTTGTCAATAATTTCCTCAGTGGGCATATATTTATCCGGCACTTCCGGCCTGAAATTGATGTGAACAAAGGTTTTGAACTTATCCCCCTTGTTGGGATAAACATAAGCCACGGGGAAAGTGAAATCCTCACCGTGAAGCGTGCAGGTTATTTCAAGCTGCATAAAAGATGCCTTGCCTGCACAGTATCTGATTTTATCCTCTTCAATAACTTTAACGGAAATCTTTTCCGGCGCCTCGGGAATATAGCCGTATTCACACTCCTGCATCATTTTTGAAACAAGAGGTCTTATCTTTTCCCATTCTTCTGCACTTCTAACCCTTTCACCGTTTATGTTCAAAGGTGAAGGTATTTTAAACTCTTCAAGCTTTTGTTTAATCATAATATTCTCCTTATGATTTATCCTGATTTGCGGCGAAAACATCTGCAACCTCGCTTATTGTAATATAGGCATTTCTATCTATTGCATGAACTATTTGCTGAAGCTTTGCAACCTGAAAACGGTTAACAACAAAATAAACAACCGTTAAATCGGAGCCTGAATAACCGCCCTTTGCGCTGATTTTTGTCATACCGCTTTCAAATTCCGCCGTCAGAATCTCGCAGATTTCATCAGGCTTTGATGTTATAATCATTGCACCCTTTGCGCGGTCAAAGCCCTCAACCATAAAGTCAACCGTTTTAAGGGCTGCTGCATAGGTTACGATTGAATACAGCGGCAGAATCCAGCTTTTAATCACTATTCCCGCTATTATATAAAGAATAACGTTATAAATCATAACGAATGTTCCAACGGTTATTCCAAGCTTTTTCGCAAAAATAACAGCCATAACCTCTATGCCGTCCATAGCGCCGCCGAAGCGTATGGCCAAACCGCTGCCGATGCCCGAAATAACACCGCCAAAAAGCGCGCAAAGCAGCAAATCCGTGCCTGCCAATGGGGAAGCAACACTCACATCAACGGGCAGCACATCGGTTATCAGCCATGCGAAAAGCGAATAAATGCCAACGGTATATACCGCGTAAAATGTAAAAAGCTTGCCCTGCTTCTTCAATCCAAAAAGAAATAACGGAATATTTAACGCAACAAGAAATACAGACAAGGTAAGATATTCCGGCGTGACCTGCGCAAGCAGCATTGAGGTGCCGGAAATTCCGCTGTCATATAAATTAACGGGATACAAAAAAATTGTAACACCAATTGAATTGATAATCCCCGCAAGGGTGAGCATTATCATATTCTGCCAACGTATTCTTTTTAGCTTTTTGAGTTTTTCCATTATGCCTCCTGACTGTTAAACGGATTTATATTGCGCTGACTTTTGAGCTTTAATAACAAAAATAAAAGGCAGAGGTATCCCTCTGCCGCTTTATTTTGACTTATGCTTCCTTAACAACTACCTGTTTGCCGTTATAATAACCGCACTCGGGGCAAAGTCTGTGAGTTCTCTTGTACTCACCGCAGTTTGAGCACTTCTCAAGCTGGGGAGCGGACATCTTCCAAACGTTGGAGCGTCTCTTGTCTCTTCTTGCCTTAGAAACTCTTCTCTTGGGTACTGCCATGCCTAAGCACCTCCTTAATTTTGTGCTTTATTAAACCCTCGGGTTTTTTGTTTTTTTAACTATCCAGAAGCTGCTTAAG
>JAZRIG010000101.1:0-4934 GCA_045645145.1 Acutalibacteraceae bacterium
GATTCTTCTGACAATACCTGTGGCTTTCATTTTATATCTTTCTCCTTTTTCAGACAAATCTTGATGTTATTGTCTGCAATTCAAGGAGATTTATACTGACTGTTTATTTATTAAAATGTTTTTTAACAGTTTCTGAATTGGTTTCTCGATGAATTTTCCTACAAACAAGGTTGACACGGCTGTGCCGAATATCGCTATAGAAATAAAAAAATCCCCCGAACTTGAAAGTCCGAGTGATTGTGGGGCGGATGACGAGGCTCGAACTCGCTACCTCCACCTTGGCAAGGTGGCGCTCTACCAGATGAGCTACATCCGCAACTGCATGAGAGATTATAGCAAAGAGTTTGGTGTTTGTCAAGAGTTATTTTTATATTTTTTTAATTGTTTATTATTCGAAAAATTTGTAAAAAGTATTTATTTGTTTATGGTTTACTGTTATAATAAAATAAATACAGTCTTTTGGGAGGGCGCGAAGATGTATAATATTCTTGTTTGTGATGACGATGCCGATATCCGCAGCGCGTTAAGAATGTATCTTGCGGGTGAGGATTACCGCATTTTTGAAGCTGAAAACGGCAGAGAAGCTCTTAAAACTATTGAGCAGGAAGAAATTCACCTGCTTCTTATGGATATAATGATGCCTGTTATGGACGGAATACGTGCGCTTTCGATGCTGCGCGAAAAAAACAACAATATTCCCGTTATCTTGCTGACGGCAAAAAGCCAGGATACTGATAAAATCATCGGCCTTAACACGGGCGCGGATGACTACATAACAAAGCCTTTTAATCCCGTTGAGGTTATTGCAAGGGTTAAATCCCAGCTTCGCCGCTATATGCGCTTCGGCGGGTCAAACGATTCGGCGGAAAAGAGTTCTGCGGTTTTGAAAAACGGCGGATTGGAGTTTGACAACAATGCCAAAACAGTTACCCGCGACGGAGAGCCCGTAAACCTCACACCAACGGAAATGATGCTTCTCAAATTCTTTATGGAAAATACGGATAAGGTGTTTTCTCCCAAAGAGATTTACCGCAATGTCTGGAACGATGACCCCTACGGCGCTGAGAACACCGTCACGGTTCATATCCGCCATTTGAGAGAAAAAATCGAAATCAACCCCGCAAAGCCCGATTACCTTAAGGTTGTCTGGGGCCACGGCTATAAAATGGAAAAAAAGAAGGCTCTCGAAAATATTTCAAGGAGTGATTCATAATGAGCAGCGGCTTCACGGGCAGCCAGTTCCGCTCCGAAAGCGACAGGATAGCCTCAATAGTTGTTTTGGTTTGCATGACTATTGTTGCGGTTGGCTGTATCCTCGGCATGTCTTATTTGTTTGAATATAATTTTTATGAAAAGGGCGATAACGGGCAGACGGCCAAAAGCATCGCCGTTCAGCTCTATTCGCTGGATGATTCGGAGTTTGCGCAGGATTATTTTAACTGCGTTGAAAGCAACACCGATATCCACAGAATCAATTATTATAAAGACAGGTTCGCCATTGAGAACTCAAGCTATATTTTCACCATCAGCGACGTAAGAGGAAATGTTGTTTTTGACAGCGTTGCTTACGGCGGCGGCAAAACCGATTTTGATGCAATCAGCGGCAGCACGGAATACAGGGGAACCTCGGACTTTTATCATTTTGACGAAAAGGGCCTTATGATTCCTCTCAGGATAAACTATGCCGTTCTCACGGGCGAAAACACGCTTGCCAATGATAAATATACAAACGCATTCAACTGGATTGAAATAGCAAACACCCTGAGATATTTTCTTTTTGTTGTTCTTTTTATTGCCGTTCTGATAATCGTTATTCTGCTTTCTTCAATAACGGTCAATGCAGGCATGAAGGATATTGAAAACGGCGAAATCGTGCCCGGATTTGTGGATAAAATTCCGCTTGATATATGTACCCTGTTCCTGTTCGGGCTTTTATGCGTTGCATGGATGGTTATCGGCTTAACCTCGGCGGCGGATGTCGGCATGGTTCTCAACAACGTTGTTGTTATGATAACCTGCATGGCGGCGGTTCTGGTTCTTATGACCTATCTGACCACGCTCTCCGTCAGAGTTAAGATGGGAAAAATTTATAAAAACACCCTTATTTATCAAATATACAGAAAATTCAAAAGAAAAACTCCGCGAAAGCTCAGACGCGCCGTCAGCGAAATGTCGGTTTTCAAAAAGCTTATCATCGGAATTGCGGCATTTGTTTTGTTTGAGGCAGCAATTCTTTCCTTTACGGCATATTTCGGAATTCTCAGCGATAATCACAGCACGCGCTCGGTGCTTTCAATGTTCCTTGTTATATGGGCGATGACAAGGCTGATTATCATTCCCATTGTTGCAATGCTTGCGGTAAATCTGCATTATGTTAAGGAAGAAGGCCAAAAGCTTGCAGAGGGCATTCTCGGCGAGGGGATTTCGGATAAGCTGACCATTGCAAGCATCCGCGCTCACGGCAAAAATCTTGACCAGATAAGAAAAGAAATCAACAAGGCGATGGAGCAGGAGCTTAAGAGCGAAAAGCTCAAGAGCGAGCTTATTGCCAATGTTTCCCACGATATCAAAACTCCGCTCACTTCAATCAAGAATTATGTTGATTTTCTGAACAGGGATAACATAACCGAGGAGGAGCGCAGGAATTATCTTGAAATAATAACAAAGCATACCGATAAGCTGACCCTGCTGCTCGGCGATATTATTGAGGCCTCTCAGATTTCCTCCGGCAGCGTTGATATTAACCTTGAAAAAATCAGCCTCAACATAGTTGTTGAACAAACCGTTGAGGAATTTGCAACAAAGCTTGAGCAGAGCTGCCTGATTCCGAGAATCGAGCTTCCGCAGGATGATGTTTATATTATGGGTGACGGCAAATGGCTCTGGAGAATACTTGCCAATCTGTTCAACAATGCCTGCAAATATGCCGCGCCCGAAACCGATGTTGAAATTTCGGTTGACAGAGCCGACGGTAAGGCGATGTTCAGAATCGCCAATCTTTCAAATGCCGAGCTTAATGTTGAGGGCGAAGAGCTGTTTGAGCGCTTTGTCAGGGGCGACAGCTCAAGGCACACCGAGGGCAACGGACTCGGGCTTTCAATTGCAAAAAGCCTGACCGAGCTTCAAAACGGCAAAATGGATATTTGCGTTGAGGATAATAATTTTGCCGTTATTTTAACTTTTGATGAGATTGAGTAAAACCTTATCCGCTTGGAGGAAAAAATGCATAAAAAAATAATTTCCGCAGCGCTTGCAATTCTTATTGCTTCGGGCTTTGCCGCATGCGAAGGCTCGGAGAAAAGCGAAATTTCAACAACATCCGCTGCGGCTTCAACAACTGAGGCTCAGGCAACAACCGAGGCATCAACGGTTGCCGAAACGTCAACAACCGCCTTGGCCACAACTGCAGCAACAACACTTAAGGCAACAACAACCAAGGTGACAACCACTAAAAAACCCACAACAACTCAAAAACCCACAACAACTCAAAAACCTTCCACAACCCGAAAGCCTGAAACCACAACGGAACAGGCGGCAGTTGAAACAACAAGGCTGAATCTTTCCGATTACCGCACCGAGGACGATGCCTACACCGAGGCGCTCAAATACGGCGTTATCCGCAGCAGAGCGGTAACAAGATATTATGCTGAGCAGGAGGACGGCTCCGAGATTCTTGTTAAAGAGGATTTTGCCGATGTTTACACCCGTTTGGGCTATAGCGCAGGCTATGCCGAGCTGCTCCCCGCGGCAAAGGAAAACAGGGAAAAATACCGCGGAATGATTGATGAAATCCTCTCAATTGTTAATTCATACAGAGCCGAGGGCGGCATTGAACCCTTGGTTCTTGACGAAAAGCTGACCGAGATTGCCTGCGCCCGCGCGGAGGAGATTGCATGGTCAGGCAGGCATTCGCATATCCGCCCCAACGGCAAATATTTTCAGACATTAATCAAAGAAGCGGGCATAGAAACCGGCTTTGTGGGCGAAAACATCGGTTGGGGCTATGAAACAGCTCTTGCCGTTTGTGAGGCATGGAAGGCATCGGAAACCCACTATGAAAATCTGATGAATCCGGATTTCAAAAAGACGGGCATCGGCGTTGCGGCCGACCCTGACCCGGACGGAAACCTTTGCTGGGCAAACCTTTTTATTGATGAATGATAACGGGCGCGCCGTGCAGGTGCGCCTGTTTTTAATAAATTTGTAATATTTTTGAGGGTTTATTTGTAATTCCCGCAGTTTACAATCATAATTGTTCCAAGGGATTGAAATATTTGAGGTGAAACCGATGTATACCGTGTTTGTTTGCGATGACGATATCGCAATCCTTGATTCCGTTGAAATTTATCTTAAGCTGGAGGGCTATAATGTTCTGCGTGCCGAAAACGGCAGGCAGGCGCTTGAGCAGGTTAAGAATAACGAGGTGCACTGCGTTATCCTTGACATAATGATGCCCGGGCTGGATGGCTTGCAGGCAACATTAAGGCTGCGCGAAAAGCATAACATACCCATCATTCTGCTCTCTGCAAAAAGTGAGGATACCGACAAAATAACGGGCCTTTCCTTCGGCGCGGATGATTATGTGACAAAGCCGTTTAATCCGCTTGAGCTTATGGCAAGAGTCAAATCCCAGATAAGGCGCTACACCTCTCTCGGCTCAATGGAGGTTAAAGAGGGCGTCATAACAACGGGGGGACTTTCTCTGGACACCCTTGCCAAGGAGCTTACTCTCCACGGCGAGCCGATAAAGCTCACCGCAACGGAATACGGTATAGTCAGCGTGCTGATGGAAAAACTCGGCAGAGCGCAGGACGGCCTGTTCATGGTGCACGTCGCCGGAACGAACGGCAAGGGCTCCACCTGCGCCATGCTGGAGCGCATACTGCGCGAGGCGGGCTATCGGACGGGGCTGTATTCCTCGCCGTATATCGAGG
>JAZRIG010000102.1:0-18177 GCA_045645145.1 Acutalibacteraceae bacterium
CAAGGAAGAACCCATTGACAAGCCCACCTTCGGCAGCGTTGCTCTCGGCCAGCTTTTAAAAGCCTATGATACCTATGAAGAAAAAATCGAAAGCATAACTCTCATCGGGCTTTGCACAGACATCTGCGTTATTTCAAACGCCATGCTTATAAAATCGTTTTTGCCCGAAACTCCGGTTTTGGTTGATGCCGCCTGCTGCGCGGGCGTTACCCCCGAAAGCCACGAGCGCGCGCTGGATGCCATGGCAGTTTGCCAGATAAAAGCTTTAAATCGCTGAGGTTTTATCCAAAAAACAGGCAAAGTAGGAATGAAAATGGAAATTATCAAGGTTAATGCGTCAAAAGAATATGAGGTTGTAATCGGCAACGGAATTCTCTCCGAGTTGGGCGAAAGATGCGTTTCTCTGCTCGGAAAGAGCAGGGCTGTTATTGTAACAGACAGCAATGTTGCGCCCCTTTGGCTTGACAACGCAAAAGAAAGCCTTGAAAATGCGGGGATTGATACGGCAACATTTGTTTTTAACTCAGGCGAAGAATCCAAGAGCGCAAAAACTCTGTGTGAATTGCTTGAATTCATGGCGGAAAATAAAATCACCCGCAGCGATTTTGCCGTTGCACTCGGCGGCGGCGTAACGGGCGACATGACAGGCCTTGCCGCTTCGCTTTATCTGCGCGGAATCGAATTTGTTCAGGTGCCCACAACCCTGCTCGCAGCTGTTGATTCCTCCGTCGGCGGCAAAACAGCGGTTAACCTCACCGCAGGCAAAAACCTCATGGGCGCATTCTATCAGCCCTCGCTTGTTCTTTGCGACACAAACACTCTCTCCACTCTGCCCGATGAAGAATTTGCAAACGGTATGGCAGAGGTTATCAAATACGGCGTTATTTTTGATAAGGATTTATTTGATAAAGTACGCGGCGGCGATGTAAAATCGGATATGGAAGAAATAATCGCGCGCTGCGTTGAACTCAAGCGTGACGTTGTTGCGAAGGACGAATTCGACAGAGGCGACAGGCAGCTTCTCAACTTTGGCCACACAATGGCGCATTCCATTGAAAAATGCAGCAATTTTGAAGTTTCTCACGGCTCTGCCGTTGCAATCGGAATGGTGATTGCGGCAAAAGCGTCTTTTGCTCTCGGATGGAGCAAAGAGGACTGCACCGCAGCAATCATTGACGCAAACAAAAATAACAGCTTGCCCTGCGAATGCGGCTTTGCTCCAAAAGAACTTGCCGATGCCGCACTTTCGGATAAAAAGCGTGCTGGCGGCCATATAAATTTTGTTGTGCCTGAGGTCATGGGCAAATGCATATTAAAAAAGCTTCCTGTTGAAGAACTTTATAAAATTGCAGAATACAAATAATTGTTGCTTCGCAACCACCTCATCATAGCTTTTCCTCAAGGAGACAAACATGGATATTCTTATCACTCCTGCCCCCATATCAGGCAACATTGAGAGCATCGCCTCCAAATCCTTCGCCCACAGAGCGTTGATTTGCGCCTGCCTTGCCGAGGGTAAAAGCGAAATCAGAATAAACACAACCTCCGCCGATATCGAAGCAACCGTTGATTGCCTTCGTTCGCTCGGCGCAGGGATTGAAATAAACGGTGCGGTCTTTTCCGTAACACCGATAGATGTTTTATGCAAAAATGCAGAGATTGACTGCAACGAAAGCGGCTCCACTCTGCGTTTTCTGCTGCCCGTAATCTGCGCTTTGGGCATCGAAACAAAAATAAACGGCTCGGGCAGGCTGCCCGAAAGGCCTCTTTCCCCTCTCAAAGAAGAATTAATCCGCATGGGTGCAAATATTTCCGACTCATTTCCGCTTAATGTGTCGGGAAAAATTTGCGCAGGGGAATTTACCCTGCGCGGCGACGTAAGCTCGCAATTTGTGACGGGGCTGCTGATGGCTCTCTCATATCTCGGCGGCGGCAAAATCAATCTGCTGCCTCCCGTGCAGTCCAGACCCTATATTGACATCACGCTTGAAGTTCTCCGAAAGTTCGGAGCAGATATTAAAGAAGAAAACAATACATTTTATATAAATTCAGGCAGCCTCAGCGGCTGCAAATTCACCGTTGAGGGCGACTGGTCAAACGCAGCCTTTCCTCTTTGCATGGGAGCAGAGATTGCGGGGCTTAACCCCGATTCAACACAGGGCGACAAAGCAATAATTGATGTGCTCAAAGCAATGGGCGCAGAGATTTTTGAAAATAATGGCTCATTCCGCGCCGATGTTGCTTCGCTTCACGGCTGCCGAATTGATGCGGCGGATATTCCCGATGCCGTGCCGGTTATTGCGGCCATGGCTTCAACCGCAGAGGGCGAAACGGTGATTTTCAATGCAGAAAGGCTCCGCCTTAAAGAAAGTGACAGAATTCAGACCACCTGCGAAATGCTCCGCGCGCTCGGTGCGGATATTTCAGAAACCGGCGACGGTATGGTTATCAGGGGCAAAAAAACTCTTGACGGCGGCAAAACGCAGTCATATAATGACCACAGAATAGCCATGGCGGCAGCGGTTGCGGCTGTAAAATGCAAAAATGCCGTAACAATCCTCAATGCCGAGGCTGTAAACAAATCATACCCCGAATTTTTCAACGATTATAACAAGCTGGGAGGTAACGTGAGTGTCCTGTAATTTCGGAAACAACATCAAAATAACAATTTTCGGTCAGTCGCATTCCGAGGCAATCGGAGTTGTTATTGACGGCCTGCCCGCAGGCTTTAAAATTGACACCGAAAAAACCGCCGCTTTTATGGCAAGGCGTGCGCCCGGTCAGAATGACCTTTCAACTCTCAGAAAAGAGGCTGACGAGGTTAAAATCATCTCGGGTGTTGTTGATAATGTCACTTGCGGTGCGCCGCTTTGCGCCGTTATCGAAAACACAAACACACGCTCGGGCGATTACGATAAGCTCCGTCTGCTTCCGCGCCCCTCCCACAGCGACTTTGCCGCAATGATGAAGCACAGCGGCTTCAACGATATCCGCGGCGGCGGCAATTTCAGCGGCAGGCTGACCGCTCCCCTCTGCTTTGCGGGCGCAGTATGCATGCAGATACTTGAAGAAAAGGGAATATATATCGGCGCGCATATTTCGTCAATCGGCAAGGCTGATGACGAGCGTTTTGACGCGGTTAATGTTGATAAAACCGATTTTGAAAAAATCCTCTCGAAGCCACTCCCCGTTATCAACGATAAGCAGGGTGAGCTGATGAGAAAAGAAATATATGATGCCAAGGGCTGCGGCGATTCCGTGGGCGGAACAATCGAATGCGCGGTTATAGGAATACCTGCCGGCATAGGCGACCCGATTTTTGACGGAATTGAAAACCGCATGAGCGCCGCGATATTCGGCATTCCTGCGGTTAAGGGCATTGAATTCGGCTCGGGCTTTGCAGGCAGCAGGCTGCGTGGCAGCGAAAACAACGATGATTTCACAGCTGAAAACGGCGAAATCAAAACCGCAACCAACAACCACGGCGGAATCCTCGGCGGCATTTCCTCGGGCATGCCGATAGTTTTCCGCTGCGCAATAAAACCCACTCCGTCAATCGGAATGCAGCAGCAATCGGTCAACGTTGAAACCGGCGAAGCTCATGAGCTTGTTATCGGCGGCAGGCACGACCCCTGCATCGTTCCCAGAGCGGTGCCGTGCATCGAAGCTGCAGCAGCAATAGTTGTTGCAGATTATATTTTAAGGTGATTATATGGACATAAAAGAACTCAGAAACAATATAGACAGGATTGACGGCGAGCTGACAAAGCTCTTTCAGGAAAGAATGGAAACTGCCGCTCAGATTGCAAAATTCAAGGCGGATAACAACCTGCCCGTTTTTAACAAGGAACGCGAAAGAGAAGTTCTCAACTCCGTAACAGCAAGCGTTGCGCCCGAAATTGAGGGCTACACAAAAACGCTTTATGAAACAATCTTCAATCTCAGCCGTTCATATCAGAAAAAGCTCATCAAACCGCAGTCGCCCGTTTCAAGGATGATTGCCGAGATTACCGCCCAGACCCCCTGCGAAAGACCCGACAGAGCGATTGTTGCCTGCCAGGGCGTTGAGGGCGCATATTCGCAGTTTGCCTGCGACAAAATGTTTGCATATCCTTCAATTGTTTATTGCCGCGGCTTTGAGGATGTTTTCAAAGCGGTTGACAGCGGATTCTGCCGCTACGGCATTCTTCCCGTTGAAAACAGCACCGCAGGCACGGTTAACAAGGTCTATGACCTGATGGAAAAATATAAATTCTACATCACTCACAGCCTGAAGCTCTTCATCAGGCATTCGATTCTTGCGCCCGAGGGTGTTAAGCTTGAGGATATAAAAGAGGTCTTTTCTCACGAGCAGGCGCTCAACCAATGCTCGGAATTCCTTGCCTCTCTCGGCGTTAAGGTAACCGTTTGCGAAAACACCGCCGTTGCCGCAAAAACGGTTGCCGAAAGCGGCAGAAAGGACTGCGCTTCAATCGGCTCAAAGGAGGGCGCGGAGCAATACGGCCTTAAAGCTCTCAAAACGGGCATACAGAACACGGACAACAACTACACCCGCTTTATCTGCATTTCCAAAAAGCCCGAAATTTATCCCGGCGCAAAGAAAACGAGCTTCATGATGACAATTCCCCATGAGCCCGGTTCGCTTTATAATATTCTTTCGCGCTTTGCCGCGCTCGGCCTTAACATGACAAAGCTTGAAAGCCGCCCGATACCCGGCAGCAACTTTGAATTCATGTTTTATTTTGATATTGACGCTTCGGTATATTCCGAAAACCTCAAGGCGCCTTTCAGCGAGCTTGAAAACGATGCGGAGCAGTTCAGCTATCTCGGAAGCTACACCGAGGATTAATCTGTAACAGGTGATTTTATGTTTGGTCTTTTAGGCAGGAAGCTCGGGCATTCACTCTCGCCCGAAATACATTCCCTGCTGAGCGATTATGAATATAAGCTTTATCCCACCGAACCCGAAAAGCTTGACAAATTCTTTTCAAACACGGCTTTAAAAGGCTTCAATGTCACAATCCCTTACAAAATAGAGGCATATAACCGATGCGATGAGCTGAGCGAAACCGCAAAAAAGGTTGGCAGCGTCAACACGGTTGTCCGCCGCGCAGACGGCACTCTTTACGGCCACAACACCGATTACTTCGGCTTTTCCTATATGGCAAAAAAATGCGGCTGTGATTTCAGCGGCAAAAAGGTTCTCATTCTCGGCTCAGGCGGAGCAAGCCTGACCGTTCAGCACGTTGTGCGTGACTGCTCAGCAAAAGAAACAATCGTTGTTTCGCGTTCGGGAAAAAACAACTATGATAACATAAGCCGCCATTACGATGCGGATATCATTGTTAACACCACCCCTGTGGGAATGTATCCCAACAACGGCGAAAGGCTTATCGACCTTTCAAAGTTCACAAAATGCAAAAAGGCGCTTGACCTTATTTATAACCCCGCGCGCACGGTGTTTCTGCTTGATGCCGAAAGGCTCGGAATCGACTGCATAAACGGCCTTTATATGCTCGTTGCTCAGGCTCTGCCTGCGGCTGAAGCCTTTTCGGGCCAAAGCATACCTCACGAAAAGATTGACTCGGTTTATAAAACAATCATAAACAATCAGAAAAATATTGTTCTTGTGGGCATGCCGGGCTGCGGCAAATCCACCTGCGCCGCCCTGCTTTCCAAAAAAATGCAGAGGGAATGCATCGACACCGACGCAATGATTGTTGAAGCCTCGGGCGAAAAAATTACCGATATCTTCGCAAAATACGGCGAAGCCGAATTCCGCCGCAGGGAAACCGAAGCAGTCCGCCTTGCAGGCAAGGGGGCAGGCAAAATCATCGCAACGGGCGGCGGCGCAATCCTGAAAGAAAAAAACCGCATTGCCCTGCGCGAGAATTCAACCGTTGTTTTCCTCAAAGCTCCGATTGATACTCTTGCAACCAACGGCAGGCCGCTCTCAAAGGATGCCGAAACGCTTCAAAAAATGTTTGCCGAAAGGCTTCCTTTATATGAAAAAACAGCAGATTTCACCGTTGAGGTTGACCCCGACCCCGAAATAACAGTCAGGAGGATTCTGGAATGCGCATCCTTGTAATACACGGCCCCAACATCAATATGCTGGGCATCAGAGAACCCGATATTTACGGCAAAAACACGTATGGCGACCTTTCCGAAATGATTAAAAGCTACGCCGCCGAAAAAAATGTTGAGGTTAAGCTTTTTCAGTCTAACCACGAAGGCAGCATAGTTGATGAAATTCAGGCTGCGCTCGGCAATTTTGACGGAATCATCATAAACCCCGCGGCATACACTCACACAAGCGTTGCCATCCTTGATGCGCTCAAATCCGTTGCCCTGCCCGCAGTTGAAATTCACATTTCCGATGTTTCCGCAAGGGAGGATTTCAGGCAGGTTTCATACGCAGGAATGGCTTGCGAAAAATCCTTCATCGGCATGGGCTTTGAAGGATATCTCAGAGGTATTGATTATTTGATGAATAAATGAAAAACAGGGTTTGACTTTTCGGTCAAACCCTGTTTGTTATTCTTTAAATTCAGCTTCTTCAATCATGTCGCAAACCTTGAAATCGGTCAGCACAAAAACGCGTTCGCCGAGCGAAGCATAAAATTCGTCATCATCCCTGTCGCAGAGCATGGCGTAGTTTTTGCCGATGCCTTCCTCAACATTCCTGTTCTTTCTGACTGAAAGATAATAGAACGTGAAGGATGAGCCGTCTGATATATTGGCAAACAGGCCCGGCGAATTCTCGCTGATTTCGGCATACATGGCGTTAATCGCCTGCGATGACAGCATCGGGTGCGGCAAATATTTATGCAGCGCAATCTGAACCGAAAAAACAATAAGAGCGCGAAGCTGGCGCAGCTCGTTTGTTGTCAGCTTTTCTGCATCCTTGGGGCAGAGCATTTCGGGAGTAATCACCGCAAGCTTTTTGCCCAAATCGGCCGCTTTTTCCATGTTGCCGTTGCTGCGGTAGGTATCCATCAGCAAAGCAAGCTCAGCAAGGTCGGCGCCTGCGCCGTCCTTTTTCCGAGGATGGAAAATTTTGATGTCATCATCGTTGTTTCTCATTTTTATTTATTCTCCGTTGCTGCTTTTTTCTTTTTCATCTTTGACTTATAGCTCATGAGCGCTTTAACAGAAGCCTCGGGGGTTGAATATTCGCCAACGCTTATCGGAGAAACGGAATACATTCCCTTGAAGTCCGTGCCGCCGACGGTCAGAATTCCTTTTGCCTTGGCAAGCTCAAGAAGCTTATTTTCAAGCTCGGCATCATTCGCAGGATTCCAGACCTCAACGCCGTCAAGCCCTTTGGCAACAAGCTCCTCAACAAGCTCAAAGCTGCCCAAATTTCCCGGATGTGCCAAAACTGCGATGCCGCCCGCTTCGTGAATTGCATCAATAACCTCGGCAGGCTCAGGATAACTAACCTTAACCAAAACATTTTCGGGGCTTTCGGGGGAGAAAAGCTCGTGATAAAGGTCGCCGTAGATTTTATCAGTCAGCCCGCACTCCAGCAAAGCATGCATGATATGCTGCTCAAAAACCGCCGTTGAACCGGTTGCACACTTGAGAACAAGCTCGGGGGTTATGGGATATTTGCGGGCGATTTTGAGAGTCATCAGCTGGCTCGCCTTTTTTCTTGCAACAACATTCCTGTGGCAAAGGCCCTCAAGCCTGTCCGGGCTGTCGCTCAAATAACAAATAATCTCAACATATTTGCCGCTTTTGGAGTCATAGGCAGAGATTTCAACACCGGGGATAACGTTAATTCCGCGGCGTTCTCCGATTATTTTACCCCTGACCGTGCCTGCCTGGCAGTCGCGGTCTGTTATGGCAATGGTTGTTAATCCGCGCTTCTGGGCAAGAACAATGAGGTCGTCAATACCCATTGAACTGTCTGAAAGCTTGGTGTGGCAATGCAAATCTGCTGACATAAAATTTAACCTCTTTCAAAAAATGGCGCAATATGCTCAATATACATCAATTATATACTATTTGTAAAATTTGTGCAAGCATTTTTTGAATTTTTGCCTCACGCAAAGCCTTTGATTTGCATATATTTTTTCAGATTTCTCTTTAAAAAATATTATATTGTGTTATAATAAATTTCAGTGAAACGGAGGGATTGGATGAAGAAAATTGCAATCGGTCTGAGCGGCGGGGTGGACAGCGCAACTGCGGCGCATCTTTTGCTTGAGCAAGGCTGCGACGTGACGGGAATAATCCTGCGCCTCAAGCCCGGCGAGCTTGCGGACAGCGACATTGCCGATGCTCAAAAAATAGCGGATTTTCTCGGCATCAGGCTTCATGTGCTTGACCGCCGCGAATTCTTCAAAAAATCCGTTATCGACCCGTTTGTTTCGGAATATCTTGCGGCAAGAACGCCGAACCCCTGCGTTGAATGCAACAGCAGCATAAAATTCGGCGCAATGCTTGACTATGCTCTTGAAATCGGCTGTGACGGCATTGCAACGGGGCATTACGCCGCAATTGAAGAAAAAGACGGCAGATTTTTGCTCAAACGCTCCGAAAGCGCAAAGGACCAAAGCTATTTTCTCTACAGGCTCAATCAGTTCCAGCTCTCCCGTGCGGCTTTTCCGCTGGAGGGGTTGGAAAAACCGCAGATTCGGGAGATAGCCGAAAAAGCAGGGCTTCCCGTTGCCGAAAAGGGCGACAGCCAGGAAATCTGCTTTGTGCCCAACGATGATTACATTGCTTATCTTTCCTCGCTGGGTATCACTTCGCCAAAAGGCAATTTTGTTGATATAAACGGTAACATTCTGGGAACTCACAACGGAATTATTAACTACACGATCGGCCAGCGCAAGGGTCTGGGAGCCTTCGGCAAGCCGATGTTTGTGACGGGGATATCGGCAGAAAGCAACGCCGTCACCATCGGCGAAAACGGCAGCCAATACAGCCGCGGCCTTATTGCCGACAGAATGAATTACATTGCCTTTGATTCCCTTGCCGAGCCGATTCGGGCGGATGTTAAAATCCGTTTCCGCGCAAAGGCAGAGCCTGCTTTGATAACCCCCAACTCCGACGGCACGGTAACAATTATTTTTGATGAGCCGCAGCGCTCCGTCACCCCCGGCCAAAGCGCGGTTATCTACAGCGCGGACACCGTTATCGGCGGAGGGCGGATAATTGCTGCTCAACGCTGATGATGTTAATTTGTTATTGTTCAAAACTCTGACTCAATGATTTTATCGCTCTCAGCAGGCGAATAGACCCATTTTTCAATATGGCCGCTGTCAATAAAATATTTTGGCGGCTCAACAGGATAATTCGCATCAAACGAATCAACGATAATCAGCTTTATTTTCATTTTTGACGGAATAATGCTCTTTATATAAACCCCTGCATGGCTGCCCGGTTCAATCCCTTCCGAAAACTCGGCAAGCCCTGCAAGATTAGGCGCAAGCTCAACAAAAATGCCGTATTTTTCAACCGAACGGACAATGCCCGGCACGGTTTCGCCAACAGCAAACATGCCTGCATTCTCCTCCCACGTGCCGAGAAGCTCCTTGTGGCTGAGGGTTATGCGTCCGTTTTCGTCAATGCTTCTCACAACGGCAAAAATGTTCTGACCGGGCGCAAATCTTGCACTCGGGTGAGGAATGCGCGAAACGGAAATGCTGTCAATCGGCATAAGCGCACTCAAACCCGAACCGATATCGCAAAAAACACCGAAGCCTTCAACATGAGAAACCGTGGCGGGAATAACGTCACCCGGCTTAAGGCTCGAAACATAGCTGTCCCTGCACTCAAGCTGAACTCTGCGGCGGCTCAGAAGCGCGAGCGTTTCTCCGCTTGCATCGGTTCTGAATCCCGTAACAACAAAAACAACCGGCTTATTAACCCTTGATATCAGAGCGATATCCCTGACCGTTCCTTCCGCGATACCCACAGCCCCTTCATTTCTGGGGATAACTCCTTTCATGCAGCCCAAATCAACATGAAGATTATGCTCGCTGTCGCATCTCATTACCCTGCCCTCAAGAAAAGCTTCGGAATAAAATGCATCGCGCAGGGCAAACGGACTTGACAGATATCTTTTGTTCTCTTCGGTTGCTATTATTTGACCCTCGGGTTTAAAAAGTTTCATTTTTGACCACCATTCCGCCGTTTTGGCTGATTTCTATATAATTAAGATATGGCACAAATTTCAATATAATGCCAAAAATTTCATGCCCGGCATATACTTTCAACATACTTTATGGTATAATACAATATTATTAACAATTTTTCGGAGAGATATTTATGGATGTAAGAATTGGCGACACTCTCGTTATGAAAAAAAAGCATCCCTGCGGCGGCGAGCAGTTCGCCGTTCTGCGCATCGGAGCGGATTTTCGCATAAGATGCATCAAGTGTGGCCGCGAGGTTATGCTTGAAAGAGTTAAGGTTGAGAAAAACATCAAAAAAATCATCCGAGAAGATTCGGAATAATTCGGAGGAGCCATGCTTGATAAATTAATCAAAGTTGAAGAGCGTTTTGAGGATATCAACACAAAGCTTTGCGAAAGCGATGTTGTGTCCGACCTCGCTCAATATAAAAAGCTTATGCAGGAGCTGAAGGTTTTAACCCCGATTGTGGAAAAATACCGCCAGCTTAAAGCAGCTCAGGCAACAAGGCAGGAGGCCCGTGAGATGCTTGATGCAGGCGGGCTTGAAAAGGACTTCCGCGAAATGGTTCAGGAGGAATACGAAGAAGCCGGCGCAAGCATTGAGGTTTTTCAGGAGGAGCTGAAAATCCTGCTTCTTCCGCGCGACCCCAACGACGACAAAAACGTTATTGTTGAAATCAGAGGCGGCGCAGGCGGCGAAGAAGCTTCGCTTTTTGCGGGCGTTCTGTTCAGAATGTATTCCATGTATGCCGAAACAAAGGGCTGGAAGGCCGAGATTCTCAACTCCAACCCCACGGAGCTTGGCGGCTTCAAGGAAATCAGCTTCATGATTGAGGGCGAGGGCGCATATTCGCGCCTTAAGTTTGAAAGCGGAGTTCACCGCGTTCAGCGCGTGCCTGAAACGGAGAGCCAGGGCAGAATCCACACATCAACCGTAACGGTTGCCGTTCTTCCCGAAGCGGAAGAGGTTGATGTTGAAATAAACCCCGCCGATTTGCAGATTGACACCTACCGTTCAGGCGGCGCAGGCGGCCAGCACGTTAACAAAACGGAAAGCGCCATCCGAATCACTCACCTGCCCACGGGCACGGTGGTTGAATGCCAGGATGAACGAAGCCAGCACAAGAATAAAGACAGGGCAATGAAAATTTTGCGTTCAAAAATTCTTGAGGCGGAGAGGGAGAAGCAGCACGATGCCATTGCCGGCGAAAGACGCGCGCAGGTCGGCACGGGCGACAGAAGCGAGAGAATTCGCACCTATAACTATCCTCAGGGCAGAGTCAGCGACCACAGAATAAATCTGACCCTTTATAAGATTGATGCGATTCTCAACGGTGACATTGACGAAATTGTTGATGCACTTATCACCGCGGATACCGCGGAAAAGCTGAGGGCGGATACGGAATAAAAAAATTGTGTCTGCGGCGCAAACGGGTCGTCGGGGACGCCGACCCCTATATTAAAAAAGGAATAAAAATGAAAACTTTACACCTGAATTCACAAGATAAAAAATCAATTCAGACGGCTGCCGATATTCTCAAAAACGGCGGTCTGGTTGCCATACCCACGGAAACGGTCTACGGCCTTGCGGCAAACGCGCTTGACGGCGAGGCGGTTAAAAAAATATTCATTGCCAAGGGCAGGCCGAACGATAACCCGTTGATAGTTCATATTGCCTCCCTTGAGGAAATTGAGCCGCTTGTTGCCGAGGTTGACCCCAGAGTATATGCCCTTGCGGAAAAATACTGGCCGGGGCCTCTGACGGTAATTCTGAAAAAATCGGCGCTTATCCCGAACGAGGTCAGCCCCAATCTTGACACGGTTGCCCTGCGCATGCCGTCCCACGAGTGCGCAAGGGAAATCATAAAGGCGGCGGGTGTTCCGCTTGCTGCGCCGAGTGCAAACGCATCGGGCAAACCCAGCCCCACAAAAGCGGAGCATGTTGTTGAGGACCTTGACGGCAAAATCGACGCAATCATTGACGGCGGCGAAAGCGACGTCGGCGTTGAGTCAACGGTTGTTACTCTTGTTACCAACCCTCCAACTCTTTTGCGCCCGGGCGGAATAACACCCGAACAGCTTGAAGCCGTTCTGGGCAGAATTCAGATTTCCTCCGCAGTTTTTGAAAAGCTTCGTGAGGGCGAAAAGGTTCAGTCCCCCGGCATGAAATACAAGCACTATGCTCCGACTGCACAGGTTACAATAATAAGGGGCAGCTTTGAACAATATAAAAAATTCCTGCTTGCTCAAAAGGACACGGTCTGCGCCGTTTGCTTTGAGGGCGAAGGCAGGCACTTTGAAAAATATATCGAATACGGCAAGGAGAGCGACGATGCTTCGCAGGCGCACAGCATTTTTGATGCCCTGCGCGAGGTGGATGCCATGGGCTGCAAGCGAGCTTTTGTGCGCTGCCCCGTTTCAAGCGGCGTGGGGCTTGCCGTCTATAACAGGCTCCTGCGCTCCGCAGCATTCAGAGTTATTGACCTTGACATAAAAATTCCCGTAATCGGTTTAACGGGTCAGACAGGCGCAGGCAAAACCACGGTTGCCGCAATGCTTGAAGAAAAAGGCTATGCAATAATTGACACCGATAAGCTTGCACGCGAAGCAGTTGAAAACCCTGAGGTTATTTCCATGCTTTCGGGCCGTTTCGGCGAGGATATAATTAAAGACGGAGCTCTTGACAGACGTGAGCTTGCAAGGCGCGCATTCGCAACAAAAGAGGGCTCTCAGGCGCTCAACGAAATAACCCACCCCGAAATAACACGCCTTGCGGTTGAACTGATTCACAAAGCGCACGAAAACGGCGCAAAAGCCGCCGTTATTGACGCCGCCCTGCTGTTTGACAGCTGCCTGACCGCATTCTGCGGCAAAACGGTGAGCGTTGTCGCAAACGAAAACGAACGGCTTGAAAGAATTATGAAACGAGATTCGATTTCGCTTGAAGATGCAAAACTGCGCATCAATGCCCAGCCCCGTGTGGAATACTATATCGAAAAAGCGGATATAGTTATTAATAACAGCGCAGGCGATGATTTGTCATTGCAATTGGAAATATTTGACACGGAAGGCGACTTATGACCCCGAAAGGTAAAATCAAAGCATTAATATTAATAATACTGGCTTCGGCTGCATTGTTCGGCGTATTTTTTGTTTCGAGCAAAAGCGTTATGAAAATAATATACCCGATGAAATACTCCGAATATGTCGAAAAATACAGCGCCGAATACGGAATTGACCCAAACCTGCTTTATGCCGTTATAAAAACGGAAAGCTCCTTTAACCCGAATGCCGTTTCGCAGGCGGATGCCGTGGGGCTGACCCAGATAACCCCCGAAACGCTTGAATGGCTTCAGACAAAGCTTGGCGAGGAGGGCAAAAACCTTTCTCTGCTCGATGCCGAAACGTCAATAAAATACGGCGCATTTTTCCTGAGCTATCTGCTGAACGAATTTGAAAACGCCGACACCGCGCTTGCCGCATATCACGCAGGCAGGGGCAGGGTTAACGGCTGGCTGAAGGACAAAAGCATTTCGCCAAACGGCAAAATACTTGAGAATATTCCCGTTAAAGAAACGGCACACTATGTTAAAAAGGTTAACAAAGCATTGAATGCTTATAATAATCTATATTCATAATAAAGGATGATTGACATGAGCGAAAAAACACAGGCCGAAATATTGAAAGAAGAGCTTTTTTACTCCTCCGAGCATGCATCATATACCTGCAGCGATGAAGAAATTGCGCAGGCAGATGCCTTTTGCGAAGAATACAAGAATTTTTTGAATAAGTGCAAAACAGAGCGTGAGGCAGCATCTTACGTTAAAGAGCTTGCCGAGAAAAACGGCTATGCTCCGTTTGACCCCAAAGCAACCTACAAAGCGGGCGACAAGGTGTTTGCCGACATACGCTCCAAGGCTCTCATTCTTTGCACCTTCGGCACGGAAAGCCTTGAAAACGGCGCAAAAATCGTTGCATCTCACATTGATTCCCCCAGACTTGACCTCAAGCCCAACCCGCTCTATGAGGATGCCGAGCTTGCTTTCTTCAAGACCCATTATTACGGCGGAATCAAAAAATATCAGTGGACTGCCATTCCCCTTGCGCTTCACGGCATAATCTATCGCCGCGACGGCAGCAGCGTTAACGTTTGCCTCGGTGAGGACGAGGGCGACCCGCAGTTTGTTGTGACCGACCTTCTTCCCCATCTTGACAAAAAGCAGGCAAACCGCCCGCTCAGCGAAGCAATCGAGGGCGAAAATCTCAACATTCTCGTTGGCAGCCGTCCTTTCGGCAAGGATAAGGGCAGCGAAATGGTGAAGCTCAACATCATGAAGCTTCTCAATGAAAAATACGGCATTATTGAAGCTGATTTTCTCAGCGCGGAGCTTGAAGTTGTTCCCGTTTATAAAGCATCGGATATCGGATTTGACCGCAGCATGATAGGCTCCTACGGCCATGATGACCGTGTTTGCGCATATCCCTCCGTCATGGCGGAATTTGCGGTTGATGCTCCCAAATACACAAGCGTCACCGTTATAACGGATAAAGAGGAAACAGGCTCCGACGGCAACACAGGCCTTCACTCCGCTTTCCTTGAGCATTTTATTGAGGATATTGCCAAAACTCAGGGACTTGAGGGCAGAGATGTTCTCAGAGCCTCCGAATGCCTTTCGGCAGACGTTAATGCCGGCTTTGACCCCAATTATCCTTCCGTTCACGATAAATTAAATGCGGCTTATATTAACAAGGGCATCGTTGTTACCAAATACACAGGCTCCAGAGGCAAAAGCAGCACTAACGATGCAAATGCCGAATTTATGCTGAAGGTTCGCTCCATGTTTGACGCGGCAAACGTTGCATGGCAGACGGGCGAGCTCGGCAAGGTTGACGAAGGCGGCGGCGGAACGGTTGCAAAATATGTTGCAAACCTCGGAGTTGAGGTTGTTGACGTTGGCGTTCCCGTTCTCTCCATGCATGCTCCGTTTGAGGTTGTTTCAAAGCTTGATGTCTATATGGCATTCAAAGGTTTTAAGGCATTTTTGGAGCAATAATGCTTAATTTCGTACAAAAATAAGCAAAAACGTCTTTTGTTTACAATTTGTTCATAATTCTATAACAAAAACAAATCATATATGCAATATTATACAAGCAGGCAAAAAAACGTTTCGTTTTTGCCTGCTTATTTTAACAACTTCTTTTTTCATTTTTATTTTCTCTTTCCCCAACGCACTGTCGAATGCTGCACACATTCGGCAGTGCACCCTTTTTATGCAAAAACGGGTCGGTGTTTTATACACCGACCCATATTTTTTTAATCCAATTCAAACTGGCCTGTATAGAGCTGATAATACTTGCCCTTCTGCTCAATCAGGTCCTCATGATTTCCGCGTTCGATTATTTCGCCGTGCTCAAGCACCATAATAGCGTCGGAATTGCGAACGGTTGAAAGCCTGTGAGCAATAACAAACACCGTTCTTCCCTCCATGAGCTTATCCATGCCCTTTTCTATCAGGCGCTCGGTTCTTGTGTCGATGGAGCTTGTTGCCTCGTCAAGAATCAGAACGGGTGGGTCTGCAACTGCGGCTCTCGCAATGGCAAGAAGCTGCCTCTGGCCCTGCGAAAGGTTTGCGCCGTCGCCTGTAATCATTGTGTTGTAGCCGTCCGGCAGGCGGGTGATAAATGAATCGGCATTTGCAAGCTTTGCCGCGGCAACAATTTCCTCATCCGTTGCATCAAGCTTGCCGTAGGCGATGTTGTCCCTGACCGTGCCTGTAAACAGGTGGGTATCCTGCAAAACCATTGCCATGGAGCGGCGAAGCTCCGCTTTCTTTATTTTTTTGATATTGATGCCGTCATAGGTTATTTTGCCCTCATCAACATCATAAAAACGGTTGATAAGATTTGTTATTGTTGTTTTGCCTGCGCCCGTTGAGCCGACAAACGCTATCTTCTGGCCGGGCATCGCATAAAGCGAAACATTTTTGAGAACGGTCTTTTTGCCGTCATAGCTGAAGGTTACATCATGGAAGCGAACGTCGCCCTTCCATTCGGTATAGGTTGTTGTGCCGTCGCCGTGGGGATGCTTCCATGCCCACATTCCCGTTCTCTTTTCGCATTCGGAGATGCTGCCGTCGGGATTTTTTGTTGCGTTAACAAGGGTAACATATCCGTCATCTGTCTCGGCGGGGGTGTCAATAATTTCAAAAATGCGTTCCGCGCCTGCAAGGGCGGCAATAATGCTGTTAAACTGCTGCGAAATCTGAGTTATCGGCTGGAAAAACTGCTTTGTATAAAGCAGGAAGGTGAAAAGCGAGCCGATGCTCAGCCCAAAGAAAGATTCTTCGGGAACGGACATTATTATCAGAGAGCCGATTGTTGCAACCGCAGCATAAGAAAAATATGAAATGTTGCCCATAATCGGCATAAGAATGCTGGCATAGGTGTGGGCATTTGTTGCCGCATTGCGGAGATTATCATTTATTGCGGCAAAGCTGTTTTTGGCAGCGCACTCATGGCAGAACACCTTAACAACCTTGAGTCCTTCGATATATTCTTCAATATATCCGTTAACCTCGCCCACGCATTTTTGCTGCGCTCTGAAATATTTTGCGCTTCGTTTGCCGAGAAATTTGATTATAAAAAACGCAATAAAAAGCATCGCAATAACAAACAGAGTCAGCACGGGGCTGTAGTAAACCATCATAGAAAAGGTGCCGATAACGGTTACAAGCGAAGAAACAAGCTGCACAAAGCTCTGGCTGATGCATTCGCGAAGCACATCCGTATCGTTTGTGTAGCGGCTCATAAGCTCGCCGTGTGTATTAGTGTCAAAAAACTTGATGGGCAAATCCATCATGTGATCAAACAGATCTTTTCGGATGGCGTTGAGAGTTTTGTGCGCTACCTGCAGCATGATTCTTGAATATGCATAAGACGAAATAACACCCAGCACATAAATAAAGCCAAGCAGAAGCAGGGTTTTAACAAGCGGAGCAAGAAGCTCTGCTGTTATTTCAGAGCCGATGATAGGCATAAGGAAATCGTCTGTTATTCTTTCGATGAATGAAGTGCCGATTATGCTTGCAAGCGCGCTGAAGGCAACAAAAACAAAAACGAAAAGGAGCATGAATTTTGACCTGCCGAGATAACCGAGCAGCCTTGAGAATGTTTCCTTGGTATTTTTAGGCTTCTGATAATTATTCGGGCCCTTGCCTTTAGGCGGTTTTTTCATCTGCGGTGCCATTATTCAACACTCCCTTCCTGCTGCGATTTATAAACATCGGTGTATATCTCATTTGAGCCGAGAAGCTCCTCATGAGTGCCGATTGCATTTATCTTGCCGTCATCAAGCACAATGATTTTATCCGCATGCTGAATGGAGCTTATGCGCTGGGCAACAATAACCGTTGTTACATCCCCGTGATTCTTTTTGAAGCCCTCGCGGATTTTGGCATCTGTTGCGGTGTCAACGGCGCTGGTGCTGTCGTCAAGAATAAGCACCTTGGGCGATTTGAGCAAAGCTCTTGCAATGCAAAGCCTTTGCTTCTGGCCGCCGGAAAGGTTAACGCCGCCCTGACCGAGAGCGGTCTGATATCCGTCGGGGAATGAGGTTATAAAATCATGAGCCTGAGCGATTTTGCACGCCTTTTCGATTTCTTCCTCGGTTGCATTCTCGTTGCCCCACCTGAGATTTTCTTCAATCGTGCCGGAGAAAAGAAGATTAACCTGCAAAACCATGGCAACGGAATCGCGCAGATTTTTCAGAGTATATTCGGAAACGGGTCTGCCGCCAACCTTAACAACACCTTCCGTGGCGTCATAAAGGCGGGGTATCAGCTGCACAAGTGTTGTTTTTGCCGAGCCTGTGCCGCCGAGAATGCCTACGGTTTCGCCCGATTTTATGTGAAGATTAATGTTTTCAATAACATTTTTCTTGCCTGTTTTCTTGTATTTGAAGCATACGTTTTCCATGTCGATATCGCCGTTTTCAACGGTCAGCGCGGTGTCTGCGCCGTCATCGCGG
>JAZRIG010000103.1:0-12924 GCA_045645145.1 Acutalibacteraceae bacterium
TATGCCTGAGCAGACCCGAATGCGCAGTTTCGTCATAAACGGAAACATTATTCTCTTTTATATATTCCGAAAAAACATTCAGAATCCCCTCAAATTCCTTGGGCTGAAGCCTGCAGTCGGGGCAATGAACAACGCGATGGCTGTGGGGCGAATAAAAGCCTGTTCTGACTTCGCCGTTTTCGGCCGCAACGGGATATTGCGCCTTGTTGCGGTAGCGGCAGTCGCTTTGTGCGCCGATAATCGGCTCAAACTCGGGCGAAACTCCGCCTATTCTTTTAAAGCATTCCGCAACATGCTCCGCTTTGATTTTTTTCTCCGCTTCATAGGTTATATGAGAAAAAACACAGCCGCCGCATTTGAGATAAACGGGGCATTCAGGCTCAATGCGGTCATCTGAGGGCGTTATAACGCTTTCAACCTTTGCAAAAGCATAGCTTTTTTTAACTTTTAATATATGGGCGGTTATCTCATCGCCAACCGCCGTTGCAGGCACAAAAATTGCCATGCCGTTATGTCTGCCGACTCCGCTGCCGTTTGCGGAGCAGGATTCGATTTTCAGATTTATTCTGTCATTTTTTTTGAGTTCCACAGGGCGCCTCCGTGTGATTGATAATTTATTATATCACAAAGTATGCTGCAGAGTAAATATGTTATTTTGTTTGCATTGTGTTTTTTTTTTATTAAAATACAAAATTCGCTTGATTTTTTTCCATTTTTTGTGTTATTATTAAATGAATACGGTTTTTGGAGGTTAATAATGAAAAAATTTGCAGTTAAATTCACGGCAATCTTCTTTGTGCTCTTATTCGCTTGCACAAGCCTTTTCGCGGCAACGGCATTTGCTGCCGAAGATTCTGCAACAGGGAGCGAGGAAGCTCCTGCAGGCCATGCGCTCATTCTTAAAAGCGACCATATTTCCGTTACAAAATGGAAAAAAATTCAGATGACCGCATCGGTCACAAATGTTGAATCTCAGCCCGAAATTCTGTGGAGCTCTTCCGACGAATCCGTTGCAACCGTTGACAAAAACGGCGTTGTCAAGGGCATCAACGTTGGCAAGGCGGTTATTTTCGCAAAGGCTACCGTTGACGGCGAAACTCTGACAGGCGAATTCGCAATCAATGTTGTTTCAAGCAGCAACTTTTTGAGAGATTTCCTTGTTGACCAGCAGGTTCTCAGCTATCAGTACAGCTATATTGACGACTATTATTACACCAACGATAAGGAAGCATGGCAGTATAATTTCGGCTTCGGCAAAATTTATGACTTTGTTTCCCCCTATATTCTGCTTGAATATGACTATATCCGCGTTTTCTTCACTTATGAAGGCAAGGACTGGATGCTCCAGATGTGGAAGGGTCAGTACGGCCTTATTTTCTACGGCGGAGAAATCGGAATTTATAACAGAGACCATTCTGACAAGGGCATTAATGAATGGACCTTCTTCAACTGCCCCGCAGAGGAAGATTGGCTCAACATGGAAATGACCCTCTGGCATGAAGAAATCAACGGCAACTGGACCCGCGAATTCACCAGAGAATATGACAAATACTGGTGGTGCACAGGCTTCAAAAACGGCCACCTCAGGCAGGAAGAGCCCGCTGACGAGCTTCGCCTTGAAGGCAGAATCACTTTCAAAGACGAAGAAATGACAAAGCTTGTTGTTGACGGACTCGTCGAATGCGGCTTTGACAAAAGCAGCTCCAAGGACAGCATGGGCATTGACGAAATATTCGTTGACGGAAACGATGTTTACTTCTGCTGGCAGAATATTTCCGAAGCGGAAAGCACCATGGCAATCAAGGTTGGCATCGGCGCACTTTCGGCGCTGAATCTGCTGCCCGTTATGCCTCTCATCCTTCCCTTTGTTCAGATGTTTGCATTGGCAGCCCTGTTTGTTTCGGTAATTCTTTAACAACAAAATTGCCCCGCTGAAAATCTTTCGGCGGGGCATTTTCCGTATTTTGTCGGATTGACAGACGAAAGTCCGAATTATATGATTATATAAACATATAAATCAATAAGGATGATATTATGATCGGTAAAGATGTTAAGCTTATAGAATATTCGGAAAAAGTGGATTTGGGCAACTGCCTGACCCATGCTTTCGGCGCGGTTTTATCCGTTGCGGCAGCGGTTATGCTGCTGCTTAAAGCGCATGACCTGCGTCATATCATAAGCGCCGTTGTTTACGGCCTTGCGCTTATCGCCGTTTACACGGTTTCGGCAACATATCACGGCCTTAAAAAAGGCGAAGCCAAAAGAATCGCAAGGCTTATTGACCATTCCGCCATTCCGTTTTTAATTGCGGGCACGGCAACCCCCTGCGCCCTTGTTACGCTTTATGAAATCAGCATCGGTCACAGCCTTGTTGTTTTGATTCTTGCCTGGTTCTGCGCTCTTTTCGGCCTGTTTTCAAAGTTGTTTTTCTTTGAAAAGCTGAAATCGGTGACGGTTGCGGTTTATATCATATCCTGTGCGGCTATGGTGCTGAGCGTTATCCCCGTTATCGGTGAAATCAGCAGCGAGGGCTTCAAAGGCATCATTCTGGGCAATGCCGCATATCTTATAGGGGCGGTTTTCTGCGGCCTGGGAAGAAAAAGAGAAGCTTTGCATATCGTTTTTCATGTTTTTGTTTTGATTGCCGGCGCAATTCACTTTTTTGTTATTTATTACTATATGTTTTAAAAAATACATTTAATTTTTTGAATTTTGTGTTATTGACTTTATTTTTTTGTTGTGATATACCTTAATAGGCAATTTTTCAGAGCAGAAATTGAAAATATTACAAAGAAATCAGGCGTAAATTATGGAAACACTATTTTGCATATCCATTGCACTCGGTGCGGGTCTTCTTATGTCCCGTATTGCAAAGCCCCTCGGGCTTCCCTCGGTAACAGGCTATCTTGTTGCGGGAATTCTCATCGGCCCTTATTTTCTGGGCAGGCTCGGCATTGACGGCCTCGGCTTCACCTCGGTTGCCAATGTTAAGGAATTTGAAATCATTTCAAACGTTGCGCTCGGCTTCATCGCCTTTGCAATCGGCAACGAATTCAGGCTTTCTCAGCTCAAGCAGCTTGGCAAAACAGCAACCTTCATCGGCATTTTCCAGGCTCTTGTTGCAACCCTTCTTGTTGATGCGGTTCTCATCGGCATCCATTTTATCGTTGGCGAAAAGCTTCCGCTTTCAATGGCAATCACTCTCGGCGCAATAGCCGCCGCAACAGCTCCCGCCGCAACACTCATGGTTGTTCGCCAATATAAAGCGAAGGGCAAGCTGACAGATTTGCTTTTGCCCATCGTTGCAATCGACGATGCGGTTGGTCTGATTATTTTTGCGGTTTCATTCGGCATTGCCAAAGCAATTGAGCACGGCCAGTTCAGCCTGACGGCAATTATCCTTGAACCCCTTATCGAAATTGTCGCTTCTCTTCTTCTCGGCTGCATTATGGGCATTCTTTTCTCTCTTTTCGAAAGATTTTTCAGCTCCAACAGCAAGCGTCTGTGCCTTTCGATAACCTGCGTTATCTTCACGGTTGCGCTTTCAATGGTCAAGTTTGAAATCGGCGGCGTTCACATCGGCTTTTCAACCCTGCTTGTCTGCATGATGCTCGGCACGATTTTCTGCAACGTCTGCGATTTCTCACCCGAAATTATGGAAAAAACAGACAAATGGACAGTTCCCCTTTTCACCCTTTTCTTTGTTTTAAGCGGCGCAGAGCTTGAGCTGAGCGTTTTCACCGATATCGTTATCATCGGCATCGGCGCGGCATACATCATTTCGCGCTCGTTCGGCAAATATTTCGGAGCCTATGCAAGCGCAAAGGTCATGAAATGCGACGAAAAGACCACCAAATATCTGGGCATAACCCTTCTGCCTCAGGCAGGCGTTGCGCTTGGCATGTCGGTCACCTCAATGGAGCTTGGCGAGGTTGGCGCAATGATAAGAAACATTGTTCTTTTCTCCGTTCTTATTTATGAGCTTGTCGGCCCCGTTATGACAAAAATCGCGCTCACCAAGGCAGGCAATATTGAGCCCAAGCCTCACCATAAGAACAGAAAGCACCGCAAAGCTCCCGCAAAGCTGGGATAAATTAACATAAAAAAAACGCCGAACCTCTGATGAGGCTCGGCGGTTTTTTTATTCTGTTCTGAGTGCTTCAACGGGGTCTTTTCTTGAAGCGATTTTTGCGGGGATAAGGCCCGAAATGAGGGTTAAAACAACGCTGATTGTAACAAGGATTATTGCGCCGTCGAAAGGCAGCTGCGCAACATTGGGAAGCCCTGCCAGATGCTCAATAACCGCATTAATCGGGATTGAAAGAGCAAGCGTTGAAAGAATGCCCAACGTGCCTGAAACCAGACCCACAATAAATGTTTCCGCATTGAAAACTCTCGATATATCGCGCTTTGATGCGCCGATTGCGCGGAGAATACCGATTTCCTTGGTTCTTTCAAGAACGGAAATATAGGTTATAATTCCAATCATTATTGACGAAACAACAAGTGAAATGGCAACAAACGCAATGAGAACATAGGAGATGATGTTGATTATCGTTGTTACCGAGGAGAGAAGCAGGCCGATATAATCGGTGTATTTTATCTCGTTTTCCTCTGCACCGGATGCATTGTATTTTTCGATTTCCGCCGAAATGAGGTCTTTTGACTCAAAGTCGAGCGGATAAATATAAATTGACTGCGGATTATCCAAATCGGCAACACCGAGAAGGCTTAAAGCCTCTTCATAGCTTGCCGCATAGGGCTCAGGCTCGGGTTCGGGTTCGGGCTCAGGCTCAACAACCGTGGGAGCCTGGGTTTCGGAGCTGTTCTGCTCCTTATCCGTTGAAGGCTCGGTTGTTCCGTTGTTTTCGCCGCCGTCGGAGGTTGTTCCCTCACCGTTGTCGGGAGCGGGGGCAACATCGCCGAACTCGCCGTTCATGATTGCGTTGAGCATCTTAAGCTTTGTTTCTTTATCCATCATCTGGAGGAAAGAGAGCGCCTGAGTGCCGTTTATCTGACCCATTCCCTCAATTTCCTGCCCCTCGAGCATTTCATCAAGATAGCCGATAAGCTCCTGCCTTTCGGAAAGGGAGAGCATGCTCTTGAGCATAAGCTCAACCGTGCGCTTCATTTTTTCGGCTTCCTCGCCGCTGTAGGTGCTGTCAATCGCCGCATAAATTTCTTCCTCCGTTATTGAGGGGAACTGGCTGAAATCGGGCATTCCCGTTGCTGTGGGCGTTGCCTTAGGTGCGCCGTTTGCAAGCCCGATTGAGCTGACTGCGGGCGCTGTGTCCGAAACTGCGGCAACTGCGGAGTCTATCTGCGGGTCAAGCGAAACGCCCGATGCCGCAGGTGCAGTGGTGGTTGGGTTAGTTTCTTCGGGAATCTCCGCCGCATCTTCCTTGGCAAAGGGGATGCCCGTGAAAACGTCAATTTCAGGGTTTGCTTTCTGCTGTTTAACTATTTCGCTTTCGTTCGTTGCGTTGATAACATGCTTTGTAAGCTCTGATGTGTAGCCGATTGCGCCCATGGTTGTGACCATGATTGAATCGTCTGCAGGTCTGACAATACCGACAATTTTTATTTCCTCGCCGTTTTCAACAAGCTGCTGAACATAAAGGTCATCGCCGTGCATATCGTCCCATGTTTTTGTTTCTTCGTTATAGGTGAAATACTCGGGTTCAAGCACAAGCTTGAAGGTCATGTTAAGAATATCATCATATTCGATTTCAAACTTTTTGGGAGTATATTCCTCGCCGCCCTGAGCCGCCATAAATGCCTGCATCATATCCTGGCTTGTGGTCAGGCCGAGGCCCTGAATGGCGATATCGCTGATTTCGTTGTTTTTATCAATAATGAGAACAACCTCATTATATGCCTGCGGCCAGCCGCCCTTAACAAGCTCATACTGGTCCTCAAGCATTGCCTTGTTATCAATAAGCTCCTGCCAGGAATTCATCATTGTTTCCATGGAAGCCATCATGGAGGTATCCATGCTCATGCCGCCAAGGTTGATGCTGCCCATCATTGTTTCCATCATCGAAATAACGGGGCTGGGGTAAACCTGATTTATGCCGTTTGCCGTGTCGGCAGAGAAAATATTCAGCTTGCCGCCGTAGGTATATTTGATGCTGCTGGCGTATTCGTCAACCGTGCATTCTTCGCTTTCAAGATATTCCTTGAAGGACTTGAGGTTGTTTTGCCATATTTCGGAGGAGAAGGATTCCATCATGCTTGATGAAAGAGTGTTTGAATAAACCTTGTCAAGCGCGTGGTTAACCTCGCCCGTGGGCGAAACGCTCGCCATGCTGCCGAGCATTGCATTCATATCCATTGCAGTTTTTTCAATCATTATGGGATATGAAGTGAGCGTTTCCTGCTGAATGGAGTCAATATATGCCTGGAAGCCGCTTGAAAGGGCAAGGATAAGCGCAATTCCGATGATTCCGATGCTGCCTGCAAAGGAGGTGAGGAATGTTCTCATCTTCTTTGTCATAAGGTTGTTGAGTGAGAGCGAAAGAGCCGTGAAGAACGACATGGAGGGCTTTTTGGGCATTGCCTTTGCCGCTTTTTTATCGGATTTCTTTTCAGCCCTTGTTTTTTCCTTGCGTTCAACATCCTCAGTTGTGTAGGGATTTGTGTCGTTAACAATGGAGCCGTCCACAAGGCGGATTATTCTGGTTGAATATTCCTCTGCAAGCTCGGGGTTATGAGTAACCATAATAACAAGCTTTTCTTTGGAAATTTCCTTGAGAAGCTCCATTATCTGGATGCTTGTTTCGGTGTCCAACGCGCCTGTAGGTTCGTCGGCAAGCAGAATTTCGGGGTTGTTGACAAGCGCTCTGGCGATGGCAACCCTCTGCATCTGGCCGCCGGACATCTGGTTGGGCTTTTTGCCAAGCTGGTCGCCAAGGCCAACCTTTTCAAGGGCTGTTTTTGCCCTTTCTCTTCTCTCGCTCTTTGAAACGCCGGAAAGAGTCAGCGCAAGCTCAACGTTTGAAAGCACGCTCTGGTGAGGAATGAGATTATAGTTCTGGAAAACAAAGCCGACGGAATGGTTGCGGTAGGAATCCCAATCGCCGTCTTTGAAATCCTTGGTGGACTTGCCGCTGATAATCAGATCGCCGTCCGTATATTGGTCAAGCCCGCCAACAATATTAAGCAAGGTTGTTTTGCCGCAGCCCGAATGGCCGAGAATCGAAACAAACTCGCTTTTGCGGAATTCAATATTAACACCTTTGAGGGCGACAACCTTGCTGTCACCCGTCGGATATTCTTTAACTATATTTTTCAGTTTAAGCATAAAAAATCCCCTTGACAAACCGAATTGTAACTGTTACACTTGTAACAGTTTTTAGTTTAACATTAGTTTATGAACAAATCATCAACAAATCAACAGAAATTCATGAAAAATTTACCTGATGTTACAAAATCGGAGAAAGTGTAATGCAAAAGAGAAACGAAGTTAATATTCTGACCAAAGAGTGCATCGTCACCGCTCTGCTTCGCCTTATGGAAACAAACAGCTACGACAGCATTTCGATAACCGAAATAACCAACCTTGCCGGAGTTTCGCGAATGGCATATTACCGCAACTACGGCAGCAAGGACGAAATCCTCCTCAAGCATATTGTTGACCAGGAAAAACGACTTTTAAACGAAATCAACGGCGAAAAGGCTAATAACATGAAGGGCGTTATTGCCTATGTTGCAGGCTTTTTCCAGGAAAATGCCGATGTTATTCAGGCAATCTATGACGCAGGCCTTTCGCATCTTCTCACCAAAATGCTTGAAGAACGCGTTTATAATTATTTCCCCGTTGCCGCTGCAGCAAAGGGCGGCAGATTCGCCGTTCACTATTACGTTGGCGGAATTCTTGCGGTTTTCAAGCTGTGGTTCGACAAAGGCATGGTTGAATCCGTTGAAGATATTTCAGAAGTAATATATAATCTGATTAATAATGAGGACGCCATGAATTTCCTCGTTCTTCCGCTGGATAAGCAAACAAAGAAATTATAATAGCTAACAAGGGTCGATGCAAGCATCGGCCTTTAATTTTAGGAAATTTTTAACAATTATTAACCTTATTGTCACACTTTTGTAATTGCCATAAACAGGTAAATATGCTATACTGTTAACAGCTTATTGAAAAATAAGGGGTGGTACGGATGAAAAACATTAAATTCAAGAGAAGGAAAAAGGCGCTTTCCAAGCAGCTTGTTGCCGCCGTTTGCGTTGTTGTTTGCGCGGTGATTGTTGCATGCGGATTTTTGATAACAAAAAAAATCATAGATAAAGATGATGATGTCAAAGCACCTCAGGGCTATTCATTCAAAACCGAAGGCTTTGAGAAAATCTCATCAGTCAAAAGCCTTAACGAACAGATGGCAATTTTCACCGATGCGGAAAGCGGCAAAAAAGGAATTATGACCCTCGGCGGAAAAATTACGGAAAATGCAGAGCACAACAGTTTTTCCGTTTGCAGCGACGTGTGGAGAAACTACCGCTACATAGTTGAAAGCCCCCGTTCGGAATATCTTCTTCTTGCCGATGCCGCAACAAAAACCGTTACAAGCCGCCAATATCACGGCTTAACCTCGCCCGAGCTTATTCCCTGCTGGAGCGAAGCGGGCAAGCACCTTGCCTGGACGGACGAAAAGGGATATGCGGGCGAAATAACAACAAGCGAGCTGTCGCTTGAGCCGGGTCTTTATCCCGTTGCAACCTCTCTCAAGGCGGATGCAAAATACGGCTATATCAGCCAGAACCTGCGCCTTGAAATTGCGGCAATATACGAAAATGCAACCGATTTTTCCGACAAGCTTGCAGCTGTTAAAAAGGACGGAAAATGGGGATATATCAACGCTTCCGGCGTAACCGTCATTCCGTTTGAATTCGATTCCTGCGCCGCGGCAGACTGCATGAATTCCGACTGCGCCTTCGGCTTCAAAAACGGGCTTGTTCCCGTTTGCAAGGGCGAAAAATTCGGAATTATCAATTCAAAAGGCGAAACCGTTGTTGACTTTGTCTTTGATGCAATTCTGCAGGGCGAAAACGGAGTTTATATTGCTTCACAGGGCGGAAAATGGGGCCTTATAACTGTTGAAACTCAGCATCTTGAAGTTGAAACCACCGCCTCAAACACGGCAAATCTCAACAATGAGCCCGCAATCGCAAGGGGAGAATATGTTGTTAAAACCTCCGGCAGCGTGCTTAACCTGCGTGCAACGGCAGATTCAAATTCAGCAGTTGTTGCCAAAATCCCCAACGGCACAAGGCTGACGGTAACAAAGGCCGTTGCCGGCTGGGCCTATGTTAAATATAACTCATTCACAGGCTGGGTCAGCGCGGATTTTCTTGCCGCCGCACCGGCAATCACAGCAGCAGCTTCAACAACTGCCGCAGTAACAACAGCTTGATTCTTTGCTCCGAACCGTGGTTCGGAGCTTTTTTATTTATATAGTTAAAAATAAAATTTATATTTCCTCTTGTATTTCGCGCGCGAAAGAATTATAATAGCTCTATAATAGGGTAATAGTGTATAATTATGCCTTATTTCCGGAAGGGATGATGAAAATGTCTGTTGAAACAGTTCGGAAATACCTTTCCGCCTTCGGGCTTGACGGCAGAATATCGGAATTCACCGAATCCTCCGCAACGGTTGAGCTTGCGGCGGTGGCTGTTGGTGTTATTCCGGCAAGAATCGCAAAAACCCTTTCCTTCAAATATCCCGACGGCGGCGCGCTTTTGATTGTTGCCGCAGGCGATGCCAAGGTTGACAACCGAAAATTCAAGGATAAATTCGGCTTCAAGGCAAAAATGCTGACCGCTGAGGAGGCAATTGAGCTTGTGGGCCATGCGGTTGGGGGAGTTTGCCCCTTCGCCGTGAAAGAAGGCGTCAAAGTTTTTCTTGACGTTTCTCTTCAAAGATTTTCCACCGTTTTCCCCGCGGCAGGCAGCTCCAGCAGCGCGGTTGAACTTAATTGTGACGAGCTTTTCGAATGTTCGGCGGCGGTTGAATGGGTTGACTGCTGCAAAATACCTGAAATTTAACTCTTTCGTCATAATTTCTTAATTGTTTGGCACTTCGGCTGATATATAATCAAAATGATGCTTTGCATCTGAATTCAGGAGGATAAAATGGGCAAAAAGTATGTTATTTCCTATGACATTGGAACCACCGGCGTAAAAACCTGTCTTTTTGAAATCGACAAAGAAATAACTCTTCTCAGCGCGGCAATGGAGGGCTACAAGCTCTATATCATGCCCAACGGCGGCGCGGAGCAGGACCCCGATGAATGGTGGCAGGCAATTTGCTCAACAACAAAAACCATTTTTGAAAACTGCGAAATAAAGCCTGAGCAGGTTGAGGGCATTTCTTTCTGCTCCCAGATGCAGGGTCTGGTTCTGGTTGATAAGAACGGCAAGCCCGTTCACAGAGCGTTCAGCTACATGGACCAGCGCGCAGGCAAGCAGATTAAAGAAGGCATTGCAAACGGAATACAGATTGCGGGCGCAAACATCTTCAAGCTTATTCCGTCGCTCATCATCACGGGCGCAGTTTCCGCAAGCGTTAAAGACCCTGTTTGGAAATATAACTGGGTTAAGGAAAATGAGTCTGAAAACTTCAAGCGCGTTTATAAATGGCTTGATGTTAAAGAATACATAATCTGCCGCATGACGGATAAATTTGTTATGACCCCCGACTCCGCCTTCGGCACTCTTCTTTATGACATACGCAAGGGCAAAGAGGGCTGGAGCAAAACCGTGTGCAAGCTGCTCGGTGTTAATCCCGACCATCTTCCCGAAATCATCAAGTGCACCGACAAGGCAGGCGGCCTGACCGCAAAGGCGGCGGCTGAGCTTGGCTTGAAGGAGGGGACTGCAGTATTCGGCGGCGGCGGCGACGCTTCGCTTATCGGCGTTGGCGCAGGCAGCGTTGAGCTTGGCGAAACACATATCTATAACGGCACATCGGGCTGGGTTTCCACCGTTGTTGACAAAAGCGTTGTTGATGCTTCGGCAATGATTGCCGCCATAGTCGGCGCTCAGAAAGACCGCTTCAACTATTTTGCGGAGCTTGAAACCGCAGGCAAGTGCCTTGAATGGGTTAAGGACCACCTTGCTCTTGACGAAATCGGCATCTTCCTTCAGAAAACAGATGTTGCCGAATCCCCCGAAACCGTTTACACCAGCCTTTATGACTATCTTTCAAAGATAATCAGCGAAATCCCCGCAGGCAGCTCGGGCGTTATCTTCACCCCGTGGCTTCACGGCAACCGTTGCCCGTTTGAGGACCCGAACTCAAGAGGAATGTTCTTCAACATCAGCCTCGACGTTGGCAAAACCGAGCTTATCAAATCCGTTATCGAGGGCGTTTGCTTCCACATGCGCTGGTTCCTCGAAACACAGGATAAAAAAATCAAAACCTCAAACACCGTTCGCTTTGTGGGCGGCGGCGCTCTGAGCGATGTTACCTGCCAGATTCTTGCAGACGTTACCGGCAGAACGGTTGAAACCGTTGACAGCCCGCAAAACGTCGGCGCAGTCGGCGCGGCGGTTGTTATGGCAGTCGGTCTTGGCGTTCTGAGCGATATTTCAAACGCAAAGCAGCTTATCCCCGCAAAGAAAACCTTTGTCCCCAACACAGAAAACAAAGAGGTTTATGACCGCAACTATGCCGTTTATAAAACTCTTTATAAAAATAACAAAGAGGCATTCAAGGCGCTTAACGGCTGATGCTTCAACACGAAAGGATTTTTACAGATGAAAAAATATTTTGCTCTTATCATTTCAATGTTGGTTATTCTCACTTGCTTCACAGCCTGCAAGCCCAAGCTTAAGAACGGCACAGTTGTCACAAACGCAGCAGGCGATGTTTACGCAGCCGTTACCAAAGAGGACGGCGGCATCGCCAGAGACGAAGCAGGCAATCTCCTTGTTCTTGTTACCGACAAAAACGGCAAAAACGTTAAAGGCGAAAACGGCGAATATCTCACAAATCCCGTTGCTCTCAAGCATGCTCTTGTTATCGGCCGCCAGGTTGAATGCAAGACATACTCCGTAACAATCCCCGACGGCTGGTCGGATGCTTACAGCCTCAACGGCCTGAGCATTAAGAAAGATAACACAAAAGATGCGCTTGTTATCGAAACAAAGGATAAGTCGCTCGACAATGCAATGGGTGACGTAGCCCAGCTTATGAGCATCATGAAAACAACCTATCCCGACGCTGTCGGCGAAAACAAGTCTGTTAAGCTCGGCGATATCGACGCTCGTTTCGTTTCCACCTTCGTTCCCGACGCAGGCGAATCACCCTCATACCTTGCTTACTATTTCTTCAAGCAGGGCGCAAATGTTTATTCCTGCCGCATCACATCAGACCGTGACCTCAGCAACGATCTTGATGAATTCAACAACATCATCACATCCATCAGCTTCCGCTGATTAATAATATAATAAGGAGACATTAATTATGCTTTTCACACAGGATATCGGTATAGATTTAGGCACTGCGAACACTTTGGTTTTTGTTAAGGGCAAGGGCATTGTTATCCGCGAGCCCTCCGTTGTTGCAGTTGACCAGAAGAGCAACCCGCCCCGCGTTGTTGCAGTCGGCATGGAAGCTAAAGAAATGATCGGCAGAACTCCCGGCTCAATCACCGCTGTTCGCCCCCTCAAGGACGGCGTTATTGCGGATTTTGAAATCACCGCGGAAATGATTGCATCTTTTATTAAGCGCACAACAAAAAGAACTCCGTTTTCAAGAATAAGAGTTCTTATCTGCATTCCTTCGGGCGTTACCGAGGTTGAAAGAAAAGCTGTTTATGACGCCGCAAAGAGCGCAGGCGCAAAATATGTCAGCCTTATCGAAGAGCCCATGGCAGCCGCAATCGGCGCAGGCCTTCCCGTCAGCGAAGCAAC
>JAZRIG010000104.1:0-8869 GCA_045645145.1 Acutalibacteraceae bacterium
GGCAAAGCACTGCCATTATCTCCGAGGCAACGGTTATATCATAGCCGTCCTCACGGGGAACGCCGTTAACTCGTCCGCCAAGTCCGTCAGTAACGAAACGAAGCTGACGGTCGTTCATATCAACACATCTTTTCCATGTGATTCTTCTGGGGTCTATATTAAGCGCGTTGCCCTGATAAATATGGTTATCAAGCATAGCTGCAAGCAAGTTGTTTGCAGCACCGATTGCGTGGAAATCGCCTGTGAAATGCAGGTTAATATCTTCCATGGGAACAACCTGTGCATATCCGCCGCCCGCTGCACCGCCTTTAACACCGAAAACAGGGCCGAGAGAAGGCTCACGAAGCGCAACCATAACATTTTTGCCGATTCTCTTCATACCGTCGGCAAGACCGATGGTTGTTGTTGTTTTACCCTCGCCTGCAGGAGTGGGAGTAATAGCGGTTACAAGAACAAGTTTACCCTCTTTTTTCTCATTCTCTTTGAGAATTGAAAGATCAACCTTGGCTTTATAATTGCCGTATTGCTCAAGGTATTTTGCATCAATACCTGCAACATCGGCAATTTCGGTAATCGGTTTCATTTTGACGGACTGAGCGATTTCGATATCTGTCATCATATTTTCCAGCATCCTCTCACTAAGTTTTAATTTCACTCAATATATTGTGCATTAAAACGAAGCATTTGTCAATATATTACTTATTATTTTTAAAATTCGTGGTTTTCAACAAACAATGCCTCTCAAATTTTTAAACATTTCGCAGAAAATGAGTACAAAAACTGTTGTTTTGGCATTTGTGTTGTGTTATAATTACGGGTGGTAAATTATTTTTGACGGAGGTTTTATAAATGAACTATGATGTTGCTGTTGTCGGCGCAGGCGTTATCGGCTCTCTTATCGCCCGCGAACTCAGCCGCTACAACATTAAAATTGCTCTTGTCGAAAAACATAACGACATGGCAATGGGCACCTCAAAAGCAAACAGCGCAATAGTACATGCAGGCTTTGACGCAAAACCCGGCTCACTCAAAGCAAAGCTTAATGTTGAAGGCACCGCTCTCATGCCTGCGCTTTGCAAAACACTTTCTGTTCCGTTCAAGCCTGTAGGCTCGCTTGTTGTTGCTTTTTCGGATGAAGAAGTCGAAACTCTTAACGAGCTTCTTGAAAGAGGCAATATCAACGGAGTTCCGGGGCTTGAAATTTATGATGCTGCAAAGCTTCGTGAAGCAGAACCTTATATAAGCGACGAAGCCAAAGCCGCTCTTTGGGCGCCTTCTGCAGGTATCGTCTGCCCTTACGAGCTGACTGTTGCCGCTGCAGAAAATGCAGTTGTTAACGGCGCCGAATTTATCCGCAATTTTGAAGTTAAGAAGATTGATTTTAACGGCTCGGAATTCACTCTTTCAAACGATGATAACGAAATCAAAGCCAAATATATTATTAATGCAGCCGGTGTTTACTGCGACGAAATTGCTGCGCTTATCGGCGATACCTCCGTTCACACAACCCCCAGAAAGGGCGAATATATGCTTTGCGACAAAACTGTCGGCAAGCTTGCAAACCACACTATTTTCCAATGCCCTTCAAAGATGGGCAAGGGTATTCTTGTTACACCCACGGTTGACGGCAACCTGCTGCTTGGCCCCAGCGCTCTTGATATTGAGGACAAAGATGATGTTGCAACAACAGCAGGCACACTTTCTGCAGTTCTCGAGACAGCAAAGAAATCAGTTCCCTGCCTCACCACCAGAGAGGTTATAACCTCTTTCGCAGGTCTGCGCGCCCACTGCAACAGAAATGATTTCATCATTGAGCCGAGCGAAAAGAATTCGCAGTTCATTAACGTTGCAGGCATCGAATCTCCCGGCCTTTCCTCCGCACCCGCAATTGCGCTTTATGTTAAGGATATTATTATAGAAGCTCTTAACTGCGAAGAAAAGAGCGATTTCAAGCCTGACAGAGAAGAACCCGTTCGTTTCAGACATCTGAGTAACGAAGATCGCAAGGCTTTGATTGAAAAGAACCCCGCATACGGCAGAATTGTTTGCCGTTGCGAAACAATCACAGAAGGCGAAATTCTTGACGCAATTCATGCCCCCGCCGGAGCAAGAGATGTTGACGGCGTTAAGCGCAGAACAAGAGCAGGAATGGGAAGATGTCAGGGCGGTTTCTGCGGTTCAAAGGTTGTTGAGCTTCTTGCCCGCGAGCTTGGAGTTGAAATTAACGAAATCACCAAATTCGGCGGCAATTCCAAAATTCTTTATGAAAGAACAAAGTGAGGGTGAGAATATGCTTAATTATGATATAGTTGTTATCGGCGGCGGCCCTGCCGGCATGGCGGCAGCTCTCAAAGCCAAGGAATGCGGCGTTGACAGCATTCTTATCCTTGAAAGAGCCGAAACTCTCGGAGGCATCCTTGAGCAATGCATACACACTGGCTTCGGTCTGCATTATTTCGGTGAAGAGCTTTCCGGCCCCGAATATGCCGACAGATTCATTCAGCTTGTTGATGAGCAAAAAATTGAATACAAAACCGACACAATGGCTCTTGAAATAACGGAAAATAATGTTGTTTATGCCGTAAACAAGCAGGACGGACTGCTTGAAATTCAGGCAAAAGCAGTTATTCTTGCGATGGGCTGCCGTGAAAGACCCCGAGGTGCACTTAACATTGCCGGCACAAGAGCTTCCGGCATTATGAGCGCAGGTACAGCGCAGAAATATGTTAATATTGACGGCTATATGCCCGGTAAAAAGGTTGTTATTCTCGGCTCGGGCGATATCGGCCTTATCATGGCACGCCGCATGACCCTTGAAGGCGCAGAAGTTAAGTGCGTTTGCGAGCTTATGCCTTATTCAAGCGGTCTTACAAGAAACATTGTTCAATGCCTTGACGATTTTAACATTCCCCTGCATCTCAGCTGCACGGTTATTGATATCCACGGTAAGGAAAGAGTTGAAGGTGTTACAATCGCTGATGTTGACGAAAACCGCAGACCCATAAAAGGCACGGAACGTTTTATTGAGTGCGACACTCTCCTTCTCTCCGTTGGTCTTATCCCCGAAAACGAGCTTACAAGAGCAGTCGGCATTGAGCTTGACCCCGTAACAAGCGGTGCAGTTGTTGATGAATACAGAGAAACCTCCCACAAAGGTGTTTTTGCATGCGGCAACGTTCTTCATGTTCACGACCTTGTTGACTATGTAACCCTTGAAAGCCAGACTGCGGGCGAAGGCGCCGCAAAATATGTTTTGGGCAAAACAGAAGCCGCCGAATACGTAACAACAAAAGGCGTTAACGGAGTGCGCTACATAGTTCCGCAAAAAGTTAACATCAAAAACGAAAGCGACATTAAACTCTATTTCAGAGTAGGCCAGGTTTATAAAAACGCTAAAATCGTTGCAAAATATAACGGCGAAGAAATCATCAGCCGCAAAAGACCCAGACTTGCTCCCGGAGAAATGGAAAACGTTATTATCAAGAATGATATGCTCAAGAGCTTTGCTCCCGGCGGTCAGATTGAAATTTCGGTGGAGGTGTGATTTATGCAGAAAAATATTATTTGTGTAGCCTGCCCCATGGGCTGCGGAGTAACAGTTGAAATTGCCGACAACGGCGATATTCTTTCCGTAACCGGCAACACCTGCAAACGCGGCGATACTTACGCCAGAACCGAATGCACCAATCCGGTCAGAAGCCTTGCAACAACAGTTAAGGTTAACGGCGGAATTTATAACGTTGTGCCCTGCAAATCAGCAGGTGCGCTCCCCAAAGAAAAGATTATGGAATGCATGGATATTATAAACCAAGCCGAAGTCGATGCTCCTGTTAAACTCGGAGATGTTCTTGTTGAAAATATCCTCGGCACAGGAATCAATATTGTTGCAACCAATCATTGCCCCGCAAAATAAATATGGGTCGGCGAAGTTGCACACTTCGCCGATTTTTGTTATTTTCTGTTAAAAAAGTTCTTAATATTCACCCAAATCTTTAAACAATTATACATTGATTTTTCTATATACATGTAGTAAAATATGTAGGACAACTTTCGGGAGGAATTCAATTGAAAACTGTTCTTTTCAACTCAATGATAAAGACTACCCGCTGCGCAAAGCTTGCAGCAGGCCTTGCTCCCGTTTTTATTTAACATTTTCCGCCTTTGCTTTTGCATCGGCGGTTTTTTTGTATTTTTTTCATTTTGCTATTTAAATTATTATAAAACTATGTTATAGTATATTAGATAGGGGTTTGCGCTTAGCAAAATGCACTAAAAACCAAAGATATTTTTTGTATATATATGCTGTTTAACATTGACTTAAGCCAGTTATAAGTGTATAATTATTCAAAAAGCATGCATAAAATTGTAAATTATTGTTTTGGAGGAATATATGAAGCATTTACTTAAGCTTATGGATTTGAGCACTAACGAGATCAACGAAATTCTTAATCTCGCCGATCAGCTCAAATACGAGAAGAGAAACGGAATTGAGCACCACCATCTTAAAGGCAAAACACTCGGCATGATTTTCACCAAATCGTCCACCAGAACAAGAGTTTCCTTTGAAGTTGGCATGTATGACCTCGGCGGCACCGCACTTTTCCTCAGCTCCAATGATATTCAGCTTGGCAGAGGCGAACCTGTTGAAGACACCGCAAGAGTTCTTTCAGGCTATCTTGACGGAATAATGATAAGAACATACAAACAGAGTGACGTTGAAACACTTGCCGATTACGGTTCAATCCCCATCATCAACGGCCTCACAGATTATTGCCACCCCTGCCAGGTTCTTGCTGACCTCATGACAATCCGCGAGTTCAAGGGCGCAATAAAAGGCAACAAGCTTTGCTATATTGGCGACGGCAACAACATGGCAAACTCTCTCATCGTTGGCGGCATAAAGATGGGAATGTCCGTGAGCATCGGCTGCCCGGACAGCCACAAGCCCGATTCAGAAATAATTGAATGGGCAAGCAAAAACGGCGACTTCACTTGCACTTCAGATATTCTTGAAGCTGCCAAGGATGCAGATGTTCTTTATACAGACGTTTGGGCATCCATGGGTCAGGAAAGTGAAGCTGAAAGAAGAAAGAAAATTTTTGCAGGTTATCAGATAAATGACGGTGTTATGGCTGTTGCCAAACCTGATGCAATGGTTCTTCATTGCCTTCCCGCTCACAGAGAAGAAGAAATCACCGCAAAAGTTTTTGAAGAACATGCAAAAGAGATTTTCGAAGAAGCGGAAAACAGACTGCATGCTCAAAAGGCAGTTCTCGTTAAGCTTCTTAAGGAATAATAAGCAAGGGGGTTTTTAATATGCCAATCAATAAAGATATCAAAAAAGTTATGGTTATCGGCTCCGGCCCCATCGTTATCGGACAGGCTGCCGAATTTGACTATGCAGGAACTCAGGCATGCCGCGTTCTTAAGGATGCAGGCCTTGATGTTGTTCTTGTTAACTCAAACCCTGCAACAATTATGACAGATAAGGCTCTTGCGGATGAGATTTATCTTGAACCGCTTACTGCCGATACTGTAAAGAGAATAATCGAAAAAGAAAAGCCCGACAGCCTTCTTGCAGGCCTTGGCGGCCAAACAGGCCTCACAATCGCCATGCAGTTGAGCAAGGACGGCTATCTTGACAGAATGGGTGTTAAGCTTCTCGGAACAAACGCCGAAGCTATTGACAAGGCTGAAGACAGAAAGATGTTCAGAGACACGATGGAATCCATCAATCAGCCTGTTATCCCCTCCGAAATTGCAAACGATGTTGAAACATCCCTTGCAATTGCAGAAAAAATCGGATATCCCATTATTGTTCGCCCTGCATTCACACTCGGCGGTGGCGGCGGAGGCGTTGCAAACAACCCCGAAGAGCTTGCAGTTATCGCCAAAACAGGCCTTGACCTTTCCCCCATCACCCAGGTTCTTATTGAAAAATATATTTTCGGCTGGAAAGAAATCGAGTTTGAAACAATGCGTGACAGCGCCGGCAACTGCATCGCTGTTTGCAGCATGGAAAACTTTGACCCTGTCGGCATTCATACCGGTGACAGCATTGTTGCCGCTCCTGCTCTTTCCCTGACCGATGAAGAATATCAGATGCTTCGTCAAGCATCCCTCGACATCGTTGATGCTCTGGGCATCATCGGCGGTTGCAACTGCCAGTTTGCACTTGACCCCAACAGCATGGATTATGCGGTTATTGAGGTTAACCCCAGAGTTTCGCGTTCATCAGCTCTTGCAAGTAAAGCAACAGGCTATCCCATCGCAAAGGTTACCGCTATGCTTGCACTTGGACTCACTCTTGACGAAATCAAGAATGATAAAACAGGCCTCAACTGTGCAAACTTTGAGCCCGATGTTAAATATATCGTTGTTAAGCTGCCCAAGTGGCCGTTTGATAAGTTTGTTAATGCAAGCCGCAAGCTCGGCACTCAGATGAAAGCTACGGGCGAAGTTATGTCCATAGGCCCCACATTTGAAATGGCCATCATGAAGGCTGTCAGAGGCGCTGAAATTTCACTTGACACTCTCAATGCAATTCCCAAAACAAACGCTCCGCTTGAAGAACGTTTGAGAAATACAGATGACATGCGCTTATTCTCCGTATTCGAAGCAATCAAATCCGGCATGTCAATTGAAGAAATCCACGATATAACGAAAATCACGGAATGGTTCCTGCTTAAGCTTAAGAACCTTGCTGATTATGAAAAATCAATCGAAAACGGCAATATTGACACCGAAAAATACAATCAGGGCAAGCTTTACGGCTACACAGATGCTGCTCTCAAGCGTCTTTCGGGCGTTGATGAACTGCCCTCTCACAAAGACGCAGTTTATAAAATTGTTGATACATGCTCCAATAATTTCCCCGTTGCGGCACCCTATTTCTACTCAACATACGACCGTGAATGCGAAGCACGTCCTTTCCTTGAAAACAACAAAAAAGAGAGAATCATTGTTCTCGGTTCGGGTCCCATCAGAATCGGCCAGGGCATTGAATTCGACTATTCTTCGGTTCACTGCGTATGGACTCTTAAAGAACTCGGCTATGAGGTTGCTATCATAAACAACAACCCCGAAACAGTTTCTACCGATTACGACACCGCAGATAGACTCTATTTCGAGCCTCTCACTCCCGAAGATGTTATGAATATCATCAAGGTTGAAAAGCCCATCGGCGTTGTTGTTGCATTTGGCGGCCAGACAGCTATTAAACTGACAAAGTTCCTTGATGAAAACGGAATCACAATTCTCGGCACATCCGCTGACGGAATTGACACCGCTGAGGACAGAGAACGTTTTGATGCTCTTCTTGAAAAGTTTGCCATCCGCAGACCCAAGGGCATGGGCGTTATGACAAAGCAGGAAGCACTTAACGCAGCCAACACTCTCGGCTACCCCGTTCTTCTTCGTCCGTCTTATGTTATCGGCGGTCAGAACATGACAATTGCTCATGAGGATGCCGATGTTGAACGTTATATGGATATCATCCTTTCAGGCGAAATCGAAAACCCCGTTCTTGTTGATAAATACATGATGGGCACCGAGCTTGAAGTTGACGTTATTTCAGACGGCAAGGATGTTCTTATCCCCGGCATTATGGAACACGTTGAAAGAGCAGGCGTTCACAGCGGCGACTCAATCGCTGTTTATCCGCCTTATAATCTTAATGATAAGATGCGCAAGAACATCATTGAATGCTCCGAAAAGCTTGCGCTTTCACTCGGCACAAAGGGTCTTGTTAACATCCAGTATCTTATCTACCACAACCAGCTTTATGTTATTGAAGTTAATCCCAGAGCTTCAAGAACAATTCCCTATATCAGCAAGGTTACCGGCGTTCCCATGGTTGATATTGCCTCCAAGGTAATGGTTGGCCAGTCACTCAAAGACCTCGGCTACGGCACGGGACTTTATAAGACACCGCCCTATTTCACGGTTAAGGTTCCCGTATTCTCATTTGAAAAGCTCTCGGATGTTAACTCCATCCTCGGCCCTGAAATGAAATCAACCGGCGAAGTTCTCGGCATCGGCAAGACTATGGCTGAAGCGCTCTTCAAAGGACTTACTTCTGCAGGCTTCAATGTTCAGCTTCCCACCGCCGAAAAAGGCATTGGCATGCTCCTGAGCGTTGATAAGCACGATGTGCTTGATGCTGTTTCTCTGGCTAAAAAGCTTGATGACCTTAAGATTAAAATTTATGCCACCAAAGATACTGCCGATGCAATATCACAACTCGGCATTGACGTTGAATATGTTAAGGGCATGAACGAAAGCAACGACATTATGGAGCTTCTCGAAAGCGGCAAAATTAATTATGTTGTTTATACCGGCGCGCTTTATGATTCAACAATGGGTGACTACATTGCACTTCAAAGAAGAGCAATCCAGCTTTCAATCACCTGCATCACATCTCTTGACACCGCAAACGCACTTGCTGATATCATTGCAAGCCGTTTCAATCAGGAAAACACAGAGCTTGTTGATATTAACAACATGCGTTCCGAAAGAAAAACTCTTAGGTTTGCAAAGATGGATGCATCGGGCAACGATCACATCATCATTGAAAACCTTGATAATTCGATTACTTGCCCCGAGAGCCTCTGCGTAAGCCTTTGCGACAGACATCACGGCGTTGGCTGCGACGGCGTTGTTCTTATTGAAAAATCTGATGTTGCGCAGGTTAAAATGAGAGTATTCAACCTTGACGGCAGCGAAGGCAGACAAGGCGGCAACGCAATCCGCTCCGTTGCAAAGTATGTCTATGACAAGGGTTACGTTGACACCGAAACCGTTTCAATCGAAACAATCAGCGGTATCAGAAGCGTTGAGCTTTATGTTATGAACGGCAAGGTAAGCTCCG
>JAZRIG010000105.1:0-35895 GCA_045645145.1 Acutalibacteraceae bacterium
CTTCTCTCGGTCCTGTTTTCGGTGTTAAGGGCGGTGCTGCAGGCGGCGGCTATGCACAGGGTGTTCCTATGGAAGATATTAACCTTCATTTCACAGGCGACTTCCATGCTATCGGTGCAGCAAACAACCTGCTTGCCGCCATGCTCGATAACCATATTTATCAGGGTAATGCACTCAATATCGACCCGCGCCGCATTACATGGAAGCGCTGCGTTGATATGAATGACAGGCAGCTCCGTTTTGTTACCGACGGCCTTGGCGGCAGAATTAACGGTGTTCCCAGAGAGGACGCCTACGACATCACCGTTGCTTCCCAAATTATGGCGGTTCTTTGCCTTGCAACGTCAATAACAGACCTCAAAGAGCGTCTTTCAAGAATTATCGTAGGCTATACCTATGATGAAAAGCCTGTTACCGCAGGTCAGCTTAACGCTGCAGGCGCAATGACAGCGCTCCTTAAGGATGCTTTAAAACCCAACCTTGTTCAGACTCTTGAAGGAACTCCTGCCCTCGTTCACGGCGGACCTTTCGCTAATATTGCTCACGGCTGCAACTCTGTTATGGCAACAAAGCTTGCAATGAAGCTCGGCGATTACGCTATCACAGAAGCAGGCTTCGGTGCTGACCTCGGTGCTGAAAAATTCCTTGATATCAAGTGCCGTTATGCAGGTCTGACCCCCAGCGCAGTTGTTATCGTTGCAACAATCAGAGCTCTCAAAATGCACGGCGGTGTGCCCAAGACCGAGCTTAACGGTGAAAACCTTGAAGCTCTTGAGAAGGGTATTCCCAACCTTCTCCGCCATGTTTCCAATATTAAGAATGTTTATAAACTTCCTTCGGTTGTTGCGGTTAACCGTTTCCCCACCGACACCGATGCGGAAGTTCAGCTTGTTATCGATAAGTGCAAGGAACTCGGTGTTAACGTTGTTCTCTCCACCGTATGGGCAGAGGGCGGCAAAGGTGGCGAGGAGCTTGCAAAAGAGGTTGTTGCTCTTTGCGAACAGCCTAACGATTTCACATTCTCCTATGAGCTTGACGGTTCAATCGAGGATAAGATTGAAGCAATTGTTAAAAAGGTTTACGGCGGCGACGGAATTTCCGTTCTTCCTGCAGCCAAAAAGCAGATTGCGGCTCTTGAAGCAATGGGCTGTGGAAATCTTCCTGTTTGCATGGCGAAAACACAGTACAGCTTCTCTGACGACCCGACAAAGCTTGGCGCACCTGAGAATTTCACCGTTACAATCAAGAATGTTAAAATTTCCGCAGGTGCAGGCTTCATTGTTGTTCTTACAGGCGACATCATGACCATGCCGGGACTTCCCAAACTACCCGCTGCCGAAAAGATTGATGTTGATGAAAACGGCAAAATCAGCGGACTTTTCTAATAAAATAAAATTTTAAAGTTAAAACCGCCGAGGCAAGCAATGCTTCGGCGGTAATTATTTTTATATTGTTTTTATCTCACAATGGATTATAACGTTATTTAGAACATAATTCATAATATAATGTAATAAATCACACAAAATATTGCGTTTTTTGTTGCATTGAGCAATAAATAATGATATAATAACTAAAATATCGTATCATGGTTAATATGCACTTTTTTGAGGAATACTATTATCGTTTACTCAACGAAAGGATGCATATTTATGAACAATAAAAATAAAAAAAGCAATTTTTTTCTTCCGTCTCCGCCGTGGCAGTCGCCCGATTGCAGCAGCAGCAACGGCAATTGTGACGATTCCTCAGCCCTCAGCGGTATTATCGAATCAGGTTCGGTAACGGTGCGAAAGGGTGAGCATCTCATACATTGTTTAACAATTATAGGTCAAATTGAGGGCCATTATATTTTGCCGGCGCAGAATAAAACCACTAAATACGAGCATGTTATACCTCAGCTCGTTGCGATTGAAGAAAGCGACGAAATTGACGGTCTGATTATGATTTTGAATACAGTTGGTGGCGATATCGAAGCAGGTCTTGCGATTGCGGAACTTGTTGCGGGCATGACCACTCCAACGGTTTCGCTCGTGCTTGGCGGCGGGCATTCAATCGGTGTTCCGCTTGCGGTTTCAACCGATAAATCTTTTATAACTCCGTCTGCAACAATGACCATTCACCCCGTACGAATGAACGGGCTTGTGCTTGGTGTTCCTCAAACTCTTTCTTATTTTGAACAGATGCAGGAACGCATTGTTAAATTTGTTTCGGATAATTCTGATATTTCGGGTGACAGATTCCGCGAAATGATGCTTGCAACAGGTGAGCTTGTTATGGATGTGGGAACGGTTTTAACAGGAGAAGCGGCGGTCAATGAAGGCTTGATTGATTCTCTCGGCAGCCTTTCCGATGCACTTAACTGCCTGTATGATTTAATTAGTCAAAAAGAAAATGAAAACAGCAATAATACTCCGAAAGGATGACATAAATGGCAAACACCAAAAAGTCGGGAGCGGCTCAAAAGAAAAAGCCTGCTCAAAAAAGTTCCGCTCCCAAGAAAACGCAAACAACGAAAGAAGTTGTGAAAAAAGAAGTCAATGTAACAGTAAAACGCCAGAAAACCGCCATTGTTTTAATGGCGGCAGCTGTGTTTTTGCTTTGCGTTGCGTTAATTAAAGGAGAAAGTGTGTGGCTGACTCTGCATAATGCAATGTTCGGCATTTTCGGCTCCTGTGTTTATATTATTCCTGCTGTGCTGATTTATATGGCAATAGTCTATGCCAAGGACAAGCCGCTGGGCAGCATCGCTGCCAATCTTACGGGCACCGGTGTTTTTGTTGCGCTTCTTAGCGGAGCAATACATATTTTTGCAAATACGTCTGAATACCTCAATGCTGTTGGCTTGGGAATTCAGATTTCAGATGCATGGAACAAAGCTGCCGCTTTGTCAAACGGCGGAGTTTTCGGAGCAATTATCGGCGGCGCAATTGCAAAACTTTTTGGTAAAACAGGCGCATGCATAACAATAATTCTTCTCCTTGTTGTGCTTGCCATGTTCCTTACAGGCACAACGCTTTTCGGCCTTGTTAATGCAATCAGAAAGCCTGTCAGAAGAGTTGGCGAGCTTACTAATGAAAAGCTTGAGCAAAATGCCATTCGCCGTGAGCAGCTTGAGCAGGAGCGCGAAAAAGAAAAAGAATCAAAAAAGGCTTTCAACCCTCCCAAGCAGCCTACTGTTGCGGTTGAAAAGTTTGAGGATAATTTTATTACAGACGAATCAACCTTTGCTCCTGTTGAGGATGTCCCGATGCCCGAAATACCTGTTGTCAAACTTCCCGATTCACAGCCCACTGATATTATTGAAGAAACAATCGAAGCTGCTGTTGAGGAAGAAAAGCCCAAGAGAAAAAGAAAAGCTCCTTCTGTTCCCGACGGTGACCCCGTTGAAGAAAAAGAGGAGATACCCGTTGAGGTTTTGCCTGAGGATGAACCCGAGAAACCCAACTATATTTTTCCGTCAATCGAACTTCTCAATATTGTTGAAAAAGACGGCGCGACAGACAGCATGACTGAAATGCAAATCGGTGCAAGAAAGCTGACGTCAACGCTTGAAAGCTTTAAAATCAACGCTGAGGTAACAAATATCTGCCGCGGACCTTCAGTAACAAGATATGAGCTTGTTCCCGAAGCAGGCATAAGAATTAATAAAATAACAGGTTTGGCGGATGATATAGCTCTGCGCCTTGCTGCAACAAGCGTTCGTATTGAAGCGCCCATTCCCGGCAAATCTGCTATCGGCATTGAAGTTCCCAATAGCGCAAAGTCAATGGTTTCAATGCGTGAAATAATTGACACGCCAGAGTTCAGAGATGCCAAGAGCAAGCTTAACGTTGCTCTCGGTAAGGATATAACAGGCAACATCATCTGCGCCGACCTTGCAAAGATGCCTCACGTTCTTGTTGCCGGCACAACAGGCTCGGGTAAGTCTGTATGCCTTAATTCAATGATTGTCAGCATTCTTTATAATGCTTCACCCGATGAGGTCAAGCTTTTGATGATTGACCCCAAAATGGTTGAGTTCACCATTTATAACGGCATTGCTCATTTGGAGGTTCCTGTTGTTTCAAATCCCAGAAAAGCCGCAGGTGCATTGAGCTGGGCTGTCAGCGAAATGGAAAAACGCTACAAGCAGTTTTCTGAAAACAGCGTAAGGGATATCAAAGGCTTCAATAAGCTTTGCGAAACAAGGGATGACCTTGTCAAAATGCATCAGATTGTTATATTTATTGACGAGCTTTCTGACCTTATGATGGTTTCTCCCAAAGAGGTTGAAGATGCCATTTGCCGCCTTGCCCAGATGGCAAGAGCCGCAGGCATTCACCTTGTTATTGCAACTCAGAGACCGTCTGTTGACGTTATCACAGGTATAATTAAAGCTAATATTCCCAGCCGTATTGCACTTTCAGTTTCATCGCAGATTGACTCAAGAACAATTCTTGATGCCTCCGGTGCGGAAAAGCTTCTCGGTAACGGCGATATGCTGTTTAACCCTGTCGGTTCAAGCAAGCCCACCCGTGTTCAGGGCTGCTTTATATCTGATGCAGAGGTTGAACGCGTGGTAAATCATATTAAATCTCAGGCACAGACCACATATAACGAAGAAACAATGGACGAAATTGAAGCAAAGGCTGCAGCGGCAGAAAGCGCCAAGAAGAAGGTTGACAACGAAGAAGAAGACGGCGACTGGGATCCCATGCTTAACGATGCAATTGAGGTTGTGGTCAATGCCGGCGGTGCGTCAACAACTATGCTTCAAAAGAAGCTTAAGCTCGGATATGCAAGAGCTTCGAGAGTTATGGATCAGCTTGAAGAAAAAGGTATAGTCGGCCCGTCAGAGGGTGCAAAGCCCAGAGCTGTTTTGCTTACTAAGCAGCAATGGTATGAAATGCAGGCTCTTGCAGACGGCGCAGGCGAAGCTCCGAATATTGATGATGTTTTTGCGGATGACGATGACTTCGCAGGAATAGAGGATGATTTTGAATAATATGAACGGATTCTTACCCGTTACAAAAGAAGAAATGACCGCAAGGGGATGGGAGCAGGCTGATTTTGTTTATGTCAGCGGCGATGCTTATGTTGACCATCCTGCTTTCGGTGCGTCTATTATCACAAGAGTGCTTGAAAATGCAGGCTTTAAGATTGCGTTCCTCGCTCAGCCGGACTGGCGAAGTGCGGAGGATTTCAAGCGCTTTGGCAAACCGCGTTTGGGATTCCTTGTCAGCAGCGGCAACATTGATTCAATGGTTGCTCATTACACGGCTGCCAAGAAAAAACGCAGTTCCGATTACTATAGCCCCGGCGGCAAATTCGGTCTGCGTCCGGACAGAGCGGTTATAGTTTACTGCAATAAAATAAGAGAGATATACGGCGATATTCCCATTGTTATAGGCGGTCTGGAGGCTTCTTTGCGCCGATTTGCTCACTATGACTATTGGGATGATAAGGTGCGCCGTTCCATCCTTTTTGATGCTCAGGCCGATTTGCTTTCTTTCGGTATGGGCGAACGCTCTATGGTTGAAATCGCAAAAAGACTTGATGCGGGAGAAAACATTTCAGATATCCGCGATATCCGCGGCACTTGCTACAGCGTTGATGTGCGCGAAACACCGTATATCGGAACCGAATGCCCGTCGTTTGAAAATGTTTGCAAATCCAAGAAAGAATATGCCGTATCGTGCAGAATTCAGCAGGATGAGCAGGATTTTTTCAGAGGGAAGGCAATCAAACAGCGCCATGGCGGCAGAATGCTTGTTCAGAATCAGCCTGCCATTCCTCTTTCGCAGGAGGAGCTTGATGCGGTATATGCTTTGCCTTATATGAGAACATATCACCCGATGTATGAGAAGCAGGGCGGAGTGCCGGGCATCGAAGAGGTTCGCTTTTCGATCGCTCATAACCGCGGCTGCTTCGGCGGCTGCAATTTCTGCTCTCTTGCTTTTCATCAGGGCAGATATATCACAACACGCAGCAAGGAATCAATCATAAACGAGGCAAAGCTTTTAACCTCTTTGCCTGATTTCAAGGGTTATATTCACGACATCGGCGGTCCTACTGCTAATTTCCGCCGACCTTCCTGCGACGGTCAGGAGAGCAGGGGGCTGTGCAAGGGTAAAAAATGTCTGGCGCCTGAAATATGCCCCAATCTTAAATCAAATCATTCGGAGTATCTTGACATTCTGCGTGCCGTAAGAGCTTTGCCTAAGGTTAAGAAGGTTTTTATCCGTTCGGGAATAAGATATGACTATATGCTTGCTGACAAGGACGATTCTTTCTTCAGAGAACTTGTGGCTCATCATGTCAGCGGCCAGCTTAAGGTGGCTCCCGAGCATTGCTCTGCAGCGGTTCTTGATAAAATGGGAAAACCGCATATCGAAGCATATCTGGAGTTTTCAAAGAGGTATTTTCAGTATTCCAAAAAAGAGGGAAAGGAACAATATCTTGTTCCCTATCTTATGTCCTCGCATCCGGGAAGCACTATTAAAGAAGCAGTTGAGCTTGCTTTGTTTTTGAAGAAAATAGGAATCCGCCCCGAACAGGTGCAGGATTTTTATCCCACTCCAGGCACGGTTTCAACCTGTATGTTCTATACGGGTCTTGACCCTTACACAATGAAAGAGGTATATGTTGCAAAAGACTCTCATGAAAAGGCTATGCAGCGAGCATTGCTTCAGTATTTCAACCCCAAAAACAAGGGCTTGGTTATTGAAGCGCTCAGAAAAGCAGGCAGGCACGACCTTATCGGTTACGGTGATAAGTGTTTGGTTGCACCTAACAAACCCGCTACGCAGGGAGCGAGAGAAAGAGGAAAGATAAATTATGGCAAAAGGAAGAAAATTAAATAAAAAGCTGATATATCTTGCAGTTGTGCTGATTGTTGCGATAGTAACCGCTTTCAGTCAAAATTATGATAAAATTATTAAGGATCCCTTTGCTGAAGAAAATTTGTCTACTTCAAGCACTAATTTTCAGGTCCATTTCATCGATGTAGGTCAAGGAGACTGCACTCTTGTTTTGAGCAACGGCGAATCTTTGCTTATTGATGCGGGCGAAAACGGTCACGAAACCGATGTTCTCAATTATCTGCGTTCAATGGGTATTGAAAAGCTTGACTATATTGTTGCGACTCATCAGCACTCCGACCACATCGGCGGTTTGCCGGAGGTGCTTGAAGAATTCGGAACAGACAATATAATCATGCCGCGCCTGACAAAAGAACAAACTCCCACCAACAGCACTTATACTGCATTTTTAAAGGCTGTTCAGGCAAGCAAAGCCAAAGTTATTTCCGCTAAACCCGGTTTAACTTATGCTCTCGGTGATGCAAGTTTTGAAATCCTCGGCCCCGTGACGAATGATGCCGAGGATATCAACAGTATGTCTGCCGTAACCAAGATTACATACGGCGAAACATCGTTTCTTGTTACGGGCGATGCTGAAAAGGACGAGGAGCTTGAAATTATTGATAATGGTGCTGACCTCGACTGCGATGTTTTAAGAGTCGGTCACCACGGTTCATATACTTCCTCCTGCAAGGAGTTCATAAGTGCCGTTTTGCCCGAGGTTTGCGTTATTTCCTGCGGTGAAAATAATGATTACGGTCATCCGCACGATGCAGCTGTTAAACGCCTTAAAAAAAGCACCGATGAGATTTACAGAACCGATATTTGCGGCGATGTCGTTATGACAAGCGACGGAACAAATATTGAAATAAGCTACGAAAACCAATGAGGTGATTAAATGTATTTCAGCGTAGACATAATTGAAGAAACCGTTGCGCTTTGCATTGATGATGACGGCGCAACACGTGCAATCGCTTTAGAACTTATTGACGGCGAAGTAAAAGAGGGAAGCGTGCTTGTTGAAAACGAAAACGGAAGATATTCCCTTGACAAGGATGAAGAAGAAAAACGCAGAAATGAGAATTTTGTGCTTGCTGAAAGTCTGTTTGATGAATAATTTTTAAACAGTAAAAAAATATTATAAAAAATGCGTCGTATTATTCAAATTTCTCTTGAATAATGCGGCGCTTTATTATATAATAACAAATATATGCTCAATATGGAGGAATATGGCTTGTCGGCTGAAAAAGATAGAAAAAGCATTTCAGTTCCCATGGAGGAACTAAAAAAACAAAATGAATATGTTCAGCTTGCCCGCGCAATAATTGAGCAGCGTTTTGCCGAACCGCCCAAAGCTTTTGTTCATACCTACGGCTGCCAAGGCAACGTTGCAGATGGCGAAAGGCTCAAGGGAATGCTCAAGAAAATCGGCTATCAGCTTGTTGATGAGCTTGACGGCGCGGACTTGGTGCTTTATAACACGTGTGCAATCCGCGAACATGCGGAGGACAGAGTGTTCGGCAATGTTGGCGCTCTCAAAACAAAAAAGACTGCCAACAAAGATATGAAAATCCTTCTTTGCGGCTGCATGATGCAGCAGCAATGGGTTGTTGATAAAATCAAAAAGAGTTATCCTTTTGTGGATATTGTTTTCGGAACTCATGTCATTCATAAGCTTCCAGAGTACCTTTATCACAGCCTGCGCGGCGGCAAAAAAATCAGAGAATTTCCGGAGAGCGACGGCGTGATTGTTGAAGAGCTTCCTGTTCACCGTGACAGCGATTTCAAGGCATGGCTTCCGATAATGTACGGTTGCAATAATTTCTGCACCTATTGCATTGTACCTTATGTAAGAGGCAGAGAGCGCAGCCGTGACCCCAAGGTGATTATTGAAGAGGCAAAGCAGCTTGTTGCACAAGGGTATAAAGAAATCACTTTGCTTGGTCAGAATGTTAATTCCTACGGCAAAAATCCCGATTACGGAATGAACTTCGCCGCTTTGCTCAGAGAACTTAATGCTATTGACGGCGATTTTATAATCCGCTTTATGACCTCTCATCCTAAAGACTGCACCTATGAGCTGCTTGACACAATGGCTCAGTGTGAAAAGGTCGCAAAGCATCTGCATCTGCCTTTCCAAAGCGGCAACAACCGTGTTCTCGCCGAAATGAACAGAAGATATACACGAGAAAAATATCTTGACCTTCTTAATTATGCTTATTCCGTTATGCCTGAGCTTTCGGTAACAAGTGATGTTATAGTCGGTTTCCCCGGGGAAACCTATGAGGAATTTCTTGACACGGTAACTCTTGTTCAGCAGGCTAACTTCACTTCGATGTTCACGTTTATCTTCTCACCCAGAAACGGAACAAAGGCAGCTTCAATGCCTGATCCGATTTCAAGAGAAGAAAAGGGGAAATGGTTCAAAGAGCTGCTTGATGCTCAGGAAAAAATTGCAGCAGAAAGAACCTCTTCGATGGTTGGCAAAACCTACCGGGTTCTTTGTGAGAGCGTAAGCAAAGGCGGTCTTATAGAGGGCAGAACCGATGGCAATATTATTATTGAATTCCCTGCCGATGAATCCGTTATCGGCACTTTCCGCGAAGTTAAGGTGACCGAATCGTTAACGTGGATTCTTCGCGGCGAAATGCAAAATTAAGTTAATACGACGGTAAAACGTATTATAATAAATTTCTAAGTTAGGAGAAACAAAAATGGACGTAATTGCAAAAGCAAGAGAGCTTGGCGCACTTCTTCAGCAGGACGAGCGTTACATCAAGCTCATGGAAGCACAGAAAGCTAATGAGGAGGATACCGCTCTCAACGAGCTTATCGCAAGAATTCAGCTTGTTCAGATGTCATTCCAGCATGAAGCAACAAAGGAAGATAAGAACGAGCAGAAGCTTGAGGCTTATGATAAGGAGTTCGGCGAAATCTATACACAGATTATGGCTAACCCCAACATGCAGGCTTATGAAGCTGCAAGGCAGGAAATTGATCAGCTTATGCAGTATATTAACAGCATTTTTGCTCTTTGCCTTCAGGGCGAGGATCCCGCAACCTGCGAGCCTCCCAAGCATGAGCATGACTGCGGCGGAGAATGCTCCTCCTGCAGCGGCTGCCACTAATATTTGATTAATTGGGGCTGCTTTATTGCAGCCCCGCGGGAATTTTTGAAAGGTATGGTAAATTCATGGCAGAGCTTACCCCTATGATGAAGCAATATTTCCAAATTAAGGAGAATTATCCCGACACGATTCTCATGTTCCGTCTCGGCGATTTTTATGAAATGTTTTTTGATGATGCAAAAACAGTTTCAGCCGAATTGGAGCTTGTGTTAACAGGCAGGGATTGCGGTCAGGAAGAAAGGGCGCCGATGTGCGGTGTCCCGTTTCACAGTGCGGATTCTTACATAGCCCGACTTGTTGCCAAGGGATACAAGGTTGCGATTTGTGAGCAGCTTGAAGACCCTGCGCTTGCCAAGGGTATTGTTAAGCGCGATGTCACAAGAGTGCTTACTCCGGGAACCGTAATTGAAAGCACAATGCTTGATGAAGGAAAAAACAATTTTCTTGCATGTATTTGTGCAGCAGGGGATTGCATAGGTCTTTGCTTTGCCGATATTTCCACGGGCAGCGTTCATGCAACGCAGTTTGAAAGAAAGAATTCACAACGCAAAATAATAAACGAACTCGGCAGATTTGCACCGAGTGAAATTATTATCAATTCTGCTGTTTTGGAGCTTTCGCAGGTGACTGATTTTGTTAAAAACAAACTTCGTTCGTCCTGCGATTTGCTCGATGATGAAAGCTTTGACCTTTCAAAAGCTTCCGCAACTCTTTTTAAGCATTTCAGGGTTGCTTCTCTTTCTGAACTTTCTCTCGAAAATGCATCGGGTGCGGCTTGCGCCCTTGGTGCTTCAATGGAATATCTGAAAAGTGTTCAGAAGTCCGAGCTTGAAAACATAAAAGATATTGATTTTTACGGCGAAAGCAGCTTTATGAGGCTTGATGTTTCAACGCTGCGAAATCTTGAAATAACCGAAACAATGCGCAACAGAGAAAAGCGCGGTTCATTGCTCTGGGCTCTTGATAAAACCAGAACTTCAATGGGCAAAAGAATGATAAGAAGCTGGCTCGAACAGCCGCTTCTTAATATTGCAAAGATTACAAAGCGTCATAACGCTGTTTCGGAGCTTGTTGAGAATCCGTCTTTGAGGGATGATGTTATTGAAGCCCTTACAGGTTGCCAGGATATGGAAAGGCTTATAACAAGAATTGCCTATTCAACCGCAAACGCAAGGGAGCTTAAGGGCCTGTCATCAACGCTTAACAGGCTTCCCGCAATCAAAGAACACCTTTCTTCGTGCAGGAGCAGTTTGCTTTGTGAAATCTGCGGAGACATTCTTCCGCTTGATGATCTTGCAGAGCTTATCGACAGTGCAATTGTGGATGAGCCTCCGTTCTCGGTTCGTGAGGGCGGTATGATAGCGGACGGCTTCAATGAAGAATTGGATTCTCTCAGGGACATCGTTGCCAACGGTAAGGGTTATATTGCCGATATTCAAATGCGCGAGCAGGACAGAACAGGAATAAAGAAGCTCAAAATCGGCTACAACCGTGTTTTTGGCTATTATATCGAAGTTTCCAATTCTTACAAAGAGCTTGTTCCCGATGATTACATACGCAAGCAGACATTAACAAACTGCGAAAGATTTATTACTCAGGAGCTTAAAGAGCTTGAGTCAAAGGTTCTCGGAGCTCAGGAACGAATAGTTCGTCTTGAATATGAGATTTTTGATTCGGTCAGAAAAAAAGCGGCAGAGCATCTTTATGATATTCAAAAAACCGCTGCTGCCGTTGCCTCAACAGATGTTCTTTGCTCTTATGCACGCGTTGCGGCGGAAAATAATTATTGTTGCCCTGCGATGAATGCAGGGGACAGAGTTGTTGTTACGGACGGCAGGCATCCCGTTGTTGAAAAGATGATTGATTTCCCGTTTGTGCCCAATGATACCGTGCTTGACTGCGGCGATAACCGCTGTGCAATTATCACGGGCCCCAACATGGCAGGTAAATCAACATATATGCGTCAGGTTGCGCTTATTTGCCTTATGGCTCAGGCAGGCAGCTTTGTTCCGGCTTCGTCGGCCGAGCTTTGTGTTGTTGACGGAATATTCACGCGTATAGGCGCATCCGACGACCTGGCTTCCGGTTCATCAACATTTATGGTTGAAATGAACGAGGTTGCTGATATTCTGAAAAATGCCACGTCCCAGAGCCTTATAATATTTGATGAAATCGGCAGAGGCACATCAACTTTTGACGGCATGAGCATTGCAAGAGCGGTTCTTGAGTATTCTGCGGATAAGCGAAAGCTTGGAGCCAAAACTCTTTTTGCAACTCATTACCATGAGCTCACTGAGCTTGAAAGCAGCGTTGCAGGTGTTAAAAACTATAACATTGCCGTTAAGAAAAGAGGGGACGATATTACGTTCCTGCGCCGAATTGTTTCAGGGTGTGCTGACGGCAGCTACGGTATTGAGGTAGCAAAGCTTGCGGGAGTTCCTGCAAGTGTGGTTGAAAGAGCAAAGGTCGTTCTTAAGGATCTTGAAGGCGAAGGTCTGAAAATGCCTGTTCAGCGTTTTGATAATAAAGAACAGGAAATGCAGATTTCTTTCGGCAGTTCAAATGCAAACGATATTGTTGAAAAGCTCAAAAACCTTGATGTTAACACTCTTACTCCCATCGAAGCAATGAGTGTTCTCTATGATTTAAGCAAACAAGCAAAAAATTGATAAAAGGAGGTCCTTAATATGCCGAAAATCAATGTTCTTCCAAAGCAGCTTGCGGAGCTTATTGCCGCAGGTGAGGTTGTTGAGCGTCCTGCATCGGTTGTTAAGGAGCTTCTTGAAAATTCGATTGATGCCGGAGCGAGCAGTATAACCGTTGAAATAAAAAACGGCGGTATTTCCTATATACGAATAACCGATAACGGTTGTGGCATTTCAAAAGAAGATATACGCAACGCTTTCGTCAGCCATGCAACAAGCAAAATCGCAACTCCGGATGATTTAAACAGTATTCTTACTCTCGGCTTCAGAGGTGAAGCGCTTGCAAGTGTCAGCGCTGTTGCAAGAGTCGAAGTTTTAACAAAAGCTGCAGATAATGAAATCGGAACAAGATATGTGATAGAGAGCGGAGAAGAAATTTTGCTCGATGATGCAGGCTGCCCCAACGGCACAACAATGATTGTTCGTGATTTATTCTATAAAACTCCTGCAAGAATGAAATTTTTGAAAAAAGATGTTACCGAGGCAAATGCGGTGGCGAGCGTTATTGACCGCATTGCTCTTTCACATCCGGAGGTTTCAATCCGTTTTATCAGAGAGGGCAAGCAGGTACTTATAACCAGCGGAAAGGGCGATCTTTTAACTTGCATCCGTGAAGTTTTTGGCAAGGATTTTTCAAATGATTTGATTCCTGCTGAGTTCAGCGGTCAAGGCATTAAAGTCAGCGGTTTTGTTTCCAAACCGTCTGCGTCAAGACCTAACCGCAATATGCAGTTTTTCTTTCTCAATAACAGACTTATAAAGACCGGAACGGGAAGTGCTGCTTTAAGCGAAGGATACAAAAATTCAATAATGGTCGGCAAATTCCCTTCATGTGTGTTGAATATTGAAATTAATCCGTCGTTGGTTGACGTCAATGTTCATCCTGCGAAAACCGAGGTCAGGTTTTCCGACGAAAGGTTTATTTTTAATGCGGTTTTTTATGCCTGCAAAAATGCTCTTGCAAAGGGCGATACTCCCAAGCAGGTTAAGGAAATTGCAAAAGATTATTATAAAGAATCGATTAAACCTGCGGAGCAGCTGAAAATAACTCCTGTTTCTGAACCTAAAAAAGATTTTTGGCAGCATGTTCCTGCAAGAAGAGCTGATGAAGAGATTCAAAAATCGGAGCCGCCTAAGGTTAAGATTAATTTTGCGCAGCCCAAACCGGTTGAGGTAAGGGAAGAACCGGCAAGAACGGTTACCGTCAGTTCGCCGGTTGAAGAAATTAAAAAAGAAGAGAAATTCTCTGATATTCTGTTGAATTCAGCTCCGAAGGTGAATGATTCCAAACCTTGCGTTCCCAAAACGGAACCGGAAATGCCAAAAACCGATTTTAAAGAAGAGGATTTCAGCCTTGTCGGCGAGGCTTTCAAAACATACATTATTTGTGAATATTGCGGTAAAATGGTTATTATTGATAAACATGCCGCGCACGAACGCATCATCTATGAAAAGCTCAAGAAAGAGAGTGGCGACCGAACTCCGCAGCTGCTTTTAATTCCCGTAACGGTTACACTTTCTAAGGAAGAGTATTCCGCGGTGCTTGAAAATTTGGAGCTTATTAATCAAGCCGGATTCGAAGCGGAAGATTTCGGTAACGGATGTATCATTGTCAGGGAATGCCCCATGGAGCTTTCTGCCGATGATGTTCCGGATGTAATGTGCGAAATTGCAGGAAGATTTGTTGAGAAAAAGCAGGATGTTGCATTTGAAAAAATGGATTGGATTTTCCATTCCGTTGCCTGTCGCAGCGCGATAAAAGCAGGTAATTTTACCTCCCGTCTTGAAATGGAAAGATTTGCAAAACAACTTCTTTCCATGCCTGATATCAGATACTGTCCGCACGGAAGACCCGTGCTTGTTGAAATGACAAAAAGAGAGCTGGAGAAGAATTTTGGCAGAGTCTAAAATACCGTTAATAGCCGTTGTCGGCCCCACGGCATCAGGCAAAACCTCGCTTGCGGTTGAAATATGCAAGCGCGTGGGTGCGGAGGCCGTTTCCTGCGATTCAATGCAGATATATAAAGGCATGGACATTGCAACGGCCAAACCCACAGTCCCTGAAATGCAGGGAATACCTCATCATTTAATCGGCTTTCTGAGCCCTGATGAGCCTTTCAGCGTGGCAAAATACTGTGATATGGCACGCTCTGCGATATTTGATATAACAAGCAGAGGAAAAAAAGCGGTTCTTGTCGGAGGAACAGGTCTTTATTACAGTTCGCTTGTTGACAATATTGAATTTTTACCCGAAGAAACAGATTTTGAATATCGTGAAATGTTGAAAAAGCAGGCTCAGGAGCATGGTGCTCAGACGCTTCTTGACAAGCTGTATGAGGTTGACCCTGAAGCTGCAAAATCGCTTCATGTCAATAATTTGGGCAGAATTATCCGTGCTCTTGAAATATATCACACAACCGGAAAAACCAAAACAATGCAGAATGACCAATCAATGCAAACCCCGACACCTTTTGAAACAACTGCAATCTGCCTTGATGCAAGGGATAGGCAGTTCCTTTATGACAGGATAAACAAGCGTGTGGATATTATGCTTGAAGCGGGTCTTTTGAAAGAAGCAAAGGCATTTTTTGATTCACCGTTAGGGAAAACGGCACGTCAGGCAATTGGCTATAAAGAGCTTTATCCTTATTTCAGCGGTGAAAAAACGCTTGATGAGTGCGTTGAAAATCTCAAAATGCAAACAAGACGTTATGCTAAGCGTCAGCTGACGTGGTTCAGACGTGACGAAAAAATGAATTTCTTATATATTGACGATTACGCAAACGGTAAAGAATTAATAAATGCCGCTTGCGATATTATAGAAAGGGGAGCGATCGGTGAAAAGTAAGGACAGGCTGCTGAAGGTGCTTTCGGCATTGGCGGCAGTAATTATTGTTGTGTTTTTTGCTGCCGAAATCTATAATCTCACTTCGCGAACCTACACAACGCAGACCGCCTATGAGCAAACGGTTCTTGAAACTCTTGATGCTCAGATGTATGTTATCAGGGATGAAACTGTTTTAACGGTTTCCGCTTCGGGTGTTACCGTTCCGCTGGCAGACAGCGGCGAAAGGGTAAGCAAAGGCAGCGCAATTGCCGCTGTTTTCCCGAGTGAAACGGCGGCGGAGAATTATGTTGAAGCTCAATCTCTTGAAAAAAAGCTTGAAGCTTATCAAAAAATCGATTCACAGCTGCGCTTGGCTAACATTGATTTAGATAAACTTACTCAGGAGATAGATTCCGAGTTTTCGGCAATATTGAGTGCGGCTTATAACAATGATTTTTCCAATTTAAGCGAGCTTAAGCTTTCTTTCAGCGAGAAGCTTTCCAGAAAACAGATTTCGCTCAATCAAACGGTTGATTGTTCTTCAAAAATTGCTCAGCTTCAAAATGAAATATCCGCTTTGAATTCAAGTGGGGTGCCGACGGAAATCATAACCGCAGAAGCCTCAGGATATTATGTGAGCAAAGAGGATGGCTTTGAAAATATTATTACGGTTGCAGATATTGATTCATTGACTTCCGAAAAACTTGAAGAGGCGTTTAAAAGCAAAAAAAAGGAGCCTGCATCAGGTTCAATCGGCAAAATAATTGACGGTTATAATTGGTATATCGCTGCTATAGTTGATTCATCAAAAGCTGTTGATTTTTCAAACAGAAAAACGGTTGATCTTATTTTCGGCGATTCCGATGAAGAGGCGGTTACCACTTATTTTCATTCAATAAAGAATATAAATGATTCCGAGTCTCTGGTTATTTTCAGATGCAATCTAATGAATGAACAGCTTGCATCTTTGAGAAAAGTTGACGGAAAGATTGTTGTAAATGAATATACGGGACTTAAGGTTAACAGGGATGCAGTTCGACTTGATGAAAACGGAAACGAAGGTGTTTACGTCCGCAGAGGCAACATTGTTAATTTCAGAGGTTTGAATATAATTTATTCCGAAGATGCGTTTGTTATCGCTTCAAGCCCGTCGGCTGACAGCGGAATAGAACTTGAATATACACATCTTAAACTGTATGACGAGGTTATTATCTCGGGAAAGGAGTTAAAAGATGGAATGGTTATCGGATAGTGAACGTTTTTCGGCAATTGAAGAAAATCTGAAATATATCCGTGAAGATATTGCTGATGCTGCTCTGAACTCAGGCAGAAAACTTGATGATATTTCGCTTATGGCAGTCACCAAGACGGTTGAAAGCAAATTTATTAATCATGCTATTGATAATGGCATAAAAATGATTGGCGAAAACAAGGTTCAGGAGCTTTTGATGAAGGAAGCTGAATTAAAGCTTGTCAACTGTGATGTTCATTTGATTGGTCATCTGCAATCAAACAAGGTTAAAAAAATTGTCGGCAAGGTTGATACAATTCAGTCTGTTGATACTGTTTCAATTGCCAAAGAAATCGGAAAGCGTTCGGTTGAAGCTGATGTTTTAACCAAGGTTTTGCTTGAAGTGAATGTCGGAAATGAAGAAAGCAAATTTGGTTTTTCTTATGATGAGGTTTTTGAAAAAGCCTGCGAAATTTCGGAAATTCAGGGAATTTGCGTTGACGGATTGATGTGTGTTGCGCCGATTTGTGAAAAAGAAGCCGAAATTCGAGCAATTTTTTCAAATATGCACCGTCTGTTTATTGACATTAGCGCAAAAAAAATGGATAATATAAATATGAATGTTCTCTCAATGGGAATGTCGGGCGACTATAAACAAGCTATTCTCGAAGGCGCGAATCTTGTCCGAATTGGTTCGGCAATTTTCGGAGCGAGAATTTACAGATAATCAAGGAGGATTAACAAAATGAAACTGAAAGACAAGATCATGAAGTATATTAATGTAACGGACGATGATTATATCGACAGCGCAGAATCGGAATATTCAGACGATTTTGATTTTGAACCTGCGCAGGCTCCTGTTCAGGAAAGCGGAAAAACATCTGTTTTTTCAAGAAGCGAAAAAGCTTCCGGTAATGTTGTTAATATCAATTCTTCCAAAGCGTCCGCAGCGCAGCCCAAGCCTCACGTTGTTTTCCAGAAGATTGACAGATTTGAAGAGGTTGGCGAGGTTGCCGATATTCTCAATGAGAAGAGAATTGTTATTCTCAATCTTGAGACCTGCCCCAATGATGTTTCTCAAAGAATAATAGATTTCCTTTACGGTGTTGCTTATGCGAACCACGGTGATTTCAAAAAAGTTGCCGGAAGGGCATATATAATCACACCTTATAATGTTCCTGTTTCCGGTGAGCTTCTTGATGAGCTTGGCGCGAATGCAGACAGCTATCAATGATTAGTGTGAGAGAGGAAGGTATATATTATGCTCAGAACAGAACAGATTTTGAATGCTAAGTTTACTCCTGTCAGCAAAGGAACATACAGCGCGGAAGAGGTTGACTCTTTTCTTAAATCAGTTGCGGAATCCTATGAGGAATCCCTTAATCAGAACAAGGAACTGATTAAAAAAATCAGCATTCTTGCCGATAAAATTGAAAGCTACCGTAATGATGAGGAGGCAATCAAGCTTTCCCTTCTTGATGCTCACCGCATGGCAGAAACCATCAATAAAAATGCCAATGAAAAGGCTGATGCAAAAATCAACGATGCCGAAACAAAGTCAAAGCTTATTCTTGACGGTGCTAACATGCAGTCTGCTCAGATGATTGAAGAAGCAAGAGAAAAGGCAAAAGAAATTGTTGACAACGCAAGAACTGCCGTTGCATCTTTGACCGAAAGAGCTCAGATTGAAACAGAAAATGCTATTGTTGCCGCTCAGAACAAAGCTGCCGAAATTATTGAAAAGGCAGAAGAAGACGGCAAAAACATAATCGGAAACAGCAAAGAGTCCTATGAATTTTATTCTGCCGAATTGGAAAAGGTTAAGGCTGAAACCGCAAAATTCAAAGAAACAATTGAGAATCTTTGCAAAGGCCAGCTTAATCTTCTTGACGGTATTCCCGAGAGCTTTATTGCTGCAGTAGCTTCGGCTTCTGCTGTTGAAGAAACCGTGGCAGAAACAGTTTCAGAAGAGCCTGAAGCAGAGGAGATTGTTCAGGACGTTGTTGAAGCTTTTGATGCTGACGTTACCGAAGAAGAATCTGCTGAAGAAGTTATTATCGAGCCTGTCGAAGAAGAAGCTGATGCTGTTGAAGAAGAACCTCAGATTGTTTATGACCCTGAGGAGCAAACAGCTCAGGAATCATCCGAAGAAGAGCAGGGAATTGAAGAGGCAATATTCAGCGTTGATCCTGTTGAAGGTGAAGAAGACGATTTACTCAGCTTTATTGATGAAATTGAGTTTTCGGATATTTCTTCAAACGATTCAATCCCCGCAAGTCTTGATGACCTTATTCCCTCTGTTCCCGTGAGCGAAGATGTTGAAAATTCCGTGGAAGAGGATGAATTCGAGGGCTTCAAGATTGATCTTGATTCCATTGATGGAATGGGCAGCAATGATGCAGCCGATGATGAGGATGATATAGCATCTTTGTTTGATTCCCTTTTTGATGAATAATACTTGAGAGGTTTTTATGTTTCAGGCAATTTCGCTGGCGGTCATTTTAGTGCTTGTCGGTATTGACCGTTTAACAAAATATGCGGCAATAACAACGGTTAAGGTTGACGGAGCAAAAGAGTTCCTTTTCGGGCTTTTTCAGTTTCGCTATGTTGAAAATACCGGGGCAGCTTTCAGTTCCTTTTCAAACAGCACAAAGCTGCTGACTGTTGCAACGCTTATTATAATCGTTGTTTGTCTGATTCTGCTTTTAAGTAAAAAGTTAAAACCGATGTTTGTTAATATTTGTCTTTTGCTCGTTTTGGCCGGCGGTATAGGCAATGTTATAGACAGAATAGCTTATGGCTATGTTGTTGATTTTATCGAGCCGCTGTTTATTGATTTTGCTGTTTTTAACTTTGCCGATTGCTGTATAACCGTCGGAGCCTTCATGCTTATAGCTTATGAAATATATGAGCTTTTTTTAGAGCGAAAGAAAAACCGTGAAAATAATGATTGAATCTGTAAATACTATTGAATATAATGAGCCGATTTCAATAACAATAGATTCCGAGTGCAACGGAGAGAGACTTGATAAAATTCTTTCAAGAGTTTTATGCGAATACTCTCGCTCTTTTGTTCAGAATCTTTTTTCAGAAGGCTTTGTGTGTTGTAACGGTAAGGAAGTTTCCAAAAGCTTTAAACCAAAAAACGGTGATGTTATCGGCTTTACTGTTCCCGAACCCCGTGAGCTTTCGCTTGAACCAGAAAACATTCCTCTTGATATTATGTTTGAAGATGCTGACCTTCTTGTGGTCAATAAGCCGAGAGGAATGGTTGTTCATCCTGCTCCGGGCAACTATAGCGGAACGCTTGTTAATGCTCTTTTACATCATTGCAAAGGCAATCTTTCCGGCATTAACGGAGTTGTCCGTCCAGGAATAGTCCACCGAATTGATAAGGATACAAGCGGGTTGCTGCTTGTTGCCAAAAATGATGCATCGCATGTTTCTCTTTCTTCTCAGATAAGTGTTCATTCTCTCGACAGAGAGTATCGTGCGGTTATTCATGGGCATTTAAAAGAAAAAGAAGGTATTGTTGATGCTCCGATCGGAAGAAGTCCGAATGATCGAAAAAAGATGTGCGTAATAAAACAAAATTCCAAAAACGCTGTTACGCATTACACCGTGCTTGAAGAATATAAGGATTTTTCCTTCATTAAGCTCAAGCTTGAAACTGGAAGAACTCATCAAATCAGAGTTCACATGGCTTATTTGGGCCACCCTGTTGCAGGGGATTTTGTTTACGGACCAAAAAACGGTGTAACTTATCTTGCGGGTCAATGCCTTCATGCCGGAGTTCTCGGATTTATACATCCGTCAACAGGGGAGCGTATCAGGATTGAAGCTCCTCTGCCCGAATACTTTACAGACTTTCTCGGGAGAATAAAAAAATAATGGATAATAAAAAATCACTTTCAAATTGGTTGATTGCTTCCGATATAGACGGAACGCTTAATAATAAGATTAGGAAATTGCCTAAACGCAACGAAGAAGCAATCCTAAAGTTTGTTTCAAAAGGAGGAAGATTTACTCTTGCCTCCGGCAGAAATCCTCAATCTATGAAAAAACATTTCAACCGTCTGCCTATTTCCGGCACTCCTGCTGTTGTTATTAACGGCGCAGGTTTGTATGATTTTCAGAAAGAAGAAATGATTTGGTTCAGCTCCATGAGCGAAGAGGGAATGCGCCTTGCTGTTGAAGCAGCAAAGAAATTTCCGATGGTTGATGTTTTAATTGTGGCAAAAGATATGATTTATGTTACCGGTATCGGTTGGTTCGGCAGGCTTTTTGTAGCTCCGGATAAACTTAAACACCAATGCATAAAAAATATTGACGATGTTCCCAAGGAGAATTGGGGAAAGGTTATTTTTTCGGGGCTTCCGATGCATATTTCAAAGGTAAAAAAGCATTTCACATCAATGAAAGACCCTGATGTAACTCCTATGTCCTCTTCAGTTGCGAGCTTTGAAATTCTTGCAAAAAACACACATAAGGGTGTTGCACTTTTGAAGCTTGCTGAAATTTTGGGGATAGATAAATCTCACACAGGCGCAATCGGCGATTATTTCAATGATTTTGATATGCTTAAAACCGTTGGTGTTCCCGCATGCTGCGGGCAGGCTCCCAAAGAACTCAAGAATATTTCGGAATTTGTTGCTTGTCATTGCAATAAAGGCGCTGTTGCGGATTTCCTTGAGTACATAGAAGCTAAAGACCAGTAGTTTTTATATAATCTATTTTTAAAACAGGAGGCAAACTGTTATGGATGCAGTAATCAGAAAACAGTTAAAAATCAAAGCTTGCAAGGCAAGAATGGGTATTATCGAAGGCGTTTTTAATGCCAAGTCCGGCCATCCGGGCGGTTCACTTTCCTGCGTTGATATAGTTACCTATTTATATTTCAACCACATGAATGTTGATCCGCAAAATCCCAAAATGGAGGACAGAGACAGATTTGTTCTTTCAAAGGGCCATGCAGCTCCTGCTCTTTATTCAGTTCTCGGTCTTAAAGGCTTTTTCCCGTTTGACCAGATGAAAACTCTCAGAAAGAGCGATTCGATGCTCCAGGGTCATCCGAGCATTCAGTATACTCCCGGTGTTGATATGTGCACAGGCTCTCTCGGACAGGGCATTTCAGCCGCTTGCGGTATGGCTCTCGGTGCAAAGCTTGGCGGCAAGAATTACAGAGTTTATACAATTCTCGGCGACGGCGAAATTCAGGAGGGTCAGGTTTGGGAAGCTGCAATGTTTGCTTCTGCAAAAGGACTTGACAATCTTGTTGCTGTTGTTGATAACAACGGTTTGCAGATTGATGGCAAGATTTCTGAGGTTAATTCGCCTTATCCTATTGCAGAAAAGTTCAAGTCATTCGGCTGGAACGTTATTGAAATCTGTGCTCATAGTTTTGATGAGATTGATGCTGCATTTAATGCTGCTGCAGAATTCAAGGGCAAGCCTTCTGCTATTATTGCAAACAGCGTTAAGGGCAAGGGCGTTTCATTTATGGAAGACCAGGTTTCATGGCACGGAACTGCTCCCAATGCCGAACAGTATGAACAGGCTATGAGTGAACTTACCCAGGCTCTCAATGAGCTTGAAGCATAAGAAAGGATCGGTGAAAATAATGGCTGATGTTATTAAAACTGCAACCCGTGATGCATACGGAAAGGCTCTTGTTGAGCTTGGCGGAATAAATGATAAGGTTGTTGTTCTTGATGCCGACCTTGCTGCGGCAACCAAAACAGGAATGTTCAAAAAAGCTTATCCCGAAAAGTTTTTTGACTGCGGTATTGCAGAAGGAAATATGATGGGCGTTGCAGCAGGTCTTGCTTCCGCCGGTTACACCGTGTTTGCAAGCACTTTTGCTATGTTTGCAGCAGGCAGAGCTTATGAACAGGTCAGAAATTCGATTGCATATCCTCGTCTTAACGTTAAAATCGGTGCAACACATGCAGGTATTTCCGTTGGTGAAGACGGCGCAAGCCATCAGTGCTGTGAGGACATTGCTCTTATGAGAGCTGTTCCCGGCATGACAATTATTAACCCTGCTGATGATGTTGAGGCTCGCGCTGCGGTTCTTGCTGCAGCTGAGTATGAGGGCCCTGTTTATATGAGATTCGGACGCCTTGCTGTTCCCAGAATTTTTGATGAAAACTATAAGTTTGAGTGGGGCAAGGCTGTTGTTCTCAACGAAGGCAGCGATGTTACCATTTGCGCAACTGGACTTATGGTTAATGAGGCAATAGAAGCTCAAAAAATCCTTGCTGCTGAGGGTATCAGCGCAGAGATTATCAATGTTCATACCATCAAGCCTCTTGACAGCGAAACAATTCTCAAGTCCGCTGCAAAAACAGGCGCAATCGTTACCGCTGAAGAACACAGCATCATCGGCGGTCTCGGCAGCGCGGTTGCAGAGGCTGTTTGCGAAGGCGGAAAACCGGTTCCTGTTGTAAGACTCGGCGTTAAGGATGTTTTCGGTAAATCCGGCCCTGCAGTTGAACTTCTTCATATTTACGGACTTGATGCACAAAATATAGTTGAGAAAGCTAAACTGGCTCTTTCGATGAAATAAATGTGTAACAGGCGGTTGCTCCAAAAAGGAACAACCGCCTGTTTAAGAGGTGTAAGTTTTGGATAAAACGGGTGAAAAGGGAATTCAAAAGAATTTAAAATCAGTTTTGATTGGGATTTCTGCTTTAATAGCAGTTGTTTGTTTGATTGTTGTTATTTTTCAGATTGTTACAAGTTTTAAACCTGCAAACAGCAGTATAGTTGTTTACAAAAAAAATGGTGACTGTATCGTAAGAATTGACGATAAAGAAACGATTGTTTCCGATGACAGTGCAGCCGGATTTAAATGTGACGCGGAATCTCGCAGAGTGTTTTATACAGTCGATTCCGCATATTCGGACGGACTCTGTGATTTGTATTATGTTGAGAAAAAACGAAGTGAAATAACCGAACCTAAAATGATAGATTACGGGGTTGAACCTCTGTTTGAAGTTGTTTCGGATAAAGTATACTATTTGAAAGAAAATGAAGATTTGCGTGCCAATGACGGCTGCGTATGCGATATTGATAAACTAAAAATTGAAACCTATTCAAACAACGTTGAAAGTGTTATGGCGCTTGAGGGTTCAGATGTTGTGTTTTTTACAAAGCTCCATGGCAACAACCGTGTGCTTTACAAGTATTCAAGCGGATCTCCGATTGAGGTTTGCAGAGATTTGGTTAATGTTTTCAGATATAACGATTGTGAAAATTCTCATATTTTATATGAGAAAAAGTCTGCGGTGAATACAGGTATGACAGAGCTTTATATTGCTTATTCCGAAGGCTCGCCGGAGCTGATTTGCGATAATGCCTATAAAGTGCTGTATGATGAGTATGTTCCTGACGGGAATCTTTATTATTTTACTTCCTCAAAAGAAAGTGTTTCGTGGAGTTATGTTATTGCCGATCAATATGAAGAAACGGATAAAACAATAACAAGACCTAATCGCGCTGATTTCTTTGAAATATTCGGAATTTCGGTTGAATATAATAAAGCTTTAAGAGAATATCAGGATAAGCTTGTTCGCGATGAAATAAGGGATGCGCTTAATGAAGCGGTTAAAAACGGAAGCTTTTCTGCTCCGATTTACACTGCTTTTGCATACAATAAAAACGGAACTTTTAAAATTGCCGAAAACATTGACCCTCAAAATGTTTATTCGGTTTCAACCCATGGCGAACCGAAAATAATTTTTGAAAGCATGGAGATTGTTCCGAGTTCTACCGATATGGGCGCTCTTGTCAGTATTGCCCAGAGAAGCTCTATGGCAGAAGTTATAAAATATGCTCGCTCTGTTGTGGATGAAAGTATATCTGCAAACGGAATGGCATTTGCGGCCTGCGGCAGTGAAGGGGCGGTAAGTTATCCGCTTTCGGGATATGACAGGTCTAAAACAATGTTTGCTTTCTCCGATGACGGTAAACGAATATATGCTTTTGTTCGTGACAGCCAAGGCGAGCGTTTGAATCTTTACACAAACAGTTTTGATTCAAACTTCAAGCCTTCAGCAGAGAGCATTGTTGACACCGGCATAACAAGCTACCGCTTTGTGGACGGATATGTTATTTATTTGAAAGCTGATATCGGCAAAAATACAGGTGATATTTTTGCATATAACGGCGAAAGCAATCATAAGATTTCGAATGCCGCCAATGCATTTACCGTTGAAAACGATGGGGATATTTTAATTCTTAAGAATCATAACGGGCAGCTTTCACAGCCTACGGCGGATTATTATATTTATAAAGAAGAAACGGAAGAACCTGTTGCCGCTGATGCTGTTGTTTCAAGTTTTAACTATCAGGAAGGCGGAAAGACTGCTTATATTTGCGGCACTGAAAACGGCAGTCTTTGTATATACAGCGAAGGAAACACGGATATTATCACGGAAGGTGTTTCCGAAGTATTGCTTTTTGAATAATATGAGAAAGGGTGTAAATATGAGTTCTGAACAAGTTTTAAAAAAGTCTGTGTTGGGTGGTTTTAAAAAGGAAGGTGTTCTCAATTATGTTGAGCAGCTTCAATCCGAGATTATAAGTTTAAAAAAGGAAGTTGTAAACAGCTCTGCTTGCAAAGAAGAGCTTGATGAACTTAAGAATATCAGGGAATCGGCTGACAAGGAATTAAGCGCCGTTAAAGAGGAAAATAATGCTCTTAAAGAAGAAAATGAAAAGCTTTTCGAGCAAAATGCAGCCTATGCTTCCGAAATTGAAGAGGCGCGCGCCGCAATTTCAGAATATGAGAACAAGCAGCTCATTTTTGAAGAAAAAATTGCAGCAATTGAAAAGAAATTTGCTGAGATTGAAAGCAGTTACTCAAAAAGCGGTGTAATAAAAAGTGTTGCTTCGGGCATTTCTGCCGAAGCAAGCGCTTCCATAAACGAGGCCAGAGCCGAAATTTCCGAAGCAAATGAACGAGTAAAGACCGCTTGTGTTAATTTTGAAAGCTCTGCATCATCACTTAAGGCAAGCATTGACAATCTTCTCAATATACTTTCTGCTGCCTCTGATAAATTGAATTCATGCGGTAGAGAGGACGCATAAAATGGCCGAATACAACATAAACATTAGTGAAATTAAAAATTATTCTCCGTTATTTCATGCAGGTGACAGGGTTCTCTTGAACGGAACTGTTTATACCTCAAGGGATGCTGCCCACAAGCGTATTTTTGAGCTTCTTGATAATGGCGAAGAGTTACCGTTTGAGCTTGACGGCGCGTGCATATATTTCGCAGGCCCCACTCCAACACCTGAAGGAATGGTTATCGGCAGCTGCGGCCCCACCACGTCCGGCAGAATGGATGTTTATTCTCCTCGGCTTCTTGATTTGGGTCTTTCCGCAATGATTGGTAAGGGCGAAAGAAACAAGGCTGTGTGCGATGCAATTGTTCGTAACGGAGCTGTTTATTTCTGCGCGATAGGAGGAGCAGGCGCTCTTTATGCTAAGCAAATAAAGGCTTGCGAAGAAATCGCCTTCAAAGACCTCGGCTGCGAGAGTGTAAAGCGTCTTGTACTCAAGGATTTTCCTGTTGTTGTTGGTATTGATGCAAACGGAGGAAATTTGTTCAGATAATAATCAATATAAAAATTACGGATTTTAAAACGCTTTCTTCGGAAGGCGTTTTCTTTTTTGGTGATTTTATGTGTTTTACTGCCTTTATTAACGCTGCTTTTTCGGATTTTTCAGTTTTTTTGACTGTTGCAATAACTCTTTCGGTTGCTTTTGTTAACGGTTGCACAGATGCGCCTAATGCAATTGCCTCAAGTGTTTCTACAAGATGTATGTCGCTGAAAAAAGCAGTCGTTTTAGCGGCGGTTTTTGATTTTTTGGGTTCGGTAAGCGCCTGTTTATTCAGCAGAAAGGTTACGGAAACAATAATAGAAATTGCCTCTTTTGGGAAAAATCCAAAAGAGGCTTTGATATCCTTGAGTGCTGCGATGTCAGCTGTTGTAATTTGGGCAACAGCTGCATGGGCTTTCGGGATTCCGACCAGTGAAAGCCATGCTTTGGTTGCGGGGCTTATCGGTGCAGGAATTGCGGCAAATGCAGGTTTTGACGGCATGGTTTTCGGTGCCGTAAATAAGGTGGCGCAGGGCCTTTTGCTGTCAACCGTTTTAGGATTTTTTTTCGGTTTTGTATCATCGCGGATAACGGTCAGCAGATTTAAAAATATTGAAAAAACAAGGACTGATTCATTCTTTAAATATTCCCAGATTGCTTCAAGCATGCTGATGGCGTTTATGCATGGTGCTCAGGATGCTCAAAAATTTGTTGGGATTTTATCATTGGTTATGTCACTTGCAACTGATTATAAAGAAGACATGAGTATGCCTTTATGGATGATTTTTATTTGCTCTGCTGCAATATCCTTAGGGACGGCAACAGGGGGTGCAAGGATTATTAAATCAGTTGGTATGGATATGGTAAAGCTAAGACGCGATCAGGGCTTTGCCGCGGACGTTGCAGGGGCAATTTGTCTTTTTATTTCAACGGCATTAGGTTTACCTGTCAGCACAACTCACACAAAAACCTCTGCTGTGCTTGGCGTCGGAGCGGCTAAAAGCGTAAAGTCTGTTGATTGGAGCGTCGCATCGGAAATGGCGGCTGCATGGCTTTTAACCTTCCCGGGATGCTCTTTGCTTAGTTTTGCGGTTGCTTTAATATACAGAAGGGTGATGCTGTGATGTTTGCTTTTGATTATGCCGGCTTGTTGGAAAAACAGTGTGAAATTGCTTTGAAATCATTTTCGGGTAAAAAAGTATCCGGTTCCGAAATGATTTTTTCTGAAATCTGTAAAAGGCTGACTAAAGATTTTTTGCCGCCTGTTGAAAGGGAGGATATTGCGGCACTTTCCTATGCGCTTTTTGATATAAACATAGAATGTGAGAAGTATGCTTTTGCGCAGAAATCAGGAAGCCTCGATAACAAGATAAAAAAGCAACTTGATTTTTTGCCGGTAATCATAAACGGAATTTTGAAAAAAAAGAAAACCTGCGGTGAAGATATCCGCAGGTTTATTAATATAAATTCTGAATGTGAAAAAACAGCTGATAGTGATGCGGCTAAACTTAACGCCGCTTTGGCTGATTTCATAAAAACCGCATATTCAGCTTTTTTTAAAAATCTTTGATTTTTTTGAATAAACGCTGTATAAAACTGAAACTAAGAATGAAATCAGTACGCCGTGAACAAAATCGGTCAGCAAGCATGCAAGCAGGCATGCGGTAAAGCAGACAATGGGTAAGATGCCGCTGAAAGCCTTTTTGAGCTCGCCCCATTTCATGCTTTGCCATGCACCGACTATTAGCACAACAGCACAGGAATGAGCCGGTATTCTCAGAATTAAGCCTTCACCGAAATACAGCATTATAAGTGTTATTACTGCTGCTGCAATGCCGGGAAAAATGTTTTTCCTTTTTATCCCGTAAGGGAGGGGGAAATAAGCCACGCTGCCTGAAACTGCGTTTGCAGCGCCTGCAATGATATAATCGCTTTTCTTTGCGTTCTCATTTTGTGAAACTGAATAAAAAATAATAAGAAACATAGCGATACCGGAGGGTATGGCGTATATTATGTTATCTATGCTGCCGCTAATAAATTCGCCGAACAGAAATGCAAGAGCATCAGATTTGCTTCCGTCTTGAATTTCTGTGATTGATGTTGTCATGTCGGAGGGATTAAGAGCGAGATTCAGCAAGAGGGTAATTACAAGTGCAATGAATGAGGCGGAAACAACTTTTGAGAATTTTTTGAATTTTCTCGGCAGCGTTATCATTATAACCATAACAATTGTTCCGTAAAGAACGCCTCTCCAATTTGGGTGAAAGCCTAAAGAAACGTATGATTTAATCATTTGCGAAACCGTGTCACCCGTTGCGCCTATTCCGAAATAATCGGTGGTGAACAAAACCGTAACCGTTATTGCGGTTGCAAGCATAACGCCCGAAACAGCAGGGGAGCTGAAAAACGGTTTTAAGTGCTTGTAAAAAAATGCTGACAGTATTAAGAGGATTGCACAAATCAAGAATGCAGCTGCTAATGCCCCGTGACGGTTGTATTTAACAAGTTCTGAATATACATAACTCACAACTAAAAATGAGCTGAAAACAGGCATCGATTTTTCAAATCTGTCTGTCGGCATGAATACCATGGCGATGCATGCAAAAAGAACACCGATGATTTCGGCGTTTCCAAGGCAAACCGCCATGCTGAATGCAAGCGGAAACATAGCAGTAAGTGCTAATACCGTTTCTTTTGTAAAAATAAGAGCTTTGTTGTTTTTTAAGTTCAAATCAGTATTCTCCGTTTCAAAGCATTTGGTTTTGAAAATTGTCAATAACTTAGTTTACATTAAAATTATAAAGTATACAAGAGATTTTGAAAAACTTTTTGTTTTGCTATAGTAAATTGCAAGATAATATGTTAAAATATTCAGGATTAAAAATGCGGAGTGTTACATGAACAAGAAAAAAGCTAAAAAAATTGCAACCTGGATTATTGTGCCGCTTATGGCGGCTATCTTTTTGCTCGATATCGCAACTGTTGTTATCGGCAATCGTTATGCGCGCAAATATTATCCTAAAAACGAAACTTTTGATTATCAATACGGTGATGACAGAATTCATTTTCTCAACACCGCAAATTCCGATGCTATTGTTATTGAAAGCAACGGAAAAATTGCGATGATTGATGCAGGCGAAGGCAACAGCAACCCAAGAAGAAAAACTGAATATAAGGGCTATGAAAGTGAAGTTGTGGAATACGTCAAAAGTGTTTGCCTTCACAGAAACGGTGCAATATATCTTGATTTTATTCTCGGAACACATTGCCATTATGACCATATAGGCTGTTTTCATGCGCTTATAACTGATGAGGATATTAAAATAGGTAAAGCGTATTTTAAAGAATTTGACCCGTTGATTGCGAAGGACTATGAGATTGAGAGCTGGGAAATAGATAAAATCTATTCACAGATTATTGATGATTTGAATGCAAAGGAAGTTGAAATAATCAGCGATTTGCCGAGTGAACCGTTTGAATTCGGCGATTTTACGTTGCAGATGTATAACACTGTTACTCCGTCAGATCTTGAAGGCAAAGGAGAAAATGCCGCGAGTGTCGGCTTAAAAGTAACCAAGGGTGAAAAAACTGCTTTTCTGGCGGCGGATATAACCGAATCAACCGGGCTTGAGGATTTGCTTGCCGATGATATAGGAGATGTCGATTTGCTCAAAATCGGCCATCACGGATATTTTGGTTCCTCTTCAAAAAACTTTCTTAAAAAGCTTAATCCGGAAATTGCAATTGTTACAAATCAGCTCGGAAAGGTTTATCCTAATGTCAAGTGGAATTTAACCATGGTTGCAAAGGTCCCGTTTTATGCGACCTATGATAATAACGGAATAATTGCCTCTTTTACTGATGAGGGTGAAATCAAGCTGACAAATAATATTCATTTGCTGCCTCGCAACAGTAATTTCCGTTATCAGAATATAATATATTAAAGTTTTATTAATATATCCTCAGTCAAATTGACAAAAGATTGTTGAATTGTTAAAATTAAAATGTATAGTCGGAATTTCGGCTGTTTTGAAGTTTTATATATGGAATGGTAATAAATTATGAATCTTACTTGTTATGATTATCTGAAGGTTTGCGCAAAAAGAACCGGGGATTATGATGCGGTTGTTGCTTTCGGCAGCAAAACAAAGCTTTCCAAGGTTATCAGCGACGCAGACTCGGTTGCGGCTTATATTAATTCAATCGGTATTGGCTGCGGAGATGTTGTAACTATTTTTTTGCCTAATGTTGTTCATGCTTTCACAACTTTTTATGCTCTTAACAAAATCGGAGTAATTGCCAACATTGTTCATCCGCTTACTTCGCCTGAGGGGCTTAAAGAGGTTATCGAGTTTACTAATTCAAAAGCCATATTTATGCTTGATATTCTTGCGGCAAAGTATGTGAGTGCGATAAACTCTTGCGAAATCCCCGTGATTATGTGTTCCAATTCGGATTATCTTATTGCTCCCGCAGTTCCTGCATTTAAAATCTTTGAAAAGATAAAGAGCAAGGGAATTGACGGCTTTGAAAATTCAGTCAAGTATTCCAAGGCAGTTGCTATCGGCTCAAAGAAAAAATCAATTGATTATCATGACGGTTCCAAGATAGCCGTTTATCTTCACGGCGGCGGCACAACAGGAAAAAGCAAAACAATTATGCTCTCCAGTAATAATATAAACAACATTGCCGAAAAGCTTGAAGCTCTTGATGTTCCCCACAAGCCCGGTGATGAGTATTCGCTTCTTGTTTTGCCCTCTTTCCATGCGTTTGGTCTTGCCGTTGCGATGCATTTCCCGATTACACACGGCTTTACATCAATCCCGATGATTCAGTTTGATGCCGAATCTGCCAATAAGTACTTAAAAAAATATAATGTTACTTTTGTTCTCGGCGTTCCAAATATGTTTAAAAAGATGTATGAGGATAAGCATTTTGACGGACCGCATCTTAAAAACCTTCGTCTTGTTTTTTGCGGCGGCGATGTTCTGCCTGAAAGATTGGTTAAAGATTTCAACAAAACAATTGCCAAAAACGGCGGCAAGGGCAAGCTTTTCAGAGGCTACGGTTTAACCGAGGTTTCTTCTGTTTGCGTAGTTAACAGATATGATGCATGCAGAGAAGAATCAATCGGTAAGCCGCTCGGAGATGTTGTTGTTGAAATTTGGGATGAAATGAAAAATCAGCTTCCTGCAGGTCAAACTGGTGAAATCGTTGTTAAAGGCGATACCGCTATGATCGGATATTATAACGGTGACAACACGGTTAGAAATGAAGGCGTTTATATTGACAAAAAAGGTGAACGCTGGATTTTGACAGGTGACCTTGGCCACAAGGATTCCGACGGATTTATTTATTTCACAGGCAGAAAGAAACGCATGATAATTATTTCGGGATACAATGTTTATCCCATAGATATTGAAAATGCTGTTCTTGAGCTGCCCTTTGTCAGTGAAGCTTGTGCTGTTCAGGGTTATCAAAAAGGAAAGCCTTGCGTTAAGCTTTGCGTAACGCTTAAGGAAGAAATGAATCGCGATGATGCAACAGATAAGATTCAGGCATACTGCAAAAAGAATCTTGCAAAATTTTCTTGCCCGCGAAAAATTGAGATTTATGATGCTTTCCCGAGAACAAAAATGTCTAAAATAGATTTTATGCAGCTTTCCGATAAATACGAAGAAAAATAAGTGAGGATAATAAAATGAGCAAGCAAATCAGAGAAATTATGAGCGGCGATAAGATTGCTGTTATGAAAACAACACTTGGAGATATCAAGATTCTTCTTTTCCCCGATGCAGCTCCCAAAGCGGTTGAAAATTTCACAACTCACGCCCAAAACGGTTATTACGACGGAATTATATTCCACAGAGTTATTCCTGATTTTATGATTCAAGGCGGTGACCCCACAGGCACCGGCCGCGGAGGAGAAAGCATCTGGGGCAGAAGCTTTGAAGATGAATTCAGTGTAGATTACCATAATATCAGAGGCGCGCTTTCAATGGCCAATGCAGGCCCTTCAACCAACGGAAGCCAGTTTTTCATTGTTCAGGCTAAAGAGGTTGACAGCGGTCTGATTTCTCAGATGGAGCAACTTTCCGACCGCGGATTCCCCACCGAATGTGTTGAGGATTATAAGTCGCTCGGAGGTACTCCTTGGCTTGATTATAAACACACCGTTTTCGGTCAGGTTGTTGAAGGCATGGATGTTGTTGATTCTATTGCTGCTGTTAAAACCGGATATGCCGACAAGCCTGTTGATGATGTTGTTATTCTCGGAATCGATGTTGAAACGGTTTGATATTTAATTCAGCTCCGCATTGCGGAGCTTTTTTGTTTTGTGGCGATTTGGCACAATTGCTGAAACAAACTTATTAATGTGTTATAATTAGACCGATATCATTTTTATCGGAGTAGGTTTATGAAAAGACTTTTGGCTGTGATTTGCTTTTTGATTATGTTGTTTTTATTCGTTTTGTCTGCTTTTTCAGCGCATATTGACGGCTTTGATACAGGCGCGGAATGGGATGGCGCAACAACATATAAATTAGTTAACGGTGAAAGTAACTGCGGGGTGAATTTTGGGGCTGTTAAGGTTGAATTTGATTTTGAAAACAGCGCTGTTTTTCTTTGTTTTATGTTTATTGACCCCGTCTTGGAACAGGATAATTCTTTGGCCGGAATTTCTCTTGAAATAGAGAATTCTTCACCCTTTGAGATTACTCTGAACAATTCACCAAGCAGCTACGATATTCAGAAATACAGCTTTGACGGAGCTTTATCCGTTGATGAAAATAACGGTGTGACCTGTGAAATCCGAATCGGAATAAAATCAGGATTACCAAAAACACTTGACGGCAGAGTCAGGTTTATTGATGCTAAAGGTGAACCGTCAAACTACTATAATTTTTCATTGATTAATGAGAAGTATGTTGAAACCACAGCGCTTGAGATTGCACCGACCCATGATAACAGCGACCCTGCTTATAATCCCGATTTGCTTACAAGCAAAACAGCCAATGCCAAACGAACAACACAGAAGAGGTCGACAACTCAAAAATTTGTAATCAAAACCTCGCCGCCCTATAGTTATACAGGCAAAACTAAGGAAACTTCAAAAAAATCTACTGAACCCGCAAAGTCAGAAACCTTGGCGGCAGCAACAATTGTTTATTATGAGAAAGAAGTTATCATTTCGCACATTCCCGTTACGGAAGCGGCGGTAAATGTGATTAAAAATGAGCTGACAGCCACGGGAACAACTCATTCAGTTGAAACCGAAATGCATTATTCCACCGAAGTTTCCGAAACTTCTAAGACAATGCCCCTATCTAAAGGGCAAAAATATAAAACAATTGCTACTTTTTTTGGCGGCCTATTGTTTTTGATTATTGCGGTTTTCGGCGCATTTAGTGCCAAAAAGAACCGTGATTCTTCAAATAATACAGAGGAAGAATAAAAGCTTTTATGTTAGCAAAACTGTGCAAAGCAGATATGCTGATATTGCAATAATGATATGAGGGTTATGGTGTTTAATATCCAACATGCGCCGGATTATAAAAGCAAATTTAAGATTTAAAGAAAAGAGCCTTCACAAAAAGTGAAGGCTCTGGTTTTTATATGTATTTCTGTGTCAGTTCAATTATCTGTTCTTTCATTTGTTCTCTTGTTTCTAACGGGGAAAGAATTTCTGCGTCCGTTCCGAATCCAAACATCCATGCAAAGAATTGTTGGCTCACAACAACATTGACGCTGACCGTGAAATGCTCATCGCCGTCTTTAACAACAATAATATCTCTTCCGAAGCGGTCAAGAACAGCCCCGACAAGATGATTTGAAAACCTGAGTTTGACTTTTTGTTCGTTACCGCCGAACATGCCGAAAACGCTTTTGGTATATGATGACATATCAACTTTTTTGAACTCTTCGTTGCCCTCGCGAGAATCATCGAGCATGCTTACCGCATGCATTTTATCAACTCTGAAATGCTTCATTTTTGAGGATTCGGAATCCCATGCCAGCATATAATAGTTCTCATCGTCCCATATAAGAGCAAACGGACTTGCAAAATAAAAATTGCCGTTATGTCTGAAACGCCGTTCCTTTGTGATTGTGTATTCAAAATAACGGAATTTTATTTTTCGGTTTTGTGTTATGGCATCCGATATACTGTCAACTGTATAATAAATACTTTCGTTCATGCTTTTGACTCTGTTGCTGACGAAAACCTGACGCTGAAGAAGCTGGCCGTCATATACACTTGCAAGGCTTTCAATTTTTTTGATTAGTTTGTATGTTTTATCCTGTGTAATAAACTTTGAGGACTGGACGCTGTCAACAAGCAATTTCAGCTCCGGAAGTTCAAAATCACGTTCCCCAATATAGTATCCACCGTTTTTGCCTCGTATCTGAACTATGTCAAAGCCAAAAAGTCTCAAAGCATCAATATCATCATAGATGCTTTTTCTTTCTGCTGATATATCGTTTTTAGAAAGTTCTTCAATTATTTGGGCAGTAGTTACCGGATGGTTTTCATCCGAGTTTTGCAAAAGAAATTTTGCCAAATATAATAACTTCAGTTTCTGATTTGCTGAACGTGACATGGAAATACACCTCATTAATTATCTTACATATAATATATCATATTAAATGTACGTTTTAAAGTACATATAAAAAATTTGTTGTGATTCATTTTGTTGTGTGGTATGATATAAAATATAAAAAATGCGGATGAGTGAGGCGGAATATGCAGACTGTTGAGCAAGCCCTCGCCAAGCTGGGCAAATCAAAATTCAGAGCGGGTTTTCACCTCGATAATTCAGACAAAGCTTATATTAGAGAAAAAGGAATAGGGTTGATAAAATCTCACGCGAGTGATTTTATCCGAACCAGGCTTGCTCCGGCCGTAATACCTAATGACGGCAGGCAAACCCCGACAAAGGGACATCCTGTCTTTAAAGCGCAGCATGCATGTGCCTGCTGTTGCCGCGGATGTCTGCAAAAGTGGTATAGTGTTCCCCAAGGGTGCGAACTGACACAAAGCCAACAGGAGAAAATTGTTAATCTTTTAATGGCGTGGATAGAAAAAGAAATGAAATAAAGGAAGTTGCTTATGAAAATCAAGGAAATTTCCCGGGAAAAGGCAGCACGAATTCAAAGAAAAAGAGAAAAAGAAATTGCAAAATGGGAGCGTGAAAAGTTAAAACCTAAAAAAAGCTTTTATCTTGTTTATCTCGTTTTGATTATAAGCTTGATTTATATTACCGATGAGGTTGCTTCGCAAATCGGAACGCTGATGAAAACAGAAATTGCGAATGATCTTTTTGCGCGTTACGGTGAAAGCTCCGTCGGTTTACTTGATATTTTAACGATGGTGGTCGTGCCTTTTCAAATACTTGCAATTTTTTACAAACCGCTTGCTGACCGTTTCGGACGCAAAACATTCCTGATAATAAATACCTTTGGCATAAGCCTTTCAATGCTGCTTATTTTCCTTTCGGACAGCATTGTTCTTTATGCCCTCGGGGCGTGTATTGTTCAGTTCTTTATTCCTCACGA
>JAZRIG010000106.1:0-6058 GCA_045645145.1 Acutalibacteraceae bacterium
AAGAAATTTGGCAGACTATTCCTCATATCGGCGAATCAATCATGATTTCCTCATGGCCTGAATTTGATGATGCTCTTTCATTCGCTGCCGAAGAAGCTGAAATGGAAAGAATCATGACCGCTGTCCGCGCTATCCGAAACCGCAGAGCAGAAATGAATGTTCCTCCTTCAAAGAAGGCAAAGGTATATATTGCAACAGCTCATAAAGCAACATTTGAGCAGGGCGGCGTATTTATGCAGAAGCTCGCAAGCGCATCTGAGGTTGAAATCGCTGATGAGTTTGAACTTGACGGTGCTGTATGCATTGTTACTCAGGACGCAAAGATTTATATTCCCATGGGTGAACTCGTTGATTTTGAAGCAGAAAAAGCAAGGCTTAACAAAGAGCTTGCCGCTGTTCAGAAAGATCTCGATTTTGTCAACAACAAGCTTTCAAACGAAAACTTTGTTGCAAAAGCACCTGCAAATGTTGTTGCCGCTCAGCGTGAACAGGCAGCAAAATATGCCGAAAAAATTGCAATGCTCAAAGAAAGCATTGCAAAGTTAGGCTGATTCTGATATTTATTCTGAAGTAAGGCGGGGGCTTGCTCCCGCCATATTTTATAAAAGGTGAAGTTATGAATTGTAGTGAAGCAATATCATATATCCATTCTCTTGAGAAATTTGGTATTAATCCCGGCTTGGAGCGTATCCGTGCGCTTTGTGAGGCGCTTGGAAATCCGCAGAAAAAGCTAAAGGTAATTCATGTTGCCGGAACCAACGGGAAAGGTTCAACATCAACCATGATTTCCAATATTTTGTGTAAGAGCGGATATAATACAGGACTTTTTATTTCGCCTTATGTTACGGATTTTCGTGAACGCATTCAGTATAACGGAAATATGATTGAAAAGCATGACCTTGCCGAATGTGTGACTTTGGTGAAAGATGCGGTTGAAAAAGTTGCCGAATCAGGGCTTAATCCGACAGAGTTTGAAGCCATAACAGCTGCCGCTTTTGTTTATTTTGAAAGAAAAAAATGCGATTTTGTTGTTCTTGAAACCGGTCTTGGCGGCAGACTGGACTCAACAAATGTTATCGAGGCTCCCTATGTCAGCGTTATCACAAGCATTTCGCTTGACCATACCGCCATTCTTGGAGACACTATTGAAAAAATCGCTGCAGAAAAGTGCGGAATCATAAAATTCGGCGCAGAAACCGTTGTTTATCCGTTTCAAGATGAGAAAGCGATGCAGGTTATCCGAGATACATGCGAGGCAAGATGCAACACATTGCGTATTCCTGATATTAACAGCTTGAAAGTCTTGCAAGAAAAGCTTGAAGGAACCCTCGCTGTTTATGATGATATTGAATTTACACTTCCGCTTGCGGGCAAACACATGATATTCAATGCATGCACGGCAATTGAGGCGGTTCGTTCTTTGTCACGCTTGGGAATTAAAATCTCCAATCAGTCAATAATTAACGGCATTGAATCTTCGCTAATGCCTGCAAGGATTGAACTTATCAAAAAGCGTCCTGTTATTTTACTTGACGGCGGTCACAATGAAGGCTGCGCCGCAGCACTTTCGGAATTCATAAATAAACATTTAAAGAACAAAAGAATCATAATGGTTTCATCTATGATGGCAGATAAGGATTATCTTTCTTATCTTTCTGCTGTTGCACCTTTTGCCGAAACTTTTATTGCAACAAAAGCGGATGTTCCCAGAGCTTTAAACAGTGATGCGCTTATGCAAAATGCAATGAAATATTGCAGTAATTGTTATGATATATCTAACCCCGCAAAAGCCGTAACTGCAGCAAAAAACATCGCTCAGCCCGATGATGCCGTTATTGTTTGCGGTTCATTCTATTTGGCCGGCGAAATCAGGGAAAACCTTCTTAATTTTTAGCAGCTTCAACAATTCAACAAAATTTTTATCACTAATCCCTTATCCTGTTGGATAAGGGATTTTTTTATGCAAAGGAGAGTAAAAATGGCGATTAAAATAACATCCACCCCTGTCAGGTTAACGATTGCAATCAGCGGTGAAATGGATCACCACAATGCTGCCGCTTTGAGGCTGGAGGCTGACGAAGCAATTCAATCAGCGCTTGCGCCGAATGTGCGCCTTGATTTTGGCGATGTAACTTTTATGGACAGCTCCGGCATCGGGTTTGTTCTCGGAAGATACAGAATTGTTGAGAGCTATGGCGGAAATACGGAGGTTATAAATTTATCGAGCAGATTGCATTCTATAATGCGGCTTGCGGGTCTTGAAAAACTTGTAACATTAAAAATGAAGGAGTAATTATATGAAAGCATTAAATGAAATGAAATTGCAAATAGAAAGTCGCTCGGTTAATGAGGCGTTTGCAAGGGCGGCAGTTGCAGCATTTGCAGCGCAACTTGACCCGAATGTTGAAGAAATATCTGATATTAAAACGGCTGTAAGCGAGGCGGTCACAAACTGCATTGTTCACGCCTATTCGGGAAGCGTCGGTATTATTTACATACGGGCAGCAATATATGAAAACAGAGTTTTTAAAGTGAAAATCAGAGACAAAGGATGCGGCATCGAAGATATAAAGCAAGCGATGGAGCCGCTTTTCACCACTTTGGGAGGTGAAAGAGCAGGTCTCGGTTTCGCTGTTATGGAAAGCTTCTGTGACAAAATCAGAGTAAGCTCAACTCCGCGGAAAGGAACTTCCGTAACTCTTGTGAAAAAATTCAAGGGACGTGATTCAACTGATGACTGAATCACAAAAACTGCGCAATGAACTTGTTGAAAAAAACATCGGTCTCGTTCATGCGTGCGCCAACCGTTTTAAAGGCAGGGGAGCGGAATATGATGATTTATTTCAGGCGGGTTGCGTAGGTTTGATAAAAGCGGCGGATAATTTTGACGAATCTCGCGGATTTATGTTTTCAACCTATGCCGTTCCGGTTATACTCGGAGAAATTAAACGAATTTTCCGCGACGGAGGTTCAATAAAAATCGGTCGTGCAATTAAAGAGAAATCTCGCATTGCAATCAGAAAAAAAGAAGAGATAGCAGTTAACCTCGGCAGAGAGCCGACTGTTAGCGAGGTTGCGGAAAGCCTTGGAATTGAAGTGACGGAAGCATCAATGCTTTTGAATGCTTCAATGCCTGCATTTTCATTAACGGCAGGCGAAGATGGCGATGAACAAATCGATATCCCCGTCGATTCACCCGAAAACGAGATTTCAGACTTTCTTGCGCTCAGGCAGGTTCTGGAAACTTTGGACGAGCGTGACCGCAAGTTGGTAGAACTGCGATATTATAAAGGCTTGACTCAATCAAAAACGGCGGAACACCTGGGAATGACCCAGGTTCAGGTTTCGCGCAGGGAAAAAACTGTTTTGGAAATAATAAGAAAAAAGTTAACATCATAGCATTGACAAAGCTGTTGGATAATATTAAACTTAAAGCGGTAGATTCTTACCGCTTATTTTTTTCTTAGGAGCTGTGGCTTATGATTAAAAATATTCCCGACGGCGTTTACCCCACTATGGTTACCCCTTTTACCGCTGACAATAAAATTGACTACAATGGTGTACTCGGAATTCTTGAATGGTATCATAAAAACGGTGTTGACGGAATTTTCGCTATTTGCCAATCAAGCGAAATATTTTTCCTTTCTTTTGAGGAGCGTCTTGAGCTTCTGAAGTTCATTATGAAAAATAAACCTGCCGATATGAGCATTGTTGCTTCAGGACATACGGCTGATGAACTTGACAGGCAGATTTATGAAGCAAATGCATTCATATCCGAGGGAATTGATGCGTATGTGTTTATTGCAAACCGTTTTGCAAAGCAGGATGAGGATGATTCTGTTTTTCTGCGAAACTATGAAAAAATGGTTTCTTCTATACCGGAAACAGGCTTAGGAATCTATGAATGCCCGTATCCCTATAAACGGCTTATGTCACCTGAAACTCTCAGACAATGTGCGCTTGACGGCAAACTCAAATTCCTTAAGGATACTTGCTGCCGCATTGGTGAAATAGAAGCAAAATTGAAGGCGGTTGATGGTCTTGGACTGAAAATTTATAATGCCAATTCCGCAACCTTGCTTGAATCTCTCAGAGCAGGATGTGCAGGCTTCTCCGGAGTTATGGGTAATTTCCACCCCGAGATTTACTCATGGCTTTGCAAAAACTACAAAAATGAACCGGAAAAGGCAGAACAGGTTCAGGCTTTTCTTGCTTTTGCCTCTCTTGCCGAATGCCAGATGTATCCTGTTAATGCCAAATATCATCTCGGACTTTGCGGTGTTGATATCGGCTACAATTGCCGTGTTAAGGATGCATCTCTTTTCACCGAAGGAAATAAAAAAGAAATTGAACAGATGCATATTATTGAAAACATATTTAAAGAAAAATTTGCTATCGTTTAAAATATTGTTAAATTATACATTTAACGTTAAAAATGTTGTTGATTTATGTAAAAAAATATGTTAACATTATCATGTATCAATTTGGCAAAATAATTTTTTTGTTTGGAGGAAATCAAAATGGCACAGAAAAAGACGGTGTTCCTTACCGGTGCTTCAGGTACCATGGGTTGGGAAGGTTTTAATCAGCTCTATGCTAAGAAAAATCAGTTCAATATCGTTGTTCTTCTTCGTGACAGTGAAAAGAACAGAAAGCAGTTTGCTCCCTATATGAACGATCCTTCCGTAAAAATTGTTTGGGGCGATCTTAAGAAGTATGAAAGTGTTCTTGAGTGCGTAACCGGTTCGGATTATGTTCTTCACGTTGGCGGCATGGTTTCTCCTTCTGCTGACTATTATCCCATCAACACAATTAAAACAAATGTCGGCGCAGCAAAGAACATTGTTGCAGCTGTTAAGGCTCAGCCCGATCCCGATGCAATTAAGGTTGTTTATATCGGTACGGTTGCTGAAACAGGCGAAAGAGATGATCCCATTCATTGGGCACGTACCGGTGACCCCATTAAAATCAGCATTTATGACCACTATGCAACATCAAAAGTTCTTGCAGAGGCTGTTTTTGCTGAATCAGGCCTTAAGCATTGGGTATCACTCCGTCAGTCAGGTATTCTTTATCCTGAAATTGTTAAGAATATGGAACCCATAATGTATCACGTTGTTATCAATGGCGTTCTTGAGTGGGCAACTGTTGAAGATTCAGGCCGTCTCCTTGTAAACGTATGCGGCGATGACATTCCCGAAGAATTCTGGAGAAGATTCTACAACATCGGTTCAGGTGCTCAGTACAGAATCACAAACTTCGAGTTCGAACAGCTTCTTCTCGGTAAATACGGCCTTGGTCTCGGTGATCCCAGAAAGCTCTTCGATCCCGACTGGTTTATCACAAGAAACTTCCACGGTCAGTGGTATCTTGACTCTGATGTACTTGAAAAGTACTGCCACTTCCGTGCTAATATGCCCATTGAAGATTATTTCAAGAGCGTTATGAACAGAGTTGAATGGTTCTATAAGCTTGCAAAGCTTGCAAAGCCCTTTGCATTTGCTGTTAAGCCTTTCATGAAGAAGATTGCAAAGACTCCCATTTACGGCACTCTTTGGTGGAGAGAAAACAACGTTACTCCCAGAATCAACGCTTATGTTGGTTCGAAAGCAAAGTGGGATGCAATCGGCAACGACTGGAGCAAGGTTAAGGTTTACCGTCCCAACGATGATCCTTCAAAGGCTCTTGTTCTTGACCATGGTTATGATGAGACAAAGGATTTCGATTCACTCACACTCGAAGATCTTCAGAAAGCAGCTGCTTTCAGAGGCGGAGAATGCCTTGCAACTGAAATCGTTGATATGTATACTCCCATCCTTTGGAAGTGCGCTCACGGTCATGAGTTCATGATGTCACCCAACCTTGTTCTCAGAGGCGGTCACTGGTGCAACGAAGAACTTCCCTCAACCCTTGAAAAGGCTGAGCAGAAGAAATTCCGTTGGGCTTATGACGATGAGGCAAAGGTTAATCCCTTCTTCGCTCAGGTTTGGTATCCTCTCCATGATAAGGATGAAGATAACGTTTACACAGAACATATCTACAGAGATTTCAAGGAATA
>JAZRIG010000107.1:0-20501 GCA_045645145.1 Acutalibacteraceae bacterium
ATTCTGATAACGGCGCTTCTGTTTGAGGTTGCATAGCCAACGGTTACGGGAGCCTCAAAGCCCGGAATAAGGCGCTTGAACGAGTTTGTGCTGGGGTTGGTGATAGCGCAGAGTGCGCCGATATGCTTGAGAAGGCCGCCCATGAAGTAATGAGCAGTTTCACTCAGGTGTGAATAGCCGTTATCATCTGAGAATACAGGCTCGCCATCCTTGAAAAGGAGCATGTGTACGTGCATACCGCTGCCTGCTTCGCCGTAGATGGGTTTTGGCATAAATGTTGCAGTCTTGCCATACTTGAGAGCGGTGTTGTGGATGATATACTTAATCATCATTGAAGCATCTGCCATGTGAACAACTTCGCCGAGCTGAGGCTCGATTTCATACTGACCTGATGCTGCAACTTCGGGATGATGATAGTTGATTTCAATGCCTGCATCCTTCATGTGCATGCACATTTCGCTGCGGCACTCATAGGAAGTATCGAAGGGTTTCGCAATGTGATAGTTCTTCTGCTTCGCAACAACAACACCTTTACCTTCAACATCTGAATTCCAGTATGACTGCTTTGCGTCAACTGTAGCTCCGATGTATCTGCCATCAACGCTCCATGTAACATCGTCAAAAAGATAGAATTCAAACTCAGGAAGAATCTTCATTTCATCTGCAACGCCGCTGTTTTTCATAAACTCAACAGCTGCCTTGATGATGTTTCTGGGATACTGAGCGAGAGGGCGGTTTTCGGGGCTGTCAATAATCATTGCGTTGCCTGTCATTGACAGAGTTGCAATTTCACAGAAGGGGTCAATAACCGCTGTGTCGGGGTCGGGAATAAACACCATGTCGCTCTTTTCAACAACTGCATAGCCGTAGTTGGAAGCGTCAAAGCCGATGCCGCTCTTCATTGTATCCTCGGAAAAATTCTCCGCAGGGATAGTTACATGGCGATACTGGCCGTTAATATCAACCATTTTAAAATCAACCATTTTAATATCGTTTTCTTTGATAATCGCAAGAATATCCTGTATGCTCTTTGCCATTGGAACCACTCCTTTAATTTTAAAATCCTTATAAAGTATAGCAATATTTTGTTTTTTCGTCAATAGCTGTCATTGCAAAACAGCAAGCATTAATTTTATTATTTTTCAATCTCGCTATATTTAATTTTAACTATCTTAGTGCTGTTGAGGCATACATCCGTGTTGTTACTGTGATAATACGCAACCAGAAAACAATCATCCCCTTCAAAAATTGCGGGGTAGCAATAGCCGTTGTTCAGGTCGTCTTCAATGTAATACATATTTTCTTTATTAAAAGTTTTACCTTTATCCATGCTCACCGCAAGAACATAAGGTGTTCTGCCCCACGGCTCGCTTTCGTTTCGCAAAACATGCTCGGGAACAGGATTAAAAACAGCGATGGTCAGGTTGCCGCAATCTTTAACAAGCATCGGAGAACAGGCAGAAGAGAAAAACAAATTCGGTTCCGGTGTTGACCATGTTGTTCCGAAATCGTCGGAAAAACATTCAAACTGAAAGCCGATGCTTGTTCTTATGTAGCACCAAAGCCTGCCGTCGGCAAGCTCATACAGCCCGGGTTCCTCATATCCGTCAGGGTTATTCTTAAACGGACATTTGAGTTCGGTTTCTGTTTTGTTCCAGGTTAAGCCGTCATCATCGGAAATGAAAAAGCAAATTTCCCCCGGCATAAAATCCTTATTATGCGTAAGAACCGTGTGCCTTGCAACAGCAAAGATAATGCGCCCGTTTTTCAACTTAACAACCCGGTCATTATTTAAAACATAGTAGTCCTGCTCCTCCAAGCAATCCATGCAGCTGACGGGTTTAGTCCAGCTTTGTCCTTCATCAGCCGAGCGCACAAAAACGATTTTATCCGTTCCGTCCGAATTTTTTACTATATAAAAAGCGCCAAGGTCGCCGTTGTTCATGCGCAGAAAGGACAGGCTCATAATATTTTTTGCATTTTCGGGCTTTTCAAAAAGCACCCTTCGCTGCGACCAACTTTCGCCCTCATCTTCGGAAATCACGGCAGAAATACGCGCATGAGCATCATCCTCCCAGTCATCTCCGAGAAATTCGGTATATCCAAACATAATCGAGCCGTTTTTAAGCCTGATAAATGAACCTTCCCCGTTTCTCGGATTATTCGCCGACGTTGCAAGAAACAAAACCTGCCTGCCTATTTTTTTCATCTTATTTCTCCTTATTATGAAAAAAGCATCTCCAAAAACGGAGACGCACTTCGGTGTTTTCGTAATTATAACATTGTATACCTTAAATGTCAACGCAAACTGTTTTTCGAAAGATGTTTATGCAAAAAATCATCAGATAACGGTTGTTGAAACGCTAAAAAATCTTAGCAAGCGCCATCCGTTATCCGATGATGAATTTCGAACAAATAAAACGTCAAAAATTTCCGTATATAAATGCCGTGTTTCCGATATATGCCAACAGCACCGTAATCCCGACAAATGTAAAGAAAAATGCCAGACCCGAAATTTTCGTCAAATCCAATATTATATATTCAGATGATATTTTTTCGCCGTTTTTATTTTTGCTTAACAGCGCCCATATTATTTCAGCAATCGCATAAAACATTGCCGCAAAAGTCCAAGAATATATTTGAGTTATTCCGTCGGTGTTTGTCAATCCGACAAACATATCAGCCGCATTGCCAAACGATTCCGCACGGAAAAATACCCATGTAAATGTTGCAAAAGCAAAACACAGCATCGCTGAAAAAATCTTTTTAAGACCGGGCATGAAAGACGAATCTTTGTTTCTTCTGCTTTTGAGATAATATTTATGGATAATAAGCGCAACACCGTTTATTCCGCCCCATGCTATGAAAGTGAAATTTGCTCCGTGCCACAATCCGCCGATAAGCATGGTCAAAAGCAAATTGAGGTTTGTTCTGAACTTGCCCTTCCTGTTACCGCCGAGAGAAATATACAGATATTCCTGAAGCCATTGTGAGAGGCTGATATGCCAGCGTTTCCAGAATTCAGTCGGGTTGAGTGATGCATAAGGCAAATTGAAATTCTTATCAAAATCAAAGCCTAAGATTTTTGAAAAACCTATTGCAATATCCGAATATCCTGAAAAATCAAAATAGATTTGCAGCGAATAAGAAATCATCGCAAGCAGAATCGTTACAGAATCAAAGGCTTTGGGAGCAGCAAAAACATCATTAACAAAAACAGCAAGGTTATCAGCCAAAACCATTTTTTTGAATATACCCAAAGCAACAATCTGTATGCCTGATTCTAAATTTTTAAGCGACACACAATGCGCCGAATCAAGTTGACTCCAGAATTTTTCAGGTTTCACAATCGGACCGGAAACAAGTTTTGTGAAAAATGAGATGTAAAGAGCAACATCAATAAAATTCTTGTTCGCAGGATACTTCTTTCTGTAAACATCAATCAGATATCCTATCGCAGAAAAAGAATAAAAGGATATTCCCAGCGGCGCAATAAGATTCAAAGTTACAAAATCCTTGCCCAACAAAACGCCGATTGACTGAGAAAAAAAGTCATAATACTTAAAGAATCCGAGTTGAATAAGAATAACAGTCACTCCGACAGAAAGCAAAACTTTGCTGTTTTTTTCATTCTTATTTATAAAAATCGCAATAAAATAAATCAGAACTGTTACCAACAGCAAACTGAAACAGAACTTCCAGTCGGCAAACGCGGTTAAAGCGTAGCTCGCAGCAAGAAGAATTATTTTATTTATGCTTGCAAAGGAGGACTTTTTGCCGAACAAAAGCTTTGAAATCCACATTGCAGCATACACAACCGCAAAAAAAGCAAAAAAACCGTATTCGGTAAATGACATTATTTTACCTCCCTTTTGCGTATTTCTGCAGCAAGAGTTTCGGCAACGGCCTTGTGCCCGTATTTGTTAAGATGACCTGTTCCGACCGCGCTGTTGGGAAAACCATGCGCCAAAATCTTTTGTTCATTATAAAGAGAAGCAAAGGAATCTGAAAGGTCAACAAAAACAATATTCAGTTCTTCGCACACTTCCTTGTAAATCTCCAGATATTTATCGTCGGTTTGATAAGTAACCGTTGCGTCATCGTTAAGAAACTCATTCGGAGCATAAAAGATAATCGGGGTAACACCATGCCTTTCGGCATTATCACCAATAACAGACAAAAACTTCAAAAGTGTTGGTTTGTATTCATCGGGAACAACGGTTTCCCCTGAAGGATAATTATCACTTGCAGGCAAAATGTGCAACCAGTTATCAAGCTGATTATAAATCGGCTTGAATGCAGGGATTTTTTGAAGATAAAACAAAATTCCGCTGTCGTATGACTCTATGGCGCTTGCATTGCCGGAAATGACTTCATTCATTTTATGACAATCAAGCCAAACAGTATTTGTTTCTATAAGAACATATTTTGACGGCTTGTGTTCTGCTAATGCATCATCAATATTATCCGCTATCCGATAAATTGTATGGCCTGAAACGCCAATATTATAAGTATAGTATTCGGGCAAATATTCATTAAGAAGATATCCGCAATTTTCATCTCCGTTCACCTGATAAGATTCCATGTGAGAGCTGCCCATAAGAAGGATATCAACAGGTTTATCGGCAACAGAGGCGCTGTTGTTAAAGCCGTTTTCGTCCATTTTGACAAAAGAAAATCCTTCTTTCATATTAAACATGATTTGATTTTTCTGCCAAGAATAATCGGTTGCCTTGGTCGGATTAGCAATATGCATACCCGTATAATTATAGAAAAAAGCAACTGCAGAAAGAACAAAAACCGCAACAACCCCTGCAACGAAAGCTTTAACAATCCACAGGAATATTGATTTAGCTTTTACCGGGAAATTTTCTTTCATAATAACAACTCCGTAAATAAAGCAAAAGACTCTGATTTTTACAACGCAGAGTCTTTTTTTGTCCGAGTGGAGCAACTTGAAATCATGGCTTTTGACCCACAGCGAGGTGATTTCGGCGTCTTTGGAAACAAGCCTGAGTTTCAACTCTTGCTCGTCAATCCAACCACAATTTTCTCGTTCATCTTACTTGATTTTTAACCGTGATAATTATATCACCAACAGTAAAAACTGTCAACTTTCCAAATGCCGTAAACGTGTTATACCATATCAAATCACTATGAACAGGATTAAAACATATTGAATATGTAACAACCCATCAGCCTTATACCGACGGGTTGTTTTTATTATATCTGTCACTCAATCAGCACTGCTGATTTTACTTTTTTCGAATATGGGAGCTGACGATCATTATATGACATATTCAAGCCGCCGGGGTTACAGGTTATTGTGTTGCCTATAATGCTTCCGTGAATATCAAAACTGCCCGATGCCAGCGCAACGTTGCCTTTCGGTGCGTAGATTATTCCCCATGAATCAAAGCCGCCTTGCTGGGAATAAAGAGTGATATCACCGCCTCTTGAATAAATTGAGAGGGTTGCACCCGATTCATTATAGGTGTGTGTGCTGCCGCCGATTTTAATATCCCCCTCTGCTATCATACAGCCGTTAAGGGTTATGCCGCTTGAACCCTGGTTTGTTTCAAGGCTGCCGCCACTGTAAAGCACGCCTTTTATGTTGTAGGTGCCCTGCCCCGAAAGGGCAAGGTTACCTTTTCGGTTATATAAATCTCCGGTCAATGTGAACGGTCCTGCAATATCGGTTGCCGTATCCGTTGAAACTGCGTTTTTGCCCCACACGAAAACATCCCCGTTCACCGTTGTGCCGCCGCTTTGAAATTTCAGCATATCATACGCATAGATATTTCCGTTTGCAGTCATCGAAACAGAGCCCTGTTTATCAAATGAACCCATACAGTATACAGAACCGTTGAAAGTGCTGTTGCCGTTGAGGGTAATGTTGCCGTCTGTACAGGTTTCACAGTTAAATTGATATGTGTGGTTTGAGCCTGTGCTGAGATTGCCGCCTGTATAGAAATAATTACCGTCAAATAACGTGTTACCCTGCAGGTTTGTGTTGCCTGACACATATAAATTACCGCCTACGGTAAGTGCTTTATCCCACGTTGTGGTCAGATTTCCGCCGCAATAGACATTGCCTTTGACATAAACGGGGCATTGCGGGCTGAAGTCGCCCTCAACATACAAATCGCCGTATATAATCAGCGCATCGGAATTGTAGCTTGTTGAAAGACTTCCTGAACAGTAGGTGTTGCCATTGATTGAAACGGAGGATGTTATTGTTGTTCCGTCGGGATAGCGGTTAAGATAAAAATTTGTTTTACTGATGGGCGTATATGATTTAACAAACATCGCTTCGCTTGCCGTTGGAGCAACAAACATTATTTCCTCATCAAAATCGGGCATACTCTGCTTTGTGACATTGCTTTCAAGGCGGTTAACCGTTACACTGTGCTGATTGTGTGATGCGGTTTTTACGGAAAAAACAGTGCCTGTAATACTGCTGCCGCTACCACCGTCTGCGTGAACGTTTCCGTTGCCGAAAACGCTGCCGCCTATGTTGTAGTGACCGTTCAGAGTAAATTGTGAATTATCGCCGTGAAACATCAGATAATCAAAATCTATTGCCATATCTTTATCAACAAATCTTGCGGCGGCTTTTGCGTCAATCTGAACGGAATCTGTTTTGAAAAGACTTGCAAATATTGTTTTGCTTTGTACAGAATCGCTTACACGGATTATTTCGTCAGAAGGGAATTCGATTGTAACGCTTTCTGCGGAAAATCCGTTTTTTTCAACATATTCAAGAGCAACAGACCTTGCTGTCTGCTCATCCGGCATATATCTGACTGCCGCAAGCGCCGCTGAGTCCATAGCGCTTTGAAGCTTGCTTTTTTGGTGATATTTCAGCCCCATATCAGTAACGAGCGAAACAACAGAAAGAAATGCAACAAGACCGAGTGCCGCAACAACCATTACGGCACCGTCTTCTTTTTTGAAAAATTTTCGGAACCATTTCTTTTTCATCATCGATATTGCACTCCTTTACAAAAAAGCAATACAAAAAATCAAATTTCGGAGTTGCCGATTGATTGCTTTATTTGTTCAATTTGTTTTGTCAGCTCGGCAACTGCAAGTTCTGCTCTATCCACATAGTATCCGTAAAGTTTCAGTTCTTTCTGAACAGCAAGCTTGCTTTTTGCATGCTCGTTTTCAAGAGCATTTATTTTTTCTGCATTGTCAAAGATGATTCTTTTGTTTGTTTCGCGGAGCTTTAAAATTTCCTCTTCGCTTTCGGCGATTCTTTGCGACAAGACGTTGTTCTTTACTTCAAGCTCCGTGATTTTCTTTTCCGCATCATTTTTCTCCGTGATAAAAGCAATTATTTTTGCATCTTTTTCTTCCGCTTCGTCGCACTTGCTTTTCAACTCTTTTTCGCAGAGCAAAAGGCGTGATTTTGTTTTTTCAAGCTCTTGCGTTGCGGATTTGTATTCATCTGAAATTGATGCGTGTTTTTGGATTTGCTGCGATAATTCTTCATTTTTCTTTTGTGCAGAAGCAAGAGTAATTTCCGTTTCTCTGTTTCTGTTTTCGAGTTCTGAAATTTTTTCGGTATACTCTTCAGCAGAATCGGAATTGGTTTTTATATTTTTGAGATTCTCATTTTCAGCTTCCAGCGTTTTGACAGTTTCTTTGAGCTGAGCAATGATTGCGTTATATTCGTCGGATTTATCTTCAACAGGCAAAACTTTTTCATCGGCTTGAGACTGATAATCCTTGCATTTTTTTGCGTATCGGTCACGCTCTCTGTTTGAAAACGCAAGCTCCTCTTTCATCGTTGAAAGCTTTGATTCGTGAAGTTTCAGCGATGCCTCATAACTTTTTGTCAGTTCACCAATAAACGAATGAACCTCATCGGGATTAAATCCGTAGAGAACTTTTTTGAAAGGAAGCTCTCTTTCGTCGTTGCTGTCGGTATTTGTTTTTTCGAAGGAAATATTGCTGCCGTTGAGCGAATCTTTGTTTTCCGACGTTTTTTCTTTGGTGGTTACGGCGTCATTTTTATTCCTTTTCATATTTAATCCCTCACAGTGTATTTATTTTAATTGTATCTCCGTTTTGTATGCCGAGCCTTGATGCCGAAAAGCTTTTGATTTCAATGACACTCTTTGCATTTTTAACCGTTTTGCATATTTTGCCGGACTGTACGTTGATATCAGTTTTTATCACCGTTCCGTATTCATCAAGATAAACAACATCAATCGGGAATTTCATATTAAGCATGTGAATCTGATTGCACGGTGTTATGTAAAGAGCATAGTTATCCGCAATTGTCTTGCGGAACATCAAGCCTCTGAATCTGGTAAGAAACGTGTCGGCAAGCTCTGCGTTATCCGTGATAACAATATTGTTTTTTAAAATTATTATCTTTTTCATAATGTTATTAAAATGTTTCTATTATATTCATAACTGTCGGACCCATAAGAATTATGAAAACAACGGGGAAAATGAACAGAAGCATGGGCAAAAGCATTTTAATTGATGCCTTCATGCCTTTTTCTTTTGCTTGCTGACTTCTTTCAACCCTGAGCTGTTCGGACTGTGCCCGCATTACATTATTAATGGGAATGCCAAGCTGTTCCGCCTGAACAAGCGCGGATGCAAAGGTTTTGAGTTCATCAAGATTGGTTGCGTCGCAAAGATTCTGCAAAGCTTCTCTTCGGGTCCTGCCCATCTGGATTTCTCTGTAAACAATAAGCAGTTCATCTATAAACGGACCGCTCAATTTCTGAGAAACCTTGAGCAACGCAGCGTCAAATCCCAGACCCGCCTCGATGCACACGCAAAGCAAATCCATCGCATCCGGCAACTGTTTTTTTATTCCTGTCTGATGGCTTGAAACACGCGAGCGAAGATACATTGTCGGCCCCATTACTCCGATGGTTACACCGATCACAAAAATGAGCAATGCAATCATCGTTTCGGGTTTAACTATAATCAGTATAATGCAGGTCAGAAAGACTGCACCAACGAGGAACGCTTTCTTTATGAACTGAAAATCCGAAGCTTCCATAAATATGCCTGCGTATCGAAGCTGTCTGCGTATCGCTTCAAGAGTTTTGGTTTTGTTGGCATTCTTCTTTTTGGGTGCGAAACGTCCGAACTTTTCAGAAATATTTTTCACACCCTTTGCCAGGAATCTCTCGTAGAACGAAAGCTGCAGCTCCTGAAATGCAGGTTGACCTATTGAGTTGTTTATTCTATCAATGCGCTTTTGTTTTTGGTCGTTTTTTATTCCGATTGGGGAAGCGATCAGAACAAAAAGTATGAACGCAAGAACTGAATATGCAATAACGAGAAATTCCAAAAAGGTCACCTCCGTATCAGTATTCTATGGAAACAACTTTTCTTATTGCGAGAAAACCGAGAATTTCCATAACAACAGAAACGATAAGCATTATATTCCCTGCCGTTGTTGTGAAAAACGTTGACATATAATCGGGATTGACAACCATAAGAATTGCAGCTATGGCAATCGGAAGTGAACCGATTATCAGACCCGACATTCTGCCTTGAGCGGTTATTGAATTGATTTCACCCTTGATTTTGATTCTTTCGCGGATTGTGTTAGAAATTGTTGAAAGTATTTCGGAAAGATTTCCGCCCGTTGTGCGCTGGATCAGAACTGCAGAAACGACCAGCATCAGGTCGGGACTCTTCACTCTGTCTACCATATTATTGAGCGCTTCTTCCATTGTTGCACCGTAGCGTATTTCGTTGCAAACTCTGCCGAATTCAATACCTATCGGTGCAGGCATATCGTTTGCAACATTCTCCATTGCTTGCTGAAATGAAAAACCTGAACGCAGACCGTTGCATATCATTATCAGTGTATCGCCAAGCTGTGCTTCAAAAGCTTTTGTTCTTTTTCCTTTTTTGATTTTTATGAATATTAATGGCAGAAATGCTCCTATCACAGCGAGTGTTACAGACGGCATCATGCCCAGCTGAAACAAAGCTGCAAGCCCTGCAGGAACAAAAGTCAGCACTACCCAAATCAAGCAGAATTCTTCCGGCTTCATCATAACGTCCGCAAGTATAAGCTCATTGAAGATTGTTTCCATAAGTTTTTTTCGCTTAACGGACTGCTTGCTTCCGTTCATAGCACGGCTGACGAGTGATGTCTTTCTGTTTTTCTTTTTTTCCTGAATCTGAAGCGTCAAACCGCTTTTTTTGCTGGAGATTTTATTGACTCGCTTTTCAACCTGACGCTTATCCTGCGTTGCGGTGCCCATAATGCTGACCATCAGAAAGAAGCTGAACAAACCGAAGGTGACAGAAAGAATAACAATGCTAATTTGTAAACCATTCATTATTGACCGTCACTCCGTTTCCTTTGATTTTTTCAAGGCAATTCGGTCTAACTCCCGTTGCTTGGAATTTGCCTATGAATTTTCCCGAGGCATCAACGGCACCGTCGGTTTCATAAACAAATATATCCTGCATACTTACTATATCGCCTTCCATACCGATAATTTCGGTTATGGATGTTATTTTTCTTGTGCCGTCACGAAGTCGGCTTTGCTGAACGATTATATCTATCGCCGAAGAAATCTGGTCTCTGATTGCTCTGAGCGGAAGCTCCATTCCGCTCATAAGAACCATCGTTTCAAGCCTTGCAACCGTATCTCTCGGTGAATTTGCATGGGTTGTTGTAAGCGAGCCGTCGTGGCCGGTGTTCATCGCCTGAAGCATATCAAGAGTTTCTTCAGAACGAACCTCACCGACAATTATTCTGTCAGGTCGCATACGCAGTGCATTTTTCACAAGATTTCGGATTGTTACGGCGCCTTTACCTTCAAGATTTGCGGGTCTTGCTTCAAGCGTGATAACGTGCTCCTGCTTCAGCTGAACCTCTGCTGCATCCTCAATAGTAACGATTCTTTCATCTTCTGGAATGTAAGATGAAAGAACATTCAGAAGCGTTGTTTTACCACTTCCCGTACCGCCTGCAACAACTATGTTGAGTTTGCCTTTGACGCAAGCTTCAAGAAACTGAAGCATCTGCGGAGTAAGCGAACCGAATTTCAAAAGTTGCTGTGCCGTAATCGGTTTTTTACCGAATTTACGGATAGTCAGCACGGGGCCCACGAGCGACAAGGGAGGGATAATTGCATTCACACGAGAGCCATCTGCAAGTCTGGCGTCTACCATGGGGCTTGCTTCGTCAACGTGTCTGCCGACATTCGATACTATACGGTTAATAATATTCATCAGATGTTCTTCATCTCTGAATTTCAGGTCTGTGAGCTTGAGTTTACCCTTATCTTCAACATAGATTTTATCGGGACCGTTTACCATTATTTCGCTGTACGAAGGATTCTGCACAAGCTCTTCAATCGGGCCGTAGCCCATAATGTCGTTAAAAAGCCCGATTGCAACCTTTTCACGGTCCATTCTCGGAATCAGAAATTCGTCATCGTTAACCTTATCGTCAACGATTTTGTACATCGCTTCGCGGTCGGTTATCATTTTACCGCTTCTGTTCATTTCATCAATGATTGCCGAATGGATGCGACGTTTCACTTCAAGGTACGGGTCTTCAACCGTTTCTTCATTTATTGTGATTTCAACTGTATCATCCGTGTCAGAAACATTTTGCATCTGCAATTTTTTCTGACCGTCAATTCTGTCTAAAAGTCCCATAACCGCACCTCACAATGCTTATTATTTTTTGTTGCCTTTTGCAAACACTTTTTTCTTTTCGGGCTTTGCTTTTACAGGCTCGATTCCGGTATGAATGCAGATTATTCTGTCCGCCATATCGGAGATTGCTTTTGACGCCGATGATTTTGGCTGAGCAACGGTTATTGCCTGCCCCTTGTTAACACTTATCAGCGCAGCGGAATAATCCGCGGGTATATCGGCAAAAACGGGAATCTGAAACATTTCTTCAAAATCTTCCGTTTTGATAAGACTTTTTTCAGTTTTGTTGAGAATTATTCTTATTTTATCTCTTTGATGCAGCTGATCAAGAATTGTATAGCAGACCTTTGCATTGTTGAGAGAAAGAATTTCGTTGTTATAAACCAGGAATATTTCTTCGCAGTTTTCGCAAGCGGTTATTGTTGTGTCATTGAAAGATGAGGGTAAATCTATAATCAGGTATTCATAGTACGGACGCATAATGTCGATTATCCGTTCAATATGTGCCGCGGTAACAAAATCTGCGTATTCTGAGCTTTTGGGTGCGCAAAGAACGCTCATCCCTGTGCTGTGTTCAACAGAAAAATTATTTATGTTTTCAATTGTAATTCCGCCTCTGTCCTGAACAAGGTCAACAATCGAATGCTTTGTATCAAGGTCAAGTGCCATAATAACATCGCCAAACTGCAGATCGAGGTCCATAAGCATAACCCTTTTGCCAGCTCTTGCAAGCTGTGATGCAACGCCGACAGCAAGAGTGGTTTTACCCGTACCGCCTTTACCGCCAAAAAAACCGATTGCTTTACAGCGAACTCGTTTTTCTTCGTTATTATCAAGAACACGTTGCTTTTCGAGCGCATAAACTGTTTTTATGTTTTCGGAAAACGCTTCTGCGCCTATGCCGTCGATTGGAAGAACCTTTCGTATTCCGTATTGAGCGGCCTTATTGACGAGTTCAACGTCAATTTGGTCATTGACAAGTATCGCTATTGTGCCTCTTGCGACCGTCAAAAGTTCCTGAATAAATCCGAAAACCGAATCGCTTACATTTCCCCTGACGGCGCACAGAACAATTTCTGGGAATTTGTTGACCGTTTTTGTTTTACCTTCTGCCGTAAAACCCGAGTAACCGCTGATTGCAAAGGCTTCATCGGCTACAAGATCTTTTATTTCTATTCTTAAATCGATGTCATCTGATAAAACAAGTAAATTGATTTTTTCCATAGCCGTTTCATCTCCAATCAATCATCAGTTGCTTTGTGTTGTCGGCGGAGCCGGCGTTATCTCTCCCATTCCGTAGTTGGTATGAGGAACTTTAGGTTGCTCCTCAGGTACGTTTGCGTTTTTTATATCATCTGAAAGGCCGTATGCCTCAATGTGTGAAACAAGAACTGCTCTGAACCAATTATCGCCTTTTCCCGGTTCGCTTGCGGGAGTATCAACCGTCATCATTTTCGAAATTTGCTCTTTATTGAGTTCAAGAGTCATAACTAAGAAAGACGTTATTTCAGCTCCCGTGTCTTCCTGAATGTTAGATGCATAATCGCTGATTCTGATTACTCTCACATTCTCAAGAAGAGGCTGTGACGGAACGTTCACATCATAAATATTAACCTTGTCGTTTTCTTTTATAAAACACGAAACTCCGTTTTCAATGCCAACGCACACCGAATATGCATACATCCCTTTTTCCAGCTGATAAGAGAGTCTTGCTTGGTCACTCTCCTTGCCGACGGGTACGATTTTTCCGAGCATCAGCTGCTCGCCTTTGAGAATTTTGCCTGCCGCCATATATCCGATAATATCCTTCACATTGCTGACAGTAGAGTATGAAACCGCCGTAACAGGAAGTTTAACAACCTGAAACATCTCTTCGGTAAGAATGGTGTTTTCTTCTATATCTTCAAGCGCAATCAGTACGGATGCTTCATCAACGCCCGTTACGATGCTGCTTGTTTTGAGCTCATTTGCAAAAAAGTAAGTTGCGACGCCTGCCGCCAGAGCGATAACAACCGCTATAAGGTATATTTTTTTCATAACAGACAGTCACCTTCCTATGATTCTACTTTCATTATAACCGTTGAGGTTATCGTTTTTTCTTTGCCGAGAACCGTGCTCAATACGGGTGTAAAAAATGAAATATCGGCTTGCATACTGACTTTTATGTCACCCGATGTCGGGTCGGCGGGAGAAGTATATTCAACTTTTATATCAACGCCGTCGTTTGCAAAAACTGTTGTTGTAGTTTCTTCAATATGACTTATTATTGCCTGCGTATCGGCGTTTTCAGCGGTGTGAACAACAGCATATCTTGCTCCTTCACGGCAGGCATTATTGAGCGAAAGCTGATTATAGAACAGCCAGCCGAAATCAAGTATTCCGCAAAGTATCAGCAGAAATACAGGAAGAATGAGTGCAAACTCAACCATTGCCTGGCCCTCCTCGCGTCCGCTCTTTTTTCTGAATAGTTTCATGATTCTCCTCACCTCTGCACCAACACGGTAATTTTCTTCTTTAAATATTAATGGGTAAGCTCGCTCAAGAGCGAGCGAACTTACCCACATGGAGTTAATTATTCAGTTTTATTAAATCCGTATAAATTAATTATTAGGTTGCTGCTCCGCCGCCTACTTTGCCCGCCTTATCGAGTTCGGCACCAACTTTGTTGAACATTTCGCTGATCTTCGGTCCGAGTGCGGTGAGCGCAATGATTACGGCAATGGCGACGAGTCCGATGATGAGACCGTATTCTACCATGCCCTGACCTTCTTCGTCTTTGAACCATTTTCTCAACATATTAAACCCTCCGTCTCTTTCATTAATTAATTTGTTTTCATTCTTTGCCGTTTTTCTCTTTCTCTTGTTTCATGCCGAGATAATCAGGCTGTTGCGCCGCCTGCTTTATCGAGTTCGGCGCCAACATTGTTGAACATTTCGCTGATCTTCGGTCCGAGTGCAGTGAGCGCAATGATTACGGCAATTGCGACAAGTCCGATGATGAGACCGTATTCTACCATGCCCTGACCTTCTTCGTCTTTGAACCATTTTCTTAACATAAGATTTGCCTCCTTTTAAAATATTTTTATTTTTCTACCCCTTCATAAGGGTATTGTTACTAAAATAAAGCAGAGAAGATTTTATCGGAAAGCTCTCCAAAAGCGGGGAGCAAAACCGCAACCACAACTCCGAGCGAAAGATAAGGCCCCATCGGAACTGCCGTTTTGAGTGAACCTTTCTTTGTTGCGATAAGATAAATCAGATAAACCATCAATCCCGCTGCCATAATGAGTGCAGCCTGAAGATATCCGAAAGCACCGAGACAGTAGCCTATTGCTGCGCTGTATTTGACATCTCCGGTTCCTATCGGAATTCCTACGAGCATCGGAAGCTGATAGAGAATAAATCCTGCCGCAAGACCTATGAGAGAAGGGATAAGGGTTTGCTTGACAGGCATGCCCGTTGCAATCGCATAAATAATTGCAACCGTTCTTATTATCATTAGTGAAAGAACCGATGAGTTAGGAATTTTCTTAATATCAAGGTCCACAACACCGATTGAAATTGCAATTGATATGTAAGCAACCGCTTCAAGTCTGGTTGCCGTGTCTTTAAAAAGCGCAAAGGCCACTGCAAACAGGACTCCCGAAAGAAACACCCATGTAACAATCACCGCTGTGTTTTTTACAGCCTCGATTTTGGCGGTTTCTTCGGTTCGGCGCTTGATTTGAAAAATCGAAATCAGATTGAATGCCAAAGCTGAAAGTATGCCGAGCAATCCGCCGTAAACCATTTCAATCATCAGTGTTCACCTCCGATTTATTAAGGAACTGCCGTTCCCTTGTTGCAACTTAATGGTACATCCGGATTCTATAAAAGTCAAACAGTAATCTTTGAGATAGTTAATAACTTTTGTGCATTTTTAACAAACAGAAAAAGTGCATTTTGGGGCCCAAAAAGCATTTTTAACGGTGGTTTCCTATTTTTCAAATATATTAATAATATTTTTTATGTCGAAGCCGGAAAATGGCTGTTTTTCTTCTCTGTTTTGCACAAATTTTTGGCAAAAAAACGGAAAATAAGCATTTTATTCAATGTTTTTGTATAATCCTTTATATATTAAAAGTCTCAATGCATAAAACTTAAAATTTATGAATAATTAGCCTCTAAAAGCGTTGAAAAACAAGCGTTTTTCTTAAAAAATCACTTGCAAATGGCGTTTAAACGATGTATAATAAAGACGTAATCAGCGCGAGAACGACGGATATTTTGTGCTTTGGAGGTAAATATGAATAAGCTGACTGTTCAACAGACTGCCGAAAAGTGGAATATCTCTGTCAGAAGGGTTCAGGATTATTGCAGACAGGGTAAAATTCCGGGGGCTCAAAGGTTAGGTACCAACTGGCTGATTCCCGCTGACGCGGTCCGCCCCATTGACGGAAGAAAAAAGGCAGCAAGAGATGATGCGCAGAAAGATGTTCCGATGCCGAGAAAGTGTCCTTTCCTTTATATGACGGATTTATATCCTGATGCAGGGACAGCTGATAAGTGCATACTATCTCTTGCCGGTAATCCGGAGGCTCAAGCGCTTTTTGCCGCTGAAATCGCTTACAGCCGTGGAGAAATCGAAAAGGTATACAGATATGCAAGATATTTTCTTGAAAAGCATTCGAGCTTTTATGCGGTTCTTGCAGGAGGTATGCTTCTTGCTCAATGTGCATTATGGGCAGGCGATATCAATATGTGGCAGCTTGCAAGAAAACACATCTGTGAGGCTCGTGCAAAAAGCAATACTGACCGTGATATTATCGCTCTTTCTCTCGGCGTTATTGACAGCGCAATCCGTTCGACACAGGATTTCCCCAAATGGTTCAAAAGCGGATGCTTTGAAAATCTGCCCGTTGATGCACATTATGCTGCTAAAATATATTATGTAAAACATCTTATAGTGTCAGCACAGCAACTTGCTTCGGGTGAAGCGAAGTATCCTGATTTAAGAGGTTTGTCACTTATGCGGTGTATACCTTATGTTGTAGAGCCGATGATTGCCGATGCAGTTGCCGATAAGGTCATTCTTGTTGAGATATATCTGCGTTTGCTTTGTGCAATTGCGTGCCATCAGGTCGGCAATACCGACAGGGCTGTTTTCCATCTGGATAAAGCGATTTCTGATTGCCTTGAAGACGGACTTTACGGACCGCTTGTTGAGCATCGCAGACAGCTTGGCGGCATCCTTGATGAACGTCTTTCTGCCACAGACCCTCAGGCATTTAAGAAAGTCAAAGAGCTTTATAAACGAATGCAGACCGGGTGGACAACAATTCACAATGCCGTGCTTGAAAGAACAGTTTCTGCTTCGTTGACAATTCGCGAAAGAGAAGTTGCCCGTCTTGCGGTGTTCGGACTTAACGATAAACAGATTGCCAACCGATTTAATATTACCGAAACCGCAGTCAAAAATATTATCGATTCTGCAAAAGAGAAAACAGGGGTATCAAACCGCGAAGAACTTGCTTTCTATATATGATTATAATAAAAGCAAAAACCGTGTGCAGCAAACCAAAGCTGCACACGGTTTTAATAATGCAAACAAGCAACAGCATTTAACCGTCAACTGTTTTGACAAGAATAGGGAACAGAAACTTGATTGATATGGATAAGCTTTATTATTATTTGTCGGGCAAAAATATCTCATAAGAAACACCCGATAAGAACCAAACAAGGACCACTTTGATGCTTTTTGAAGAAAAGCAAAAAGCTGAAACCGCTGTATATCAACGGATTTCTGGCACAAGTTATTGTTATCTTTGATGTTCTCTTGCGATTTTTATGAAAAATAATGTCCAGAAATGTCCCGAAAATCACAGAATTATTTCATCAGTCTGCAAGGCGATATCTTGTGAGGTTGGAGCTTTTGCGGCGTGCGCCTCTGTCGAGAACACAGAAAACAGGTTCGCCGTTTTTGTCGGCATAGATAGTCATACCTTCGGCCTCAATCTCCGCACCGACATTTCTTGTAAACGTCTCCTGAACAGCCCCGCTTTCAACATCAACGCAGTAAATATGCTTATTGCCGTCCAATTCATCGCAGGACATATAGAGCTTTCCGGCAAACATTTCCGCCCCCTGAACTCTGTCCACAGGCTGTGAAAGAGGAACGGTTTTAACAAGCTCTAAGGTGTCGAGGTCGAAAACATTGAGAACGGTTGCTTTTGTCCATTCTGCTGTGTAAATATAATTCTTCTCAACATCCACCGCACACCACGGCACGCCTTCCTTGTGAAGGTCATAGGGAAGAGGATAATACTTGCCTGTATATTTCAGGGTTTCGGCATCGTAGAGAACAATACACGAACGCTCGTAATCGGGACCGTCCTCTACGGCTGCATAAACAATTCCCTCGTGGCAACTCAGACCGCCGATGTGGTCATAGCCCATATCTTCAAGCTCATCTGGAATTGCATTTGTGGTGATAAGGAAAATCTCGCCGGTTTCAATATCAGCCTTGCCCAGATTCTTTTTGCCGCTGAAATAAAAATATTCACCGTCGTTTGTAACGCCCTGCGAGGTCATATGATAATCATACAGTACATAGGTATCCTTTGAAATAACATCTGCGCCGACCGGTGCAGGGGTATTCTTTTCGTCAGCACCGACAACAAGCAGCATAATTGCGGATATCAGTGCCACGCACTTTTTGAAAATAACATAAATTATTCCGAATGTAGCAGTCATAAAAGCATCTCCATTATAGTTTTTTACTATAATAAAACAAAAATGAATCGATGTCAACAAGTCATCGGGTTAGGAGCATATAGTGAACAGTATAAAGTTGACAGTAAAAACAGCCCGTGATATGATTAGTTCAGATAAATAAGAATTTGATGGAGAAAAACTATGAACCGATATGATAAAGAATTTTGGAAATCATTAGATGAATTAGTGAATAACTCTGAAATCATAATTGATAGACCAAAGGGAACGGCACACCCTAAATATCCCAATTTTATTTATCAAGTTGATTATGGATATTTAAGTAATACATCGTCTATGGATGGTGCAGGGATAGATGTGTGGGTAGGAAGTGACGAAAAAAAGGTTGATGCGATAATATGCATTGTTGATTTAATGAAAAGAGACTCAGAAATCAAAATATTGATTGGATGCACCGAAGAAGAAAAGTCAATAGTATATGAAACCCACAACGAAACACAGTTTATGAAAGGTGTTTTAATACGCCGATAAATTCTAATTTGTCAAAAAAAGTCCAAAACCACTTCACCGTGCCTTACGCATTGATGAAGTGGTTTTATCGCTGTAATCAAGCAGAAATTATTTTAGATTCGCCGAGAATCTTTATTGTGGAAATTTCTGTTTTCGTATGATATAATTTATATATTAAATAAATCAGCGGTGATAAATATGTCATACAATAAAAAACCGAAAATGATTCTCTTCGATGTCGGCAGAACACTTTTTGCTGACGGCAAATGCATTCCTGCAGAGGGCTTTGAAAGGCTCCGTCATTACGCACTCAATCCCGAAGTAACAAACGGAGAAAAACTTGCCGAATACTGGAATGAATACCTTGCTGAAGTTTCGGGTGTTAAATCAAAATCAGGAATAACTCTTGATGTGCCTTTGTCATCGGTTATCAGATATGCAGCAATGAACACAGGTCTTGTTTTTGATATCCCTATGGCAGAACAGGAAGAGATTTTTGACCGCTATAATTCATCAAGACGGGTTATTGACGGAGTGCCCGAGCTTCTCGAAAAGCTTAATTCTCTCGGAATCCGCACAGCAGTTATCAGCAATAATATGATGAGCGGAGAAAGCCTTTCTCTTGCCGTTAAGCATTGGATTCCGACTTCGAAATTTGAGTTTTGTCTTACAAGTGCAGATATTCTTTTCACAAAACCGTCATCGGATATATTTGCCTGTGCTTTGAGTTATTTTTCACTCAAGCCGGATGAATGTTGGTACTGCGGAGACAGTAAAATCCCCGACGTGTACGGCTCATCACGCTACGGCATAACACCCGTGTTGATTGATGAAGAAGCCGAAAAAGAAATTGAATTCCGCAGCGATGACCAATGCAGTAATTACCTCACAATTAACAATTGGAATACACTTAACGACTTCGTTGATTCCACGATAAATTAAACAACATAAAAAGGCTGTAAAACTTTCGTTTTTACAGCCTTATGTATTTCTGATTTTTATTTGATTGTAATTCTGAAAAGTCTTGCACCGTGAGGATTCACCTTTGCAGAGAACACGCTGTCGGTAACGGTATATTCTTCGTGCTTCCACATATCGTGAACACTGTATTTCACACCACCGATTGAAATATCAGTAATATCAAAACCGATTTCTCTTTCTTCATCATCCGTGTTGAAGAGTGCAACGTATTTGCAGTTTTCACCGTTTGACGTCCAGATGATTTCGCCCTTACCCTCTGTTTCTTCACGCTTGAACTGTCTTGCACCGTTTGAGTTCTTGAGCATATCAATAAGCTCTCTGTTCTGCAGAAGTGAAAGAGTAAACTCATCGTTTTCGCGCATTTCGCCACCCATCATAAGCGGTGAACGGAAAATGCCCCAGAGTGTCATCATTGTTATCTGCTCGTCGTGGGTGAAACGTGTGTAACGGTTTCTGTATTCGGGAAGCTCTTCCGTAATTTGAATTCTGCCTAACGGAAGCATATCGCAGTCAGGCCATGCACCCGGCTGAACATACTCCTGCCAAGCATAACAGCGTTCAAACATCGCATGAAGCTTGCTCCATTCGTCCCAGAAATCGCCTGTCATTCGCCACATATTCGCATTAGCTGCAAG
>JAZRIG010000108.1:0-8589 GCA_045645145.1 Acutalibacteraceae bacterium
AAAATAATTATATAATTAAAATATAGTTTGAAATTAAATATACAATCGGTATTTTCAATTCGGGGGATATAAGAATGAAAAAACTCTTAAGTTTAATACTGTCTGTTTCTGTAATTGCAGGAATAGCGATTAACATTTTCACGGCAGCGGCAGAATCTAATTTAAACAGTTCAACTGCCGAAGAATTTGCACGCGAAGTATACGGATTAATGAACGCTTATGAAGATTCCTGCAATCTTCCCGGCAAAGACAATAATTTTTATCAGCAAGAAAAATATGATAACTTAGAAACGTGCAGACTGATTGTTAAAAGCCCAAGCAATATCGACACTCTCGGCGCTGTGTCTGTTATTAACGGTTATGACAATCTCTGGGTTTTGCAATTCGAAAATCCCGAGGAAACCGCTCAAGCATTTGAATACTACTCAACAAGAGCCGGAATAGAATTTGTTGAAGCTGATAAGCAAGTGATACTGTCTATTCCCGTCACGCTCGACGACTCACCAATGGCATCAGATGAAACCGAGCATCTTTCCTGGGGACCGGCTCACATCGGCTTTGATATATTTAACTCATCAATCAAAGAATACGGAATAGAAACTACCGAAACAGTTATTGCTGTTGTAGACACAGGAGTTGATTCAAACCATCCCTTTCTCACTGATAAAGTAATCCCCACAAAAATTAATACAAGCTCATCCGGCATACGTAACGATTCAACCGATGATCACGGTCACGGAACTCAGGTTGCAGGAGTTATTGCTGACTGTGCCGCAGATAATGTTTATATTAAACCTTATAAAGTTTTTAATAACAGAGGGCAAGGAACAACCATTTCGGTTGCGGCGGGCATAAATTGCGCCGTCAAAGACAAAGTTGACGTTATTAATGTTAGCATAGGATTTGATGAGAACTCAGAGGTTCTGAAAGCAGCTGTTGAGAATGCGGAACAAAACGATATAACGGTTGTCAGCGCATCCGGTAACGATGGCTCAGATTCGCTATATTACCCGGCATCATACGGCAGCGTTTTAAAAATATCAGCTGTAAACGATTCAAATGTTATCGCAAATTTCAGCACAATCGGCGATGATGTTGATTTTGCAGCACCGGGCGTTAACATTAAAACAACCACTCTTAACAACGGATATTCCGTTGTTAAAGGCACATCATTTGCTTCGCCGTTTGCAGCAGCGGCAGTTGCGGCAATTCTCACAGTCCAACCTAATGCTTCCACCGAAGATATAAGAGATATATTGGCAACAATAGCTGTAAAAATCAGTGAATATGAGGCTGACAAAAAATACGGCAGCGGCATTATTCATCTTCCAGAAATCAGCAGCCACACAATTCCCACAGGAAAAACCGAAACGCCTTATTTTTCTATGAATGATGCTTTCTACAGCCACGAAATATCTCTCGAAATGTTCTGCGACACACCAGGCTCGGTAATATATTATACAACGGACAGAACCGTTCCTTCAAAAACAAATCCATCGGCAAAAATATATGACGGTTCCCCTTTACATTTATCACAAACAACTGTCATTATGGCAGTTGCATATTGCAATGAATTATATCGCTCAGCAATCACTTCTTTTAACGCAATAATCGCCCCCATCGCAAGCGAATCTGAGTTTACTGTTGACAGCAGCGGCAAACTGATATCTTATTCCGGAACAGCAACAAGCATAACCGTTCCGAACCTTATTGACGGAACAGCAATAACCTCGGTTGGTGAAAACGCTTTTGCAAACAGTAATATCACAGAAATAATACTTCCGAAATCCGTAAATGAGATTTGTTCAGGCGCTTTCTCAAACTGCGCGGATTTAAAAACCGTTTCCGCTTCAAACGCAACAATAATCGGAGACAGAGCTTTTTACAATTGTCATAATCTCAGGAATCCTTATTTGGGCAATTTAACTTCCATCGGTGAATATTCCTTTTACTCTGTTTGCAGCAGGCACTATACTCTAAACGAAAGAACTTTCACACTAAACCTTAAAAATCTCACTGATATACCCGACGGCGCATTCATGAATTCCGCTGTTTCAAGCATAGAACTCGGAAACTTAACTTCTCTGGGCAAAAACGCTTTTTCCGAATGCCATGCTCTTGTAAGCATTGAAATTGATTCACTTGCGGATATTCCTGACGGAGCTTTCAAAGGTTGCTCTTCACTTGCAGATGTTGATATTTACAACCTGTCTCATATTTCGGCAGGTGCTTTCAGCACATGCGAAAGCCTTCGCCGTGCCACCATCCCGGATGCAGCTTTTGTTGATTCAAATGCTTTTGAGAACTGTGTTTCCCTTGTTGAAGTGAACTTAGACAAAGCCGAAACAGTATATTCAAATGCTTTTTCAGGATGCACGGATTTAAGATATCTCTCCCTTCCTTCGCTGAAAAAATTCGAAATGAATCAAGGTGACAGGCTTATAAAAATGCCGAAAAACCTTGAAACATTCATTGCACCGAAGATAACTTCAACAGTTACTGATATGTTTAACACGGCAAATAAAATTCAAAACATATATCTCAATTCCGTCACATCCGTTGCCGAATACACTTTCAGAGGCTGTCATAATATCTTTCTGTTAAATTTGGAAAGTGTTGAAAGGCTCAACCAAAATGCGCTTGCTTATTGCACAATTCAATTCATTGATGCAAGACGATTAATATCAACCGACAGCATGCCGGATAACAGCGGCATACTGCTCTCAAACAATTTTGTTGAGTCAACCGACAATGCCGAAAATCTCACGGTTTACGGCACCCCCGGAACTTTTATTGAACGTTACGCAAAATATAAAGGATATGCTTTTGTTCCCATTCCTTTGATTGTTAATCAAATCCCCGAATATGTTACCGTAAACAGTGAAACCATCTATATTCTTGCTGTTGGGTTTGATTTAACATATCAATGGTATTGGAACACCGTTAATTCAACCGAGGGCGGAACTCCTATTGACGGCGCAACAACATCTTCTTACACCTTCACAGATAAAGACACCGCTCCATATTATTATTGCGTTATGACACAAACGGATATGGAAAAGATTTCTGTTATCAAAACCAATGTCATAACCAAAGACACAAAACCCGCTGATTATTCCGAATACAACGAAGCTGTAAATCAGGCAAATTCAATTAACCGCAGTCTTTACGAAAACTTATATTTGCTTGACAACGCATTGAAAGTTGATGTTAGCGGCAGATACTCTTGTGAGCAGGAAATTGTTGATACTCAAACAAAGGCAATTAAAGAAGCAATTCGATCACTCAAATACAAAACCGCAAAATCAATTGCACTCTATTCCTCAGCTACTGATCTCCGTGTTTTTGAAAGCACTAAAATAATTGCAGTAATTAACCCCGTTGATGCTATTTACTCCGGTATTAATTGGAGTTCAAGCAACCCCGATGCTGTTATCGTTTCAAAAACGGGCAATATCAGATGCATCGGTGACGGTTCTGCAATAATAAAAGCACAGATAACGAATGCCGACGGTACAATAACCGAAGGTTCTATAACAATTGAGTGCGATCTGACAGTCTTTGAAAAAATCATAGCAACTATTTTCAAATATATTTTCATAATAGCTGTCAAAACCGACATATAACAGAATCAATATAACAAGTGCCTTGTGCAAGCATTAAAGCTGCACAAGGCACTCTGTTTTTATCCGTATACTCTGCGGCTGTATTCAGCATATTCGCCGCTTTTAATTTCATCAATCCATTCGGTATTGTCCAAATACCATTGAATGGTTTTCTGCATTCCACTGTCAAAATCAGTTTCAGGCTCCCAACCGAGTTGAGAGGAAATCTTGGACGGATCAATTGCATATCTTAAATCATGCCCTGCCCTGTCCTTAACATAAGTAATCAATGACTCAGGTTTTGAAAGGCTGCGGAGAATGGTTTTAACCACCTCAATATTTTGCTTTTCGTTGTGACCGCCAACATTGTAGACTTCGCCGATTTTTCCGTTATGAATAATCAAGTCGATTGCTTTGCAATGGTCCTCAACATAGAGCCAATCACGAACATTAAGCCCTTCGCCGTAAACAGGAAGCGACTCATCCTCAAGCGCTCTGACAATCATCAGAGGAATAAGCTTTTCCGGGAATTGATAAGGCCCGTAATTATTGGAACAACGCGAAATTGTTACAGGCAAGCCGTAGGTTCTGTGAAAAGCAAGGGTAAGCAAATCTGACGATGCCTTTGAAGCTGAATAAGGGCTTGAAGTAACAAGAGGCAGATCTTCCGTAAAAAACAAGTCGGGTCTGTCCAGCGGTAAATCGCCGTAAACCTCATCGGTTGACACCTGATGATATCTTTTAACTCCGTATTTTTTGCTCGCTTCAAGCAGGCAAGCAGTTCCCATAACATTTGTTTCAAGGAAAATAAACGGATTTTCAATAGATCTGTCAACATGGCTTTCTGCCGCAAAGTTAACAACAACATCAAATTTTTCTTTTGAAAAAAGCTCATCCACAAGAGTTTTGTCAGCAATACTGCCCTTAACAAATTTAAAATTAGGTTTCTTCATTGCGGAATCAAGACTTTTAAGATTACCGGCATAGGTGAGCGCATCAAGGCAAACTATTTCATAATCGGCATGCTTTTCAAGCATATAATAAACAAAGTTGCAGCCGATAAACCCTGCGCCGCCCGTAACAAGTATTTTCATGAGTTACTCTCCTCTGTTTCAATTAATGGTTCAGGCTCTTTAACGGAAACAATTTTTCTGAATTCAACCTGATCGTACAGCTTTTTGAAACGGATTCCGACCGAATAAGTCAAATCACATTCATCGCAATAAAAATTGGCTCTGAAAAACTGACAGTGAAACTTCCATCGTGTCTGCTGCTCACAGAGCTTGCCGCAATTCTCACAGATATGATTTAAACGTTTCTTATCAACAAGCGGGTTATCAATATTTCTGATTACCTTTGCTTTATAAAGCAATCTCGAATAAAACTCTTCATTGCATTTGATAAATTCAGGCTCAACAAACCCTGTTTTATAAATTCTCTTGAGAATCTCGGCAGTAAGCATGCTGTCACCCAATGCACGGTGATGAATATACATTTCAGGATCGATCCCGAGCATCTCTGCCGCCGCCAGCAAACCGGTTTGTTGCCCCTTGCTGCCTTTGCTGTATTTTTGAAAGCATTTTTGCAAGTCGCAATAGGTATCCAAAAAAGGAATTACTTTGATACCGTTGAGATATTTAAAATTGTCAAGGAGAACACGCACATCACCGTCGCCCCAAGTAAAAATAACGGTTTCTTCGTTGCCAATCCATTTTCTGAAAAGTGAAAAAGTTTTGGTAAAAGGCATACCTGTGCTGATATCGTCATTGGTCAAATGGGTCAGCTTCTTAACACTTCCACGAAGCTTTTTGCCGATTTGCGAACGTATTATTGACGAAAATGTATCAATTGTTTCAATATCCTTATCAAGCTTTACGGCTCCGATTTCGATAATTTCGTTAATATATCCGTTAGCTTTTTTGGCATAAGTATTATTCCATTCAAGATCCATTACAATAAACTGCATTACAACATTCCTTCAAGAGTATTTAAATAATACAGATATTATAATACAATAATTCAACCTGCAATGCAAGAGCTAATTTATAAGCATAAATCAATTAAATATTTACATTTATTTCAAGGAATGATATAATATTATAATCAAAGAGAAATAAAGGTGTTATATGTTATCGTTCAAAAAAATCGAATTCGAAGATATTCCGACTTTAAAAGCATATTTCGGCGCCTACCCTGCCCGCCAGTGCGACCGTTCCTGCGGCGCAACGGTTATGTGGAGAAACTATTTTGACAACAAGTTTGCTATTGTTGACGGAACCATTGTTCTTTCTGCAAATTTCAAAAACGGCTTGTGCTTCACCTTCCCCATAGGCAGAAATATTAACGCTGGGCTTGAAGCAATTGAAGAATACTGCGAAGCCAACAATATGCCGATTGTGTTCTCATCTATCAACAAAAACGAGCTGCCCGTTCTGCTCAAAAGATATTCATATTGCGTTGTTGATGCCGACAGAGACTGGTTTGACTATCTCTATGAAAAGGATGCTCTGTTAAATCTTGCAGGCAGAAAATACGCAACACCGAGAAACCACATAAACAAATTCAAAAAACTTTACAACAACTGGACATTTGAAGCTATCGATAAAATTAACATTCCCGAATTAATCAAATTCACAGAAAAATTCACCTTTAACTCCGAAAAGGATACCAGCGCTCACGATGAACTGAAAATGTGTGTTGAAGTTCTTGAGAATTATGATTTATACGGAATGCTCGGCGGAGTGCTCAAGGTTGACGGCAAAACAGTCGGATATTCTATTGGCGAAATCGTGGGAGACACTTTGTTTTGCCACATTGAAAAAGCTGACATCTCATATTCCGGCGCATATCAAATGTTGACAAATCAGTATTTACGCATGTATACTTCGGGCGATGAAGTTAAATTTGTTAATCGCGAAGAGGATTGCGGAGATACCGGATTAAGAAAATCCAAGCTCTCATATAACCCGATTGAATTATTAGAAAAAAGCACTGTTATGGTAAAGAAAGGATGATAAAAATGAAACTCGGCATTATCAACGGCTGGGATGAAGGCTGTTTTAAGTATGTTAAGGACAAAGGACTTGACGCAGTTGAATTCTGCGTTAATTATAACTATGATTCCAAGGAATTTCTCGCAAGAGCCGCTGAAATCAAAGGCTACAGCGATAAACACAGCATTCCTGTCGGCTCCATGGGTCGCTGGGGAATGAAAAGAATTGACGATAACGGAGAAATCATTCCCGAAGCATTGCAAGCTGACAAAAACGTTATTGAAGCTGCTTCAATCATCGGCTGTCCCGTATATAATTGCGGCGTTAACTACACAGAAAGCAAAAGCTTTTACGATAACTGCACAATTGCAATTAACTATCTCGGTGCGCTGATTGAATTCGCAAAAAACAAGGGCGTAAAAATCGCTGTTTATAACTGCCGCTGGGAAAACTTTGTTGTTGAGCCTAAGGTCTGGGAGGTTGTTCTTTCTGCCCTGCCTGAGCTTGGAATCAAATATGACATTTCTCATTGTCTTTATCATGACGGCAACTATCTTGCCGAAATGCGTGACTGGGGTGACAGATTCTATCACTTCCACTTAAAAGGCTGTGTGTATTTCGACAACGATGTTTATGACGACGCACCTGCGGGTCTTGACTGCATCAACTGGGGTGCGGCAATGGATATTCTTTATACCAAAAACTACGACGGAATGCTTTCCATTGAGCCTCACTCACGTTATTGGCAGGGCAAAAAAGGTCAATGGGGTATTGATTACACAATCAAGTATTTCAGGCCGATGATTATGCCCGAAAATTATGAATATGACGATAACCCTTATATGCCCTAAAACATAAATCATCCCCACAGAGAGAATTCTCCGTGGGGATATTTTTACATCCAGAACAGCTTTTCGCCGTCAGTTTCACGCAGATGCGAAACATCGTTTTGCAAGGCAAGCTTCGGCGGCTCATCGTGGCAGAAATTTATTTTTGTTACCGATGCGTTATAAACAGAAAGCCGCATTGCATCATACGGAATATTGAGCGCAGCTTTAATAAGCTGATTCAAAAACATTCCGTGAGCAACAACAATAACATTTTCATGGTTCTGATGAATTGCTTTAATTCTTTCAATAACCCTTTTTGCTCTTTTATAGCAATCTTCTGGGCTTTCGTTAAAATCCTCGAATCCGTTTTCTACAGCTCTTACACCGTTTTCCAGTAAATCATAATCAATTATCATCTTTTGATTTATTTGAGCTGCAGTCTCTCGCGCCCTATCCAAAGGGCTTGAATAGAGAGTATAGCTTTCAAGTGGGGCAAATCTTTCGCCCAAAGCCTTCGCTTGCATTCTGCCGTGAGGCGTCAGAGGCGGATTTGTTTTGTCAAAAGCTTCATCTGTTTCGATGTTTCCCATGCTCTCGCCGTGGCGTATCAAATAAAGCTGCATATACATTTCATCGTTACGCATCGATATTTTCCTCCGATGTCGTGTTTTCATTTTGCGCAACCGCATAAACAAACACTATAAATATTAACGGTTCATTTTAATAATTTTTCTATATTTTCACCTTGCCGTAAAGGCATCTTGTGGGTTCTTTTTCAATTACCAAACCGCAATAATTGCACATAATACACTTTGCCTCGGGCTGACCTTTTTTGAGCTTCGCCGCAAGATCAGGTTCACATATAAACGGCCTGCACATTGAAATGAAATCAGCTTTATATTCGGAGAGAATCCTTTCCATATCGCTGACCTTATGTATTCCTCCGACAACGATTACGGGAATTGAAATATTTTCCTTGATTATCTGTGCATTATCAACATTAAAATTTTCAAGAGGTTTCGGCTGTTTAATAAGCGGATTTATCAGATTGGCGGCGGATAAAGCAATTTTATTAAGCAACTTCGGAAACGAAGCACAAGGTTCCCTGTATTTGAACACCGCATCCATCGGCATAAGCACGCTGCGCATCGTGTTCATTCC
>JAZRIG010000109.1:0-4402 GCA_045645145.1 Acutalibacteraceae bacterium
AAAATATACAGAAAGCTTTCCGCAAGAAAGGACGAGCTTAAAAAAGATTTAACTCTCGTTCTTATACATGAGCAAGAGGAAGGCATTCTTAATATAACAGACCTTGTTGAAAAAGGACAAAAGCTCCTTGACAGCGGCGACACACGCTTCCTTGATGTTGAGATTGACCCGAACGCACTCTGCTCGCTTCTTTTCACTTCCGGCACAACCGGAACTTCAAAAGGTGTTATGCTCTGTCACAGAAACTTCTGCTCAGAAGTTATGGCTGCAATGGGTGTTATCAAAATCTCGCCCGATGACTGCGGAATTTCAATGCTTCCGCTTCATCACACTTACGAAAGCACAATTATCCTGTTCTTTGCCCCCTACTGCGGCGCAAAGGTTACTTTCTGCGATGGATTCAAATATGTTCTTAAAAATATGAAGGAATTCAACCCTTCGGTTTTTGTTGCGGTTCCCCTTCTTCTTGAAACCGTTCACAGACGTCTTATGAAAGCTGTCAGAGCCAAGCCTCACGGCGAAACCCTTTTCAAGGTTGGCAAGGTTCTTGTTAAAGCAGCTTCAAAAGTTGGCATTGACCTCAAGAAAGTGTTCTTCAAAGAAATTATTGACACTTTCGGCGGCAATATGAGACTTATCATCTGCGGTGCAGCACCCATCAATCCTCAGATTCTTAAGGACTTCGAAGCCTTCGGAATTCAGATTATCTTCGGCTACGGCCTCACAGAATGCGCTCCGCTCGCAATTATCAACCATGACAAACTGCATTTGGCAGAATCCGTCGGTGAACCTATTCCCGGCAGCGAAGCAAAAATTATCAATGCAGACCCCGACACCGGTGTTGGCGAAATCTGCGTCAAGGGCGACATGGTTATGCTCGGTTATTATAATAACCCCGAAGAAACCGCAAAGGTTATTGACTCGGACGGCTGGTTCCACACAGGAGACCTTGGTTACGTGGACAAGAAGGGTCATTACTATATTTCCGGCAGAAGCAAAAACGTTATCGTTACAAGCAACGGTAAAAATATTTATCCCGAAGAGCTTGAATATCATCTCAGCACGGATATCCGCGTTGGCGAAAGCATTGTTCTCGGTGACGAAAACAAAAAAGGCGAAACAATTGTTGCCGCAAGAATTTTCCCCAACTTTGAAGAGCTTAAGGACAGATACGGCAAGGATGAAAACGAATTCAGCGACGATGAGCTTCACGATATCATGGATGAGGTTGTTCAGTCCGTTAACGAAAAGCTTCCGTCTTACAAGAAAATTACTGATTTCAAAATCAGACGCACTGAATTTGTTAAGAACACAACATCAAAAATTCTCAGACATAAAAATAAAGATTGAGTTAAAAGCTGCGGAACAAAAATCCGCAGCTTTTATTGTTTGCATAAATAAAGCGAACAGCCTCTTTTGAAGCTGCTCGCTTTTTGCTTTTATTGCTTTTTCACCGCGTTATAAAGCGCCTCGGCGTGGTCTTTTTTCCTTGAAGCAAAGAATTTTTCCATGCGTTCACCGTAAATCGGTTTTGGTTCAAAATTATTTGAAGCAAGGTATTCAAGAGATGCCAGAAGCTGCTCACAGTTTTCCGTAACATCGCCGAAGCCTTCCTCAAGCGGCAGATCAAGCTGATTATAGCCATGAGTAATACCGGCCCTGAACTGCTCATAATCCGGAACAAAATACAAAATCGGTCTGTTAAGATAAACAAAATCAAAAACGATTGAGGAATAGTCGGTTATCATTGCAAGATAATCCTGCATTTCGTTTTTATCCTGGGTAACTCTGACCCTGGAATTTTTAACATCGAAAAGGCGGTCATAGTCCGCAAAAATCGGGTGATTCTTGAAATCCAGAGTTAAATCGTATTTTTCAAGAATTTCGGCAAGCTTTTCCGAATTCAGGAATTCATTAATCTGAGTATAGAATACAGATTCTTTGAATTTATCCTCAAACAAAACTCTTGTGTTATTTTCATATTCGCCGATAAGATTCTTGCGCCATGACGGAGAGAAAAGAATTTTTCTCTGCGCCTTTTTCTCGGTGTCAATGGCATCAAATCTCGGCATGCCGCTCAGAATCAAGTCGGAATCCTTAAAGTTATATATTTTCTTGAAGTTTTCACGTTCAAATTCCGATGACACAACAACTTTATCAACATTTGCCTTCTCTTTCGTGTACAGCAACGGCAAGCGTGCATGAAGAATTCCGTGCTGCAAATAGATGATTTCATAATCGGTTATATCGGAATACCATTTGAGCGGCAGTCCGTCAAACGGACTGAAAATCGAGAGAGAATTAAAGGATGTAAATATCTTCTTGCAGTTAAGGAACAGCATTTTATGCTTAAAGCTTTTAAAATCAACAAGATATTTTTTATGTTTTGCAGAAAAATACTTATTCTTATCCTTAAGATTATCAACAATATAATATCGTTTCACTCCGTCTTTCTTTTCAAAATCATGAATGAACTGATAATAAGCATTGTCAAAAATGTTCTCTCTGTCGCAATAAAGCCAAATTTCGTCCCCTGACTTTAATTTTGAAAAAAGTTTTCTGTAAAGCAGGGCTCTTTTGTTTTCTGCACCGACTGATTTGTCGGCGGCTGCTCTTGCCTTTAAAAGCTCGGCGGCACTCGCCTTTTTAACAAAAATGCTTTTTGATTTAGCTTCAAATTCAACAACATATTCGCCGCAGGCAGCAATGCTTTTTGCTCTGTTAACAGCGCATTTGAATCCGAAATATGGCGCAGGGGAAACGGTTTCTCCGCAAACCTCAACAAAAAATGTTATGCATTCTTCATTATTGAAATCAATTTCCAAATCAAATCCGCCGAAAAGATTGGTCGGAACCTTGCTTTTATAGCAGCTGAAAGCGGAGTCCTGCATAGGCACCTCATGCACAACATTTGAAATATCGGAATAATACAAGCGCATTTCTCTGTAATCCACAACACCGTTTTTAACGTATCCGGAAACGTAAAGCTTGCTGTTATGAACACGCAGAGTATTAAATACGATTGAATGCGGCTGTGCAAACCAAAGGCAATTATCGCTTGAAATGCTGATTGCCGAATTATTAACCGCAACATCAAACTTTTCTTTCTTGAGGCGCATGAAATACTCAACATGATAAGGGTCAATATATATCGAGTTGCAGATTATTGAATTATCGATTTCTTTAACAATTTCGCCAAGAATCTCAAGCTGGTGCTTCTCTGTTTCTTCATCAACATGGCTGACAAGCAAATCCGATGTTATACGCCAGCCAAGGTTATAAACAGCCAAAGCCTGAGCAGTCGGATGAGCCCTTCCGTTTTCATCACGGGCAGCATCAAGAAGCTTTTTCAAGAAGCCTGTATACTGTTCAAAGCAATAATACGGATTATTGAAAAGTGAACTTGCCGAGCCGGAATGGCGGAAATATCTGTAAACCGCTTCCTTTACAAAGCCAATCTTTTGTTTTTTGAGAAGCCATGAAAAAATAAACCATTGATCCTCACCGAGTGAAAGGCTTTCATCAAAAAGTATTCTTTCGCTTTCGGGAACGTTTTTAACACAGATGTTCATAGTTGTCTGCAGAATATTATAATTGGAATTAATATCATAAATTCCGCTGTGGCTCATAACATCAAAACGTCTGTGAGTTGAAACGGCACCCTTCTCGTTAACATAATCTATTGAGTATGTTACAAGGTCGGTTTCTTCATAATGTTTTTCAAAAAAATCATAAATAGCTTCAAGGCTTTTTGAACCGAGCGCATCATCCGCATCAAGGAACATTATATACTTGCCTTCTGCAAGCTCAAAGCCCTTGTTGCGTGCACTTGAAACGCCGCCGTTTTCTTTTTCGAAATAAGCGATATTGCTGTTTTTTGCAGCAAATTCCTCGCAAATTTTTCCGCTGCCGTCACTTGAGCCGTCATTAACAAAAACAATCTGGAAATCATCAGACTCCATCGTTTGGGCATTCAGGCTTTTAACGCAGGAAACAATGAACTTTTCGCAGTTATAAACAGGGATAATTACTGAAATTTTATATTTAAAATCCGACATTTAAGCAAATCCTTTACAAAAAGTTTACATATTTATTTAATTTTACAATATAAAAACAAAAAAATCAATACTTAATTATCTTGTTGACATTCAAAAAGCTATAAGATATAATTTAATAGATTATGAAATCATCTCTGAACGGAGGTAAAAAATGGATAGATACGAAAGCGCCAAAAAGCTTTATGCCGACTTTGGAATCGACACCGAAGAAGCGCTCAAAAAGCTTGCCGAAACAACTGTTTCAATTCATTGCTGGCAGGGCGACGACGTTGGCGGATTTGACAGCGACGATGCTCTTTCGGGCGGTATTCAGACAACGGGCAACTATCCCGGCAAAGCAAGAA
>JAZRIG010000110.1:0-3014 GCA_045645145.1 Acutalibacteraceae bacterium
AACAGGGCCTGTACCGTGGGATTCCTTGAGTCTGGAGAAGTTCCATCTCTTGATTGAACCGGCAGTTCCTTTACCCTTGCTTGTGCCTGCAACGTCAACCTTGTCGCCTGCTGCAAAGATGTCTGCCTTGATTGTGTCGCCCACATTAAGCTCACCTTCGAGCTTGAACTCTTTAAGAGTTTTCTTGGGAGCAACGTCAGCCTTCTTGAAGTGGCCCATCATGGGCTTGTTCACACGCTGAACCTTTACATCGCCGAAGCCGAGCTGAACTGCTTCATAACCGTCGTTCTCGATTGTCTTCTTCATAACGACTGTGCAGGGGCCTGCTTCAACAACTGTTACGGGAACTACATTTCCCTTTTCGTCGAAGATCTGAGTCATACCGATCTTCTTGCCGATGAGTGCTTTTTGCATATTGCTTTCCTCCTGTTAGGTTATTGGTTGATCGTTTTCCGACCAACATGACCTGCATGGGTCAAAATCAAAGTTTGATTTCGATTTCAACGCCTGCGGGAAGCTCAAGACCTGTCAGAGCTTCAACTGTTTTAGCTGAGGGTCTGATAATGTCGATAAGCCTTTTGTGTGTTCTCTGCTCAAACTGTTCGCGGCTGTCCTTATACTTATGAACTGCGCGAAGGATTGTTACGATTTCCTTCTCTGTGGGAAGGGGAACGGGACCTGATACCTGAGCACCTGTTCTTTTTGCGGTCTCAACGATCTTCTCCGCTGCCTTGTCAACAAGGCTGTGATCGTAACCTTTGAGTCTGATTCTGATTTTTCCCTTTACTGCCATGTGGAACGCCTCCTTAATAATTGGCGGGCTGTGAATTGCAAATTCGTGGAAACTGACCCGGGTGTTTCAACCCGTCCGATTTAAAAACCGGAAAAACATATTTCCGGGAAAGCTTTCGCTTATTTGCACATAGGTATCCCGCAACAAGGCTGCCCGGGAATGGCAGACCTTACGCAAGGACACAATTCGCCCGGTTTAAAATCGGACATACTCCGCAGAAATTTCCCGCTTCGACGAGCGGCCACCTCCTGCATCAACGCATATCAACATGGTTTCTGAACTTTTTCGGGCATAGTTGCCCCTTTGTCCAGAACCCGTGCCTAAGTATAATAACACTATAGCGCAACAATGTCAATACTTTTTTTGATATTTTTTGAATTTTTTTCAAAGCCTGAAATCCAATGATATCAAGGCTTTCGCCGCTTTAACTCGGTGAATTGATGCGCCTGCAAAAAGCACATATATAAAAGGTATATATAATATATATTTATACCACAATATAGTGTGGTTATATGCGCAAATTCCGCATATTTTGCACAAAAATCCGAAATTATTTTTAAAACTGAGCCGGCTGTTCAGCGATTTTGAAGCAAAAAATCCCGCCGTACATCGTGTACAGCGGGATAAATTTTTATTAGTCTCTTCTCTGTCTGCCGCCTCTGTCGCCGCGGAATTCTCTTCTGGGCTTTCTGGGAGCGTCGGAAACAGTGTTTTCGGGAACAAGGCCTTCAACCTCAATAAGAGCCTCGCGGCGCGAGAAGTTGAGTCTGCCCTGGTCATCCTTGGGAAGAACCTTAACGATAACCTCATCGCCAACGTTAACAGCATCCTCAACCTTTTCGGTTCTCTTAACGTCGAGCTGGCTGATGTGAACCATGCCCTCTTTACCGGGAGCAATTTCAACAAATGCGCCGAAGCTCATGAGGCGGGTTACGATTCCCTTGTAGATTGCGCCAACTTCAGGGTCATTTGCAATTGTTTCAACAATTGAAATAGCTCTGCGTGCATCGTCAATATCTGTTGAGGAAACGAAGATGTTGCCGTCCTCCTGAACATCAATCTTGCAGTTGCACTCTGCGCAAATCTTCTGGATAACCTTGCCCTGCTTGCCGATAACATCGCCAATCTTTTCGGGGTCAATCTTTGTGGTGAGCATCTTGGGAGCCCACTTTGAAAGCTCTGCTCTGGGTTCGGGGATAACGGGAAGCATGATTTCATCAAGAATATAGCATCTTGCCTTGTAGGTCTTATCAAGAGCTTCTCTGATGATAGCGGGAGTAAGGCCGTGAACCTTGAGGTCCATCTGGATTGAGGTGATGCCCTTCTTTGTGCCGGCAACCTTGAAGTCCATGTCGCCGAAGAAGTCCTCAAGACCCTGGATATCAACCATTGTCATGAAGCGGTCACCTTCGGTGATAAGGCCGCAGGAAATACCTGCAACGAGAGCCTTAATGGGAACACCTGCTGCCATAAGTGACAGTGTTGAACCGCAAACGGCACCCTGTGAGGTTGAACCGTTTGATGAAAGAACCTCGGAAACAACACGGATTGTGTAGGGGAATTCTTCAACTGAGGGAAGAACAGGGATAAGCGAACGCTCTGCGAGTGCACCGTGGCCGATTTCTCTTCTGCCGGGGCCTCTGCTGGGCTTTGTTTCGCCAACGGAATATGAGGGGAAGTTATAGTGATGCATGTAGCGCTTGCTTTCTTCCTCGTCAAGGCCGTCAAGAAGCTGTGCATCGCTCATGGGTCCGAGAGTTGTTATTGAAAGAACCTGAGTCTGGCCTCTGGTGAACATACCTGAGCCGTGAACTCTGTCAAGAAGGTCAACCTGAGCGTTGAGAGGACGGATTTCATTGATTCCTCTGCCGTCAACACGCTTGCCGTCGTCAAGAAGCCAGCGGCGAACAACATACTTCTGAACTTTGTAGAGGCATTCTTCAATCTTAACTTCCATATCGGGATAGATTTCATCGAATTTCTCGTGAACCTTGTCGTAAACGGGCTTGAGGCGCTCGTCACGGATTCTCTTATCGTCTGTATCAAGAGCAAAACGGATATCTTCGATTGCGAAATCCTTGATTGCTTCGTACATTTCGGGGTCGGGATCGTTTGAGGGGAAATCAACCTTCTCTTTGCCGCATTCAGCTTTGATTTTGTTGATGAACTCAACGATTCTCTGGTTTTCTTTGTGAGCAAACATGATACCGTCAAACATATC
>JAZRIG010000111.1:0-25358 GCA_045645145.1 Acutalibacteraceae bacterium
TGCATCTGACAGCAACAAAGTTAAATTCAATCTTTGGGTGTTTGACTCAGGCGATTATGATGAGGATGAACCGAGACATTATGACCGGGTACGCACCGAACAGATAGAATGGTATAAGGACACATCTGCGAAACTAAAGCAGGAAAACGGCGGTGAAACCATCAACTCCGTTGTTTTTCAGCACATAATTGTTCCCGAAATTTATGACGTACTTAAAAAAGTTGATTCAAAGCTGCCTTTTGCGGTAGAGCATATTTATAATGAAGGCGAATATTATGCATTCGACCCCGACAGTGTCAACTACGGAACACTTAACGAAAAGCCCTGCCCCGGATATTACAACGACGGTCAGTTTGATGCATTGGTGGAAACGGGCGACGTGCTCGCGATGTTTACCGGTCACGACCACACAAATGCCTTCGGAGTAAGAAATCAGAATATTGATATTTACACTTCTCCCATGACTCGTTACAAGGGCTTGGCTTATACCACTCAGTATGGCTACCGTGTGGTTGAAATTGATGAAAATGACACTTCAAACTATGAAACAAGAGTTGAGCGTCTTTATGATGTTTTTGACTATGATTACATAAAAACCGCAAAAGATAACGGTGACAAATATTCAACGAGAATTGCTTTTGAACTTGCGGTCAAAGGAAAAGTTCAGGAAGTGTTTATGAAACTTTATCAATCGGCAGTTGAACTCGTTACAGGCAGACAGGTTACATATCCTCATTAAAAACCAACAAATTCCAGTCTGTCGATCAGACCTCAACAGCAGAATAATGAGAAAGGACATTGCGCGAAAAACATCGTGCAATGTCCTCTTTTTATTTGAATGAACCGATAAATTACAGAATAAATCTGAAAGCATAGATTATGACGTTAAGAATATTATTGAAAATAAATCTCACAAAAGTGAAAACGTAAGGAAATTCAAAATTCCAATCGTCAAAAGTATCAAGTGTACCGATAAGCGATGAATCATAGGTTATTTCGGGATTCTTGAAAGCCTTTGTTTCCATTTTCATTATACAAAGATTCTTGCAGGCTTCACGCAGAGCGTTACCGAAGCCGACAGGGTCTTTAGCATAAGCAAGCTTCACTGCCGCCTTATGCTGAACGACCTGCAATGCCCACATACCTGAAAGAATGGTATCGTTGCCGTTATAAACCGCAAGAACGGGGCTCATATATCCGCCGCCCGTGAAGTTGGACGAATAGTCGGAAACAACAAAGCCTTCAAATCCCCATTCCTCGCGGAGCAAATCTTTAAGGAGAGCTGAACTTGAACCGCACCATTTTGTGCCGATTCGGTTATATGCCGACATAATGCCCTTAGGCTGAGCTTCCTTGACGGGAATTTCAAATGCTTTGAGATAGATTTCGCGCATTGCCTGCTCATCGCACCAAGTGAAAATTCCCGTTCTGTGGGATTCCTGGTCGTTAAGTGCAAAATGCTTGATTGTTGTTACAAGGCTTTCGGAATTTGCACCCTTGATGATTTCAGCCGCCATAATGCCCGAAATTATCGGGTCTTCCGAAAAATATTCAAAGTTTCTGCCGCCTCTGGGATTGCGGTGGATGTTTGCACCCGGCGCATACCAGGTGTCTGTCCCCATATCAGCAGCTTCTTTGCCTGCACCCTTGCCCATTTCGTAAGCAAGGTCAACGTTCCATGTGCAGCCTATTGCCGTTGCGCAAGGGTATGCAGTACCGCTGTCGGTATAAACAAGACCGTTTCTGCCCTTGACGCTTGAAGGTCCGTCATTATCCATTGTATGAGGTATTCCCATACGTTCAACGCCGTGGGTTTCATATCCGCCGTTGATAACGAGCATTGTCATTTCATCAAGAGTAAGCTGGTCAAGGAATGCATCCCATAAGCTTTCGTCCTCTGCAACGTCCTGCAAAGTGATGGTTTTATCATATTTAACGCCCATTTTCGGTGCTTCACCCTCTGTTACGGGATCGGGCGTTTTATCAACGTCAATCAGATAATCATCTTTATCAAGGTCACGCAGTTCGGGATACGTTCCCTCAACGTCAGCTCTTGACATAATTTCATATCCGCTGTAAACATCTTCAAAAAGATTTTCAACAGCAGTGCCCGTTACGGGATCGTTCTTGATAATCTTTGCTTCCGCAATTTTATAATCATAAGTTGCAATATGATTTCTGACATCGTTTGCAACGATTATTTTATATGTACCCTTATCAAGCACCCATGCTTCGTTCACCTTATAATCATAGGATGCCATATCGTCTGTTTTGAATGTGATGGTAAGCGTTTCGCTTTCATTGGGGTCAAGCATATCTGTTTTTGCAAAACCGCCCAGACAGATTGCGCTCTTTTCAACGCCGCCTTCGGTATAGGGTGCGCTGTAATAAAGCTGAACAACCTCTTTGCCTGCCATATCACCTGTGTTTGTGACTTTAACTTTTACGGTTATGTTTTCCGCATCAAAATCGGTTGATACAACCTGCTTTTTAAAGCTTGTGTATGAAAGACCGTAACCGAAAGGATACTGCACTTTATCTTTTGCAAAGGTCTCAAAATAGCGGTAACCAATATAGATGCCTTCATAGTATTCAACAAAATGCTCGCCGCCGTTATACTTATTGCTGCCGAAACATTCGCTTGAGGGGTGGTCGTCGATGCTGTATGCGATTGTATCCGTAAGCTTGCCCGAGGGATTGACCTTGCCGTCAAGCATCTGCGGTACGGCTGTCATACCGAATTCGCCCGGTATCCAGATAATTGCGGCAGCTTTGATGCTTTCGTATTCATCAATCCAGCCCATTTCCATAACGTTGCCGATATTGAAAAGAACAACAACATTTTCAAATGCGGACGTTACCTTTTCAACCATTGCTTTTTCATCATCGGAAAGGCTCAATGTTTCAACCGTATGGTCTGTGCCCTCTGCACTTGTTCTGCTGATAACGATTACTGCGGTATCTGAGAACTTGACGGCATTTTCAAGAAGCTCGTTTGTGAGGTGCTTCGGGTCCATTTCTTTAAGTGTGTTCTTTGCAAGAAGCACCTGAAGAAGATTGTTGATAACCGTGTTATCGGTTTTCGGAAGCTCGTTTGAAAGGCAATGCTTCTCATAAAGGGCACGAAGCTCGGAGTTATATTCAACACCTTCGGATTCAAATGCTTCATAGAGAGTTACAGGGTCATCGGTTGTTATCGCTCCCGAACCTGCTCCGCCGAAAAACGGACAAACCGAGCCGGCACCGAAAACATTCAGTTTTTTGTTATTCAAAGGAAGAAAATCATCCTCATTTTTGAGAAGAACAAAACCTTCACTTTCAATCTGAATTGCGGTTTTTCTTGTTTCCGCTATAATTTCAGGGTCAACATCACCGCTTGTTGCAAAAGCAACGTTACCTAACATAAGCGTAAAAACAAGTATCAATGACATAACTTTGAGGAATCTTTTTTTCATCGGAACACCTCGTATTTCAGTTTATACTTCATTATACAACCATTTACGTTTTGTTTCAATAAAGAAATTTATATTTATCTGTTCAATTTTGTTCAACAGCTTTACATATTGTTTATACCCGTTACAACAAAGCATTGACTTGATATTTTCCAGATGTTATATTAAAACAAAGATAATAGTGAGGTTTTTTTTATGAAACACTGCGGAACACAAAGATTGGAAACAGACAGACTGATTCTGAGAAGATTTGTCAAAGAAGATTCTGAGGCTGTATATAATAATTGGGCATCTGACCCTGAAGTATCAAAATACTTAACGTGGCAGGTTCATTCGAGCGAAAAGATAAGCAAACAAGCAGTAAAGTCTTGGCTGAAACAATATTCTGATGATAATTATTATCATTGGGCTATCGTTTTAAAAGATAACGGCGATGAACCGATTGGCGGTATTGATGTTGTACTTATCAACGAAGATGTTTCGATGGTGCATATCGGATACTGCATCGGAAGAAACTGGTGGCATCAAGGCATTACGTCTGAAGCACTCAAAGCGGTTATGGATTATTTGTTTGATGTTGTAAACGTTAATCGCATTGAATCAAGACACGACACGAGAAATCCCAACTCAGGCAAGGTAATGCAAAAATGCGGAATGAAGTATGAGGGCACTCTGCGCAGCGCTGATAAAAACAATCAAGGTATTTGCGATGTTTGTTATTATGCTTTGCTGAAATCTGAACGATAAATTCGGATTTGTAGGGATGAGTATGAAAGATTCAAACATTACAGAAATGATTCCATTAGGAAAGTTTATTTGCGAATATAAAGAACATAATGTTGAGAATAAATATAGACCTGTTGCAGTGGGCAAAGACGATTATGGAAATGTATGCATATTAGGTGATGGTTATAATTGTTATTACCTTAATCAACGAAATGCCAAACTGGAATTATTTCAATCTCTTAATAAATATTATCTGTCTCAAATATTGAAGTTCTCCGCAGTAAAGAAAAACTAACAGGAATTAGTCGTGGTGTACGACAGGCAAATATCTCAAACAAAGATATCCTTAATCTTGAAATACCTATCCCACCAATTGAACTTCAAAATCAATTTGCAACCTTCGTCGAACAAATCGACAAATAAGAATTTATGGAGATGTCTACTTTTATGAAGAAAGTATTTCAAAAGAAAATAATATCCGAAATCATTTGCCTTATTTTAGGTATTTCTTTATCGATTGTTGGTCTGTATTATTTCCATCAGCAGTATCTGTGTTATGAATATACTGTACTTCAGTTTATTCTTGCCTTGGCAGTTTGTCTGGGTGGAGCGTTGCTTGCATTACCTCTGAACAAAAAAGCAGATAAGAAGAAAGCGGTTATTAATGCTGCTATTACTGCATCGGTTTTTGCGGCAATTCTTGTGGGTCTTATGCTTTTGATTAACGGAATAATCGGTAACGGTGAGCTCAATCAGATTGCTCTGATTATTCCCGTTTATTTATCATTCATCGTCACAACCGTTCTTGTTATTCTTTGCATTTTCAAGATGGCTGATAAAAAAATACTGAAAGCAATTATTACTCTTGTTGTTCTTACGGGCTTTGCAATCGGCAGTTATTCATACATAGTGCCTTATATTGCCGAAGAGATTTACGGAGGATACAAAGCCCCAGCTCCTGCTCTTTCAACATACACAAATACGGAAGATGATGATAAAATGATTAACGGCGATTTTTATGTCAGCACAAAAGGCGATGACTCAAACAGCGGAACAAAAGATGCTCCGTTCCTAACAATCGAAAAAGCTGTTGAAGCGGTCAGACACACCGATAAAACAGGCAGAAACGGAATAACCGTTTGCATTGAAGCCGGTGAATACCGTGTATCATCTCTTAAATTCACAAAAGAAGATTCGGGCACTGCAGAGTGTCCGATAAAATACCGCGGTTATGGCGGCGAAGTTATTCTCAACGGCGGAGTTACTCTTTCGCCCGATGATTTTAAATCCGTAACCGAATATCCCGAAATATCGGAAAGACTCACAAACGAAGCACAGAAAAACGCCATTGTTGTTGATTTGACAAAAGTCCCCTATTCTCTCGGCAAAGAAGCTTGGGGCAAGATATATGCAATCGGCTCATACCACACCGCTGAAAGCTATGACGGCGATTACACGGGCGAGCTTTATTGCGAGCTTTTTGTAAATGACAAAAGACAGGCTCTTGCAAGATACCCCGATAATGATTATCTGTATACCGAAGAAGTTGTGAAAACAGGTCTTGGCAAAGAATCTGACGGCGCTCTTACCGAGGTTAAGGATTGGAACAAAATCCGCAATCCGGAATCCGATGTTTACAGAGTTAATCCTGAACTTTCGAGAAGAATTGCAGGCTGGAAAACGCTTGACGATGTATGGATGTTCGGCTATTGGAAATATGACTGGGCAGATGCTTCGTCGCCAATCGGCAGTTTCAATGCACAGACAGACGAAATCTCTCCGAAATTTGTAAGCCTTTTCGGAACTAAAACAGATGCACCATACTATTTCTTTAATGTTCTTGAAGAGCTTACAACCGAGGGCGAATGGTATCTTGACCGTGAAAACGGCTTGCTTTGCCTTTGGAAGCCCGAAAATTTTGAAAATTCACAAATCGACCTTTCGTTATCGCTCAATCCCGTAATAAATGCCGAAGCGGATTATCTCACCTTTGACGGAATAACCGTAAAAGGAACGAGAGCGGATGCTGTTGTTATTACAGGTGATAATAATACCGTGCAGAATTGCCTTATCAAAAATGTTGCAGGAAACGCGCTTGTTATGACGGGCAGCAACAACCTTGCGTATAACAATGAAATCACCCATACAGGCAAGGGCGGAATCATTCTTGACGGCGGTGACACCGAAACACTTACCCCCGGCAACAGCAAGGCAGATAACAACTACATTCATGATTGGTCAGAGATTTATCAGACCTATCAGCCCGCAGTAACGCTGCTCGGTGTCGGCAATGTTTGCTCTCACAATGAAATGGCAAATTCTCCTCACGAAGCAATCACCTACAAAGGCAACAACCATATTATTGAATATAATAATATTCATGACGTTTGTCTGCTTTCCGATGATGCAGGCGCAATTTATTCGGGCAGAAGCTGGGTTTGGTACGGCAATATCATAAGATACAACTGCATTTATAACGTCGGCTCGGGCGAGCACAAGCCTGACGGTATTTATCTTGACGATGCTCTTTCCGGCCAACAGATTTACAGCAACCTGCTCATCAATATTCCGAGAAATTCAATTCATATCGGCGGCGGCAGAGATAATGTTGTAACAAACAATATAATTGTAAACTCGGGTGAAAATGCGATTTATTTTGACGAAAGAGCAAGAGACGGCGCACTCAATAACGGCTGGTTTACCCACGCTCATATCGGCAGCGGAGATATGTGGGCCGCACTCTATGATTCCCCGTGGCAAAGCGAAATCTGGCAGAATGCATTCCCCGAATACAGAACAATGACTGATGATATTTCAAAATCAGAAAGTAAGGAATACATTCCTAACCCCGCAAGCACGGTCAAAGGCAACCTGATTTTAAATAAAGACAAAGATATCGGTGACATTTACATTTCTGCATACAGATTCGGTGATATATCCGACAATGAAATTTATTCGCTTGGCAAAGCAGAAAAAATCTTTGTTGATATTAATTCAGGAAATTACAATATTAAGGATATTGAAGAATTCAAAAAATCCATTCCTGATTTTAATGATATTCCGCTTAATAAAATCGGAAGAGCGGACTGATAAATACCAATTCGTTTTGGCATTTAATTAATAATTTTGACATAAAAATTCACCCACTTGTTTTTGAAACAAGTGGGTGTTACTTTATACGGTTAAAATCACACATCCATAAATGTTCTTTCTATGACATTATCCTGCAGTTCTTCGGTGAGGTTTGTGAAATAGTCGCTATAGCCACCGACGCGGACAATTAGGTTGCGATGATTTTCGGGATGTTCTTTTGCGTCAACAAGATCTTCGGGTGAAACAACCGTGATTGTGTATTGCTGTCCGCCACCTGCAAAATATGCCTTTGCAAGAGCGACGAAAGAAGCTTTACCTTTCTCGCTGTTGAACATTTTCTTTTCAAACTTATTCTGAAAAACAAATCCGCTGCAAGCATCGATGTGGTTGTATCTGAGAACAGATTTGATTTGCGCTGTTGGTCCGTTTGTATCACGTCCCGGAGTTGCGGCTATGCTGTCAGCAAGAAGAGGTTCACCCTTAAGCTTTCCGTTGGGAAGTGCCGCAGTTCGGCTTCCGTAACCGGCAGCACGATTAAAGGTACTGCATCCGCCTGTGAAAACTCCGCCTCTGTATGTATTATTTCGTTTGAGTACGGTGAAGAAGCGATTAAGAGCCCGTGCTGTTATTTTATCAACCTCTTCAATATCATTTCCGAATTTTTCACAATTTTTGAAATCGTGGCGGAGTTGCTCGTATCCCTCAAAGTTCACATTTAAGGCTTCAATAAGCTCTGTCATTGTATATTTCTTTTTATCGTAAACGAGCTTTTTGATGGCATAAAGGCTGTCGCCCGTATCGGCAATACCTTCGGCTAAAATCTGCCCATGGTTATAAAGAGGTCCGCCGTTTCTGTAATCCCTGCCTTTTTCAAGGCAACCCTCTATAAGACAAGAACGCAGCGGATGTGGCTGGAACACACCGCGAAGATGCTGATAAGTGTTTGCGCTGCTGCAAGAATTGTAGGTTACAAACTCCAACTGGTCCATAAAAGCACGTTCAAATCTTTCGTAGGCGGTAAAGGTTCTCGGGTCGCCCGTTTCAATAGAAATCTTCTCACCGTTCATGGCATTTACACCGTTGTGGAGCGCAAATTCAAGGCATTTTGTAAAAAGAACCTCACCGTCTTCAAGACCCATGTGGCTCTTGCCGAGAATATCTATCTGATTACAGCCGTTCATACAGTAATCGTGGCTGTCTTTTGGCGGAATACCTATCTTTTCAAGAGCAACGCAAACCACATCGTCGTTATATAACGCAGGAAGTCCCGTGCCTGTTGCAAGAGTATCGGCAACAGCATTCCAAAGCTTTTCAGGTGTGTTTCTATGAACTCGGCAAGTGAGATTAGGCGTGTTGTAACCTTTTTTTCTGACCATAGAAAGAATATCGTATGTAAGCTCATTGGACTCATCGATCCAATTTTCATCGCTGCCTGAAATGCAGAGATTCCATGAACGATGGTCGCGGAAATAATCCCAGAGTCTGTCAAGAAGGTCGGTTATTTCTTCCTTGTTCTCGGTTTTGGAATATGCGGGATACATATATTGGTCAAAGCGACCCGGGGAATCGCTTCCGTCAAGGGCAAATACAAGCATAAAAGAACACATAGCCGATGTGAAATCATAAGCAGGGTTTTTAGGCACAGTTTCAAAAGCTTTTGCCATACGTTGAAGAAATGCCTTATCATCAGCGTTTTCGCATTTTTCTGCCATTTCAAGAGCATATTCACGGTATCTGTTACCCAGAATATCCATAGCCTCGAGAACATGAGAGCATGAACGGTAAAACCAAGCTTCGTCCTTATGGGCATCACGGTTTTCGGCAATTATTTTGCGGATATGGTCGGTGCCGAAATTGATTATTCTGCCGTAATCGGGGTTGGAATGTCCGCCCCAGCCGCCGCCCCATTGAGCACCCGAACGGTCCAGAATTTCGGCGGAATCGGAAAAAAGTCTTGTTGCCTTACCTTTGAAAATGCTTAATTCGCGCAGGTATCTGTGAAGCGTTTCCTTATGTTCTGGAAATTCTTCTGCAAGTTTAAGAATATTTTCATCAGAAAACCAAAGTCCTTCTGACGGAGAGTAACCTGAACTGCCGTGTTTAGTTTCAAATGCAGTTTCGGGAAGCAACTGACGGGAAAGCTTGATTTCAAGATTCTTTGAGGCATGGAGAAGTGCGAGACCTACTCTTTCGCCATGTTCAAGGGTCTCGTCTGAAAAATATCCGTAAAGAAAAGGGTCAATCTGAGCTAAGTTTGTCATATATAAACCTCGCTATTTTGATACTTTAACATCAATTCCGTGAGAATTAAAAAGTGAAGTCCAGCGTGATATTTCATCATCGCCTGCATTTTCGTGAATATAGGAAGAAGCAAAGCCAAGCTTTTCGGATTTTCCGATACCGAGAGTATGATAAGGCATAATCTCTGCGTATCTGTACTGTCCTTTGTTTCGGTTAAGGAATTCGGAAAGCGCCGCAATATCTTCGTCACTATCGTTACAATCGGGAACCAATGGCAGTCTTATGATAATATCCGCACCTGTATCCATAAGATATTTAAGATTTGCCATTATATGAGAGTTGTCTGCACCGGTAAGCTTCTTGTGGCGAACCGTGTCAATGCATTTAATATCAAACAGAAATGTTGCGCCAAGGTCAGAAACCTTTTCATAAAAGTCCCTTGAACCGATGCCGCAGGTCTCTATAGCAAGAGAAATTCCTGCTTCCTTTGAAAGACGGAGAAGCTCCAAAGTGAAATCAGGTTGATATGACGGTTCGCCACCTGAAACGGTAAGACCGCCACCTGATGTGTCGTAGAACATCTTGTCTTTTATAACCTCGTCAAAAACTTCAGTTGCGGTCATTTCCTTACCTGTAATTTCATTGACATCGTTAAGGCAAATTTCCACGCACTTGCCGCACTTCACACACTTTTCACGGTCGATTTTCAAAGTGTCATTTTCAATTTTTCGTGCACAGCAAACTGCCGTGCATCTGCCGCATGATGAGCATTTGGACTTATTAAAGGAAAGGCTTGGTGTTTTATCAAGACTTTCGGGATTATGGCACCATATACACCTGAGAGGACAACCTTTCAGAAACACGCATGTGCGGATACCGTCGCCGTCGTGAACACAAAATTTCTGTATGTTGAATACAATTCCCGTTTCCATATACTCACCAGCTTTCTGAATTGATTATATCACTTATAAAATTGAAAAACAACAACGAAAATCACTATGTTATTTATTGTTTTACAATTCGTTTTATGATACAATATGTATATCAACATAACGGAGAATAACATGAACAAAATTATTGAAATAACAGATTTTCTTGCACCCGAGCTGGATGTATATGCACGGTTAACCGAGGTTCAGCTGTTAAACAGAGAGTTCCCCGAAAAAGGCTTGTTTATTGCTGAAAGCCCAAAGGTTATTGAACGGGCTCTTGATGCAGGATACGAACCTGTCTCATGTCTTATGGAAAAAAAGCATATTGAGGGAGAAGGCAAACAAATTCTTAACAGAATCAAAGATGTTCCCGTTTTTTGTGCGGAATTTGATATTCTGACGCAGCTGACAGGCTTCAAGCTCACGAGAGGTATGTTGTGTGCCATGAAAAGAAAGCCTCTGCCAGACGTAAAAGAAATCTGTGAAAACAAAAGAAGAATAGTTATACTGGATAAAGTTATGAACCCAACCAATGTGGGGGCCATAATCCGCTCTGCTGCGGCGCTTGGAATGGATGCGGTAATCCTCACCCCCGGATGTTCCGATCCTCTGTACAGACGTGCCGCAAGAGTCAGTATGGGCACTGTGTTTCAGATTGAATGGACGTTTTCAGCTGATGACAGTCTTGATGAAATAAAGGCTCTCGGGTTTAAAACGGTAGCTATGGCACTTAAGGACAATTCGCTTTCAATCAATGACCCCGGGCTGACAAACGAAAAGAAGCTCGCCATCATTATGGGAACAGAGGGTGACGGACTTTCTGATAAGACCGTATCTGGCAGCGATTTCACCGTGAAAATACCAATGTATCACGGTGTTGATTCGCTGAACGTTGCGGCCGCTTCCGCAGTAGCGTTCTATCAGCTTGGTAATAAACAGAACGATGTCTGAACCCGCACAAATATCAGAGAAGCTTTTTATACTTTAGGAAAAGCAGATTTTATTGATAAGTACTTTAAAAACGAGGTGAGGGTTTATGCTTGTTCAAAAAATCATCTGTTTCTTTTTGTCTGTTGTTACATTTTTTGGCTGTATTTTCACCTTTCAGAAGCCGTTGAAGGAAACGGATTACGAAATTTCAACACAAGAGGTTGTGCGTAATATGGATAAATATGTTGGTATTCATTCTGAAATCAGGGATTGCGGCGGTGTGCCTGCTCTTTATATCAACGCTGAACCGCACTCTGCCGTAGCATATATGACTTATCTTGAAAAGTTCAATGAATATGATGACTTTGCAGCCGCAGGTTATAAATTCTTTTCTGTCCCCGTTCTTTTCTCGGGCAGATGGATAAGCATAACAGACGGACTTACCCCGTTCAAAAAAGGTATTTTCGATGAAAAAGACTCTCCAGATTTTTCATTGTTTGACGAGGCTGTTGAGAAAATTCTTGAAGCCTGCCCCGATGCTTATATAATCCCGAGAGTTAATATCAGTATGCCCGTCTGGTGGGAGAAGGAAAACCCCGATGAACTGAATATAAAAGACGGCGTTCCCTGCAGAGAATCCTTCTATTCGCAGAAATGGCGTGAGGATGCATCGCAGTTTTTGCGAGAATTCACTCAATATGCAAACTCCTGCAAATATGCCTCCCACATTGTGGGTTATCAGATAGCCGGCGGACAAACAGAAGAATGGTTTCATTTTGATATGAACGGCGGCTACGGCGAATGTGCAAAAGAAAGCTTCAAGGCATTTCTTGAAGAATATTATCCCGAAGTTGAGTACAAGGGTTTGCCGGATTTAACCTTACTTGACAAAAAGACGAATTATTTCAATGACGAGTATCTTACACGGTATATAGAGTTTGCGAACTTCAAGATTGCAGAAGCCATAAGTCACTTTGCACAGATTGTTAAAGAGGAAACGGGCAATAACGTTGTTGTAGGCACATTTTACGGCTATACCCTTGAAGTTACCAACTCTTTGCAAGGCAATCACGCACTCAATTACATATTGAAAGATGAAAATATTGACTTTATCTGTTCACCGAATTCATATATCGGCACACGTTCTCCTGATATGGACTGGGCAGAAATGTATCCTGCCGATTCGGTTCGTCTGCACGGAAAAATGTGTTTTCAGGAATGCGATATAAGAACACATCTGACAGTTCCTCTTTCTCAGAAAGACCCGTCAACCGACCCTTACGGACTTCTTTCCGCTCCCGTTTGGCTGCCGAGAGAATCAAAATATCAGGCTGTCAACGAAATCCGAAGATCCTTTGCACGCCAGCTTATAAAAGGCAATGCCCTGTGGTGGTTTGATATGTGGGGCGGTTGGTACGCCGATGATGATATCATGAACGAAATGGCAACCTACAAAAGCATCTATGAGGAAAGCTTAACCGATGACAACAGAAGTTCAAATGCGGAAGTTGCGGTATTCGTTGACGAAAGTGCCTATAAATATCTCACAAACTGTTCTTTGCGAAATATTTTCCACAGTCAGCGCGAAGAGCTCGGTCTTATGGGCACACCGTATGATATTTATGACGTTTATGATTTTGAAGCGGTTTATCAAAATTATAAGGCAGTTATTATGTTATCTAGTGCAAAGACCGCTTATATGGAAAATGCCCGTAATCTTTGCAAAACGAACAATGTTCCCTACATTATGACCTCAAGCCTGAAAGAAAAATTCACGGTAAATGAGTTGAGAGCATTCTGCAAAACAAACGGAGTTCATTTTTATTGCGAAACCGATGACATTATTTATGTGAACGAAAACTATATTTGCATTTATGCCGTAACAAACGGTGAAAAAGCACTTAATCTCGGCAAAGAAAGAAATATCAATGAATTACTCGGCGGCACTTATCAAGGCACTGCGGATAGCTTTACCGTTGAGATGCAAAAGGGTGAAACAAGGCTCTTCAGACTCGACTGATTTTACGGCTTGATTTAAACAAAAAACAAACCGAATCACCTGTTAAATTCCGCAGTGATGATATACACGATAGATTATATGTCGGTTAAAAGTTGGAACATGCTGAGAGAATTTATTGCAGAAACAGATGAATAAGAATTTATTGAACACCAACCAATTTTTTAAAAAAGCTATTGACTCTCACGCTCCGTTATAGTGTATACTCCGCTTTGTGAGGTGATAAAATTGAACATGCAGATTAAAGAATTTGCTGATTTTACAGGTGTAAGTGTACGCACACTGCATTATTACGATGAAATAGGATTGTTGGCGCCTGCTAATGTTGACCAATTTACAGGCTATCGTTATTACGACGAAAACTCCCTTCTTCGTATGCAAGAGATTCTGTTCTACCGTGAACTAGATTTTTCCTTAAAAAGCATCAGAGAGATTTTATCATCCCCGAATCATGACAAAACCAAGGCATTGAACGAGCAAAAACATTTGCTCACACTCAAAAAAGAACGATTGGAAAGGCTGATTTTAGCCATTGATGATGCTGTGAAAGGAGAAAACATTATGAAAGCATTTGACAACAGCGAATTTGAAAAGCACAAAGTGGAAGCCCAAGAGCGATGGGGAAAAACAGAAGCTTACAAAGAACATGCAGAAAAAACCAAAAATTATTCAAAAGATAAATGGAGCAATCTTACAGAAGAAATGAATGATATTCTTGCAGAGTTTGCATTATGTGTTAAAAATGATGTAGAACCTAATTCTGATGAAGCACAGAATCTTGTAAAAACTCTACAGACTCATATCACTGAGAATTACTATCTTTGTACAAACGAAATTTTAGCAGGTCTTGGTCAGATGTATGTTGCAGATGAACGCTTCAAGAATAACATTGATAAGCACACTGATGGTACAGCAGCTTTTATCTGTGAAGCAATTGAAATCTATTGCCGCAAGTGAATTCCAATTTGTCAAACTATCCTGACAAAAACATCAAACCACCTCTTATCGGTGCTTGTTTCTGCATCGATTGAGGTGGTTTTTATGGTTCTGTTCTTTTCTCTGCCTTATTGAATTTGTAACACTGATTATAAACAGTTAATCATATCAAAATGTTCTGTATAAAGACGCTCAACGTCGGTATTAACCTTAAAGAATCCGCCCTGAAGTGACATGTGATCGCCCTGATAAACAGGCATTATATTCCATACACCCGGTGTAACGTTATCTTTCTCAAAATCCTTTGACGGAGCATCGGAGGGAGCTTTGGCTGAAACAGTATTGACAAGTCCGTCGTTTTCAAACCAGCTTTCATCAACAACATATCCGCCCGAAGTTGTTCCTTTGAGCATTCCTATTTCATCAGCGCTGCTCTGAAAAAGGATTTCCATTCTGTCTTTATCAGCCTTGAAAGCGCCATCGCTGTTTACGGTTGTTGCCGTGCAGGAAATTGAGAAATAATAGGTGTTTTCGTCAGTAACCGTATTCCTGTTGATTTCCATTGCGTGGTCAATAAACATATCATAAGCAGCCGTATCTGTGTTATCGGGCATTGAATTTTCAAGGCCGTAAGCCGTTGTGCCGTTATGAGGTGCAGCAAGCGAAGTCAATGAATATATCCAGTCCGCTTTCTCGCCCGTAAACAACGGTGAAATTTCATCTGCGGGGGTTGAAGCCATTTCAGCTTCGTCACCTTTTGCCATCAGAGATGCAAAAACACGCATAGTCGCACCGCCGAAAGAATGACCGAGAAGATTTATTTTATTTTCGGAATCCCATTTCTCAACAAGAGCATTTCCTGTAAAATCCTTGCCGTATCTATCGTGACCGCACTTTTCGCTGTGGCTTTTTCCGTAGTCAACAACCGTACCCGTAAGCTGTGCATAAAGCTCGCAGGCTCTGTCCCACGCACTTGCTGTGCCTGAAACGGATGCAGCATAGCAGTCAAATCCTTTTTTATCAAGTTTTCCGAGCAATTCGCCGCCAAACATTCCCCAGTAGGGCATCAGTTTATATTGAAAGTCATATTCACCCCAGCCCATCAGGCCGTGAACAAAAACATAGGAATAATTTGTGTTCCACTGTTCTTTGTCTGGCATTTCTGTTTTTCCGGGGAAAAGCAATGAAACTATGCTCATTATTATCGCCAAAGGTATTGAAACTATTTTTGCCATTTTATTCTCTCCTTTTTAATAAACCAATATTGTAACACTCATGATTTCAGATCGTATTGCCGACGGTATAACCCTCGTAAACCGCTCTCGGAATGATTCCGCCGCCGTTTGAATCGCCTATATTATAAATTTCTTTTATTTCATCTTTCAATGAATCGTAAAGACTTGTTTCGGGTCTTGTGCCGATTGCAACAACAACCGTATCCGCTTTTAACGAGTTTGTTTTGCCGCCTTTGGTTTTATAAACAACATCTGTTGCAGTTATTTTTTCAACAACACTTTCGGTAAAAATATTAACGTGATTTCCTTTGAGATGACCGTAAAGAATTGTCTGCGCTGTTTTGCCCGTATTGCCTGCGAGGGTATCCGTCATTTCAATTATGCTGACTTTTTTACCCTGCTTTGCAAGAAATTCCGCAGTTTCACAGCCAATCGAGCCACCGCCTATAACCACAACGTTTTTACCGCCGGCTTTTCCCGAAAGAATCTCCGTTGCATTAACCGCTCTTTCAGCACCGTCAACCTTAAGTGTTGCATTTTTAACACCTGTTGCACACACAACAACATCAGGATTCATTGCGATAACATCTTCTTTTGTCAGCTTTTTTCCGAGATGAACATTTACACCGTGAAGCTCAAGCTGCCTTTCAAGATAAGGCTTCATAAGTCCGAGATGTTGTTTAAAAGGAGGCACGCAGGCAAGATTCATCTGACCGCCAACTTCATTCGCCGCATCATATATATCAACCGTATGTCCGCGCATAGCTGCAATTCTTGCCGCTTCAACTCCTGCAACACCCGCACCGATAACAACAACCTTTTTCTTTGTTTCGGCAGGTGTGATTGAATAATCATTATCCCCTCTTGCAAGCACCGCATTACCCGAACAAACTGCCCTTGCTCCGTGCTGAAGCTGATGGTCAATGCAATGACCGCAACCGATACAAGGACGGATTTCATCCTCTCTGTCTTCGTCAATAAGATTAACAAGGTCGGGCTGTGCAAGCAAGCCGTGACCGATAAATATGAGGTCGCATTGACCCGATTTAAGCGCCTTTTCGGATGCAACGGGATTCTGTGCTCTGCCGCCGCCGATAAGAGTAATTTTCTTTCCGCCTGCGGTAAGCGCAAGGCCGATTTTCATAACAAGGCACAAAGCAACCGCCATGCAGTCTGCGTATGCGGATTCGGGTTTTTGATTTTTACCTGCTTCGCCTGACCATATACCGGCAAGCACTTCGATTGCATCAACGCCGGCTTTTTGGAATTCCTTGCAGTAATAAAGACCGTCAAGCATGGAAATGCCGCCGTCTTGACCCATCTCAATAACGGAAAGCTTTACTATTATCGCAAAATCCTCGCCGCAAAGTTCACGGATTCTTCTTATTATGTTAAGATGAAAACGAACTCTGTTTTCTTTACTGCCGCCGTATTCATCTGTGCGTATGTTGGCGGTTTTTGATAAAAACTGCTGACCGAGATAGTAGCCGACAGCGTGAATTTCAACTCCGTCAAAGCCTGCTTTTTGGGCACGCAAAGCAGCTTGGGCATATTTTTCTTCGATTGCTTTTATTTCCTTAATTGTCAACGCACGAGGCGTTTCGTTGGCAAGACCCATCATATATGAATAAGGCATTGCAACGGCACTCGGGCCGACAGGCTGATCCCCGATAATCTTTCGTCTTGCACCTCTGCCTGTATGAGAAATCTGCAAGAAAGCTTTTGAACCGCCCTCGTGAATCACATTGGCAAGTTGCGCCATTCCCGGGATATATTTATCATCATCAATAACAAGCATGCCCTTTGTGTTGAGTCCAAGGGGTGAATCAACGCAGGTAACCTCAACAATAATTGCACCTACTCCGCCCTTTGCTCTTTCGGCATAGTGGTTAAGAACAGCCTTGTTGACAAAACCGTCTTCTGCCTGACTCATACCCATGGCCGCCATAACGGTTTTGTTCCTGAGTTCAACCTTGCCGATTTTTCCCGGTGATAAAAGATTGGGATATTTTGCGTTCATATCAAAACCTCCGACCGAATATTCTTTCACGAAAAATCATATCATACGAAACGGCGCATTTCAACATTATACAAACTATTTATACATTTCAAAAAGATATTGAACAAATTTAAATTATAAAGCGACCCTGCCAAAACAACAATTTAATGGTTAAAAGGCTATGCGACTGTGCAAACTGTGCAAAAGTAATTGGAGTTGTTTATCCTGTTGTTGCTTAAGGAATAAAACAAATATGCGTTCAATCAGTCATTTGATAAACACTGTAATAAATAAAACAAGAAGCCCACAGATGATTTCTGCGGGCTTTAAAAATATTGGTTTCCGACAAAGATTTTATGTGTTTACAAACATGAATCACACTTTGGTCTATAGCTGCGAATTAACCTGTGCCCAGACCGATACGCTTTCGGTTTGGATTATTTTTTTGCTGTCAAGTAATCCGCCGTTGATGAAATTGTTATCCGAGTAAGTGATGTTTGAACAGTATTCAAACATCTGAATATTACCTTGCACATTATTTTTATCAAAATATTCGCCTGTATCAACGGTGTTTCCGCTGAAAACAAGACCGTTTACATTGTTCACCCGAATAAGCCTTGACGGAAAATCGGTGAATATGTTTGAGGTGATTTCAATATTAGTGAAAACAGCTGTTTCGGCAGATTTGCCTGCGATGTTCGTGCCGATTTCTATTACTGCGCCCCAGTCGCTGTAATTGCATTTTTCAAATGTGTTATTACGAATGATGAGATTATCAACGCCCGTGCCCTCCTGCCAAAGAGTAGGTTCAATATCCATAACAACCTTTATTGCCCGAGCCATGGTTTTATAAAATCGGTTGTTCTCGCAAAGTCCGTTTGAGGAGTGCAGAAGCAAACCTCTTGCTCTGTTTTCATGGAAATAATTATTCCTGATAACGTAGTTACCGCTGCTGCACTCTTTGTTGTAAGCTGTCCAGCCTGCCCTTACACTTTCCGGCAAACTTTCAACAATAACCTCTTTGGTTATCCCTTCAAGTGCTTTTACGGAAACTATTTTTAGCAGCATCGAAAAACTTCCTTTCGGTTATGCAATTATTATAGTCTCTCACCTCAATAATTGCAACAAAAAGCGGTGATGTTACAGAAACGCTATGCAGTTTGTTAGTATATTTCAAAGTAACCCTTTTGTTATAGTGGAAATTTTTATATTTATATGATATAATTCATCCAACAAGTAAGAATCTTTGATACAGTTGACAGATTGAGAGAGACAGATATGGATTTATTAAAAGGCAACATTCGAAAACTTTTTATAAAATTCCTTATTCCTGCAATAAGCAGCGCTATTGCAGTTGCAGCATACAGTCTTATAGATACAATCGCAATCGGTCAGGGCGTCGGCGCAGACGGTACTGCTGCATGTGCCATCCTTCTTCCGGTGTTTTCAATTGCCAGTTTTATTGGACTTTTATGCGGAATAGGCGGTTGTGTTTTAAGAAGTCAGGCAAAAGGCGAAGGAAACGAAGAAAAGGGAAATGCCTATTTTACTGCGGCAACAGTTCTTGTAGGTATAATTACCGTCATTGTGTGGATTACAGGCAATCTGATTCAAGAGGATTTTTACAGATTGTGCGGCGCAGATGAGATATTGATGCCATATTCGCTGGAATACGGTTCCTGGATTTTTGCCTGCTTGCCGTCATTTGTTCTGACAACTTTTTTAGGAGCATTTATCAGGACAGACGGTTCTCCGCGTTTTGTTATGTATTGCACGCTGATTGGCGGTGTGGTAAACGTTGTCGGAGACTGGTTGTTTGTGTTCCCTCTAAAAATGGGGATGGCCGGTGCAGCAATAGCAACCGTTCTGGGTTCTGCCATTCAGTCAATTTTACTGATTGCGTTTATTCTGTGCAAAAAAACATCTTTAAAAGTTGTAAGACCGTATAAATGGTTATCGGCGATTAAAAAAATCATAACGGTTGGATTCGGGTCAGGCATCGGTTCGTTATCTCTGATTGCAATATCTTTTATTGCCAACAATCAGATTATGAAATATTGCGGCGCACCTGCTCTCGCTCTATACGGTGTGCTGGGCACGGTATCTGCTCTGTTTTTGAGCATTTTCTCCGGCGTCGGACAAGCTGCACAACCTATTGTGTCTGAAAATTACGGCGCAGGAAATCTCAAGCGCTGCTGGGAAGCAGAGGGTCTCGGAATGAAAACCTCCCTTTTATTCGGAACAATATTTACAATATTGTGTATTGTCTTTCCCATTCAAATTACCGGAATTTTCATGAAAATGACACCGGAAGTTGCAGAAATCACACCTTATATTTTACGGGTTTATTCACTTTCTTTTGTGCCGTTGGCAATTAACACTTTTGCCATTTATTATTTGCAATCTGTTGCTCATTCAAAGATGGCAAGTGTAATTTCGCTGTCAAGAGGGCTCGTGCTTAACGGAATATTCCTTTATGTTTTTCCGGCGTTTATGGGCAGAAACGGGATTTGGTGGGCAGTCTTCTTTACTGAAGCATTAACGACTGCAATCAGCGTGTTATATCTATTGATTCAATACAAAAGTTACAAACAGCTTAGGCACAAAAAGGAGTTATGATATGAACGGTAAAAAAATAAGATTCGGTATAGTCGGCACGGGCACAATCGCTCACCGCTTTGCTAATGCAATTAAAAATGTTCCTGACGCAGAGCTCGCTGCCGTTGCATCAAGAGCAAAAGAAAATGCCGAAAAATTCGGAGATGAATTTGATATCCCCGTTCGTTTTGACAGCTATGAAAAAATGGCTCAGTCCGATGCGATTGATGCTGCATATATCGCTGTTCCCCATTCGGGGCATATCGGATGCTCTTGCCTTATGATGAACAACGGCAAACACGTGCTTTGCGAAAAACCTATGGCTGTCAATGCCGCCGAAGCGGAAGAAATGTTCCGTTGTGCAGAAAAAAACAATGTTATGCTCATGGAGGCAATGTGGGCAAGGCTTGTTCCGGGCACGCTAAGGATGCTTGAGTTGGTTAAAAGCGGCATTCTTGGCGAAATTCGCGGTGTTGAAGGCAAATTCTGCTACTCAATGGATGAAGATGAGATGGACCACCATGTTTTTAAACCTGAACATGGCGGCGGCTCTCTGCTTGACGGCGGTGTTTACGGGCTTAATTTTGCCAGCTGGTATCTGGGCAAAGACGTTGCAGAAATCAATGCTCAATCAGATATTTACAACGGAGTTGACAGCCATACCTGCGCAATTCTTAAATATAAAAGCGGAGCAATAGCTGATATTTCAAGTGCAATTCTGTTGCGTAAACCGAACGAAGGTTATGTCTACGGAAGCAAGGGATATGCACATCTTCGCAGATTTTATGCTCCGCAGGAAATTGAACTTCACTTGAATAACGGCGAAACCGAAACAATATCAGTGCCTTTTGCCGGCAACGGTTTTGAAGAACAGATTGCACATTTCTGCGAATGCGTTTTGCTCGGCCTGAAGCAAAGCCCGGTTGTAACGCCCGAACAGACACTTTTTATAACCCGACAGATGGATGAAATAAGAAAAATAACCGGAATCGTTTATCCTCAGGATAAATAATTCATCTTGCTCTCAAGGCGAAACAGACTGATATTTTCCATTCAGTTCATCCGCATAAAAAATCTTTTATTATTGAAATAACAACATTGTATGCTAAATTGTATCTGTAAATTTCTTTATGCAAAGGAGTATAGTTTATGAGCAGTTTTGAAAACCTTCGCTTTGTTGATAATTTTTATCAAACATCTAACTGAAGAACACATAAAAATCATCAACGATAAACGAGCATAAGCACTCGGGCGGCATTGTTTTTTTGCTTTTCTGACAAGAAAAACTCAATTTCTATATTCACGGTACTGCTATGTTTCGATAATCCGAAAGTTGAATCAAAGCAAAAATTTTCAGCCGAAAAAATTGACATATTTATTCAATCGGGCTATACTAATAAAGTTAGTTCAAAACCCTAAGGAGAATCAAAATGGCAATTAAAATTATAGCAACCGATCTGGACGGAACTCTCATGGCTCCCGACCATTTAACCGTTACCGAACGCACCAAAAACGCTCTCATCAAAGCCCATGAAAAAGGAATTAAAATTGCCGTGGCAACAGGCAGAGCGTTAAACTTCACGTCAGGGGTAACAAAGCAGATTCCGTTTGCAGATTATGTTATATGTTCAAACGGCGCATCCGTTTATGACCGAAATGCCGAAAAATTTATATACACAAATTTAATTTCACCCGAAATTACCGCTCAGGCGATTAAGCTCCTCAACTCGCTTCCGGTTTATTATAATATCTATGTAGACGGCAATATTTACGTTCAAGACGGCACGGAAAAATATTTTGTTAACAGCGATTTGCCGACTGTTTTTCTTAATGAATTCGCTTCAAAAACAATCAACTGCAGCGACATTGCCAAAGCTATCGAAGGCAAAGGCGCTGAGCTTATTGATGTGTTTTACAACACAGAAAAAACAAAGAAAATTATTTTTGACTTTTTTGAAGAAAACGGTCTTGTTTTAACCTCTGCGCTTGCAGGCGTTGTTTCTGCAACAGCGGTTGGCTCTGACAAAGGAACAGCACTCAAAGGTCTTTGCGATATCATGGGATTCACAGCCGAAGAAGCCATGACCTTTGGCGATGCTTCAAATGACTCAACCATGCTCAAATTCGCACATTATTCCTTTGCAATGGAAAACGGTGACGAAATCTGCAAGGCAAGCGCACACTTTGCAGCCCCGTCAAATGCTGAAGACGGCGTTGCGCAGATGATAGAGAAATATGCTTTATAAGTGACCGACTCATGAATTAAACGGCTTGCATCGGATTTCATCCTTTGCAAGCCGTAAATTTTATGCTTTTGCTGTTTTTACCTTGCGGCATTTACCGCAAGCTCATACAGCTTATCGCTTTTATAAATTTGATTATTGCAGATAACCGTGCCGTCGGGGCAAGCATAATAAACATGCTCTTTATTATTGCCGTCTATTATGGAAATTTCAAAAGTGTTAACAGATGTGCTTGTGCCGACAGCATTGCTTTCTGTGCCCAGATTGTTGCAGCAATCAACGATTTCTGCCGTTTCCTGCGATGTAATAATATTGTAAACATACATTTCTCCCGATGTCATCGGTGAAATTCGCACGGATATGGGATTGACTATTTTTTCGTCTGCCTCCGCCCGCGTTACCGTGAGCTTTGTGAGAGCAAACTCGATGATAAGATTTCCCGCAAGATTTCCGTTTGCATAATAAAATGGCACCGAAATTCTGTATTTTCCGTTTTCAACAGAATTCAAATATCTGTTAATCGGGAAGATAACAGAAAGCGAATAGTTTTGTTTTATTTGTTTGTTATATGGGGAGTTATTTTCCTTGAGCGGTGTGCATGCTGTCCACGCAGAGCCGCCGTTCCTCTTTTCAATAGTATAGTTTGTGCTCTCCATGGAATATGAAGCAGCTGTTTTAATGTATAAATCTCTGCTGCCGGCGTTCATAAATTCCAAAAAGAAGTGCGGTCCTCCCGTGTATGATCCTGCGTATTCAAAGCCAAGAGCAACAATTTTTTTGAATTCAGTATCCTCGGATTCATGTGAAACCTTTATGTCGCTCAAAACATATTCTGTCCACGGCTCTGTCGGCACGGGAAGTATGGGAGATTCAGTAGGTCGGGTGGTTGACATCACGGGTCGGTTATTCTTTGTTGTTTGCGGTTTTTGAATAAAAGGCTTGGTAATAACCGGGGCATCTTTGCTTGGCTTAGGGGCAGCAGTTGTAGGCTCCGTGAGGTCAAGCAGATTCAAAACAGTTTTGTAAAGTATTGGGCTGATGTTGGTATAATAGTTACCTTCGCTGTCAACAACAAAATTATGCGTCATTCTAAAGCTGTAAACACGCCCCTCGCTGTCCTTTATTGAAACATAATATGCATAATAGGGGTTGATTTCTTCCGGAATATCGTGCGGTTTAAAATAAGATTCGTTGCAAAGCTGTGCAACGGTTTGAAGCTCCTCTTTTGAAAGGTGACGGAAATCGTTGCCGCCTATTCCGCGGCATATCCATCCGCTTTCGGGCGAGGTGATTTTTGCCGTGAGCGGTAAAATTTCGACCTCATTCAGGGCTTCGGGTTTTAATTTTGGGGGTTCCTGTGAGGGCTTTTTGCCGTCTGTTTGAAAATATATTTCCGCCGAAAAAGTTTCACCGAGCGAACCTTCGACAAGAATTTGCGCTTTGTATTCATCGGCAGATAAGCCGTCAATAAAGTTCGATAGGTTACAGAAATATAAAGCTTCTGTGCCTGATTTATCTCCGCTTGGCACTATGCAGGATTCTTCGTTATAGCTTGTGTACGATTTTTGAGGTACTGTTATCCATTCTTCACCCGATTTTACAAAAAGTGTGAAATCGGGATTTATTTTATAATAAACACTTTGCGGAGTGGTTATCGGCTGTGCCGTTGAAGCAAAACGCACAACCAAAATCTGATTACCGCAGTATTCAACAAGTTCAAAAGCGTTTGCTGTTATTTTTTCGGATGCTTTGCCGCTGAATTCCGTTTTGTTGAGTTTATATTTTCCGCCGTGTGCGCCATCAAAGGCTTTTTGCGCATTTTCGGCAATACCGTTCCATATCGCATCTTTGATTCCATTCTCGTTTTCGGCTTTAATCGGCAATTCAGCTATCCTTTCAACCTTTGTAACAACAAGGCTGTCGTTAATCTGAGCGGAAACAGGAATAAGAATTTTATCATCTTTAATATCATCAAGGCTTGTTTTAAATTCATGAAGCTCTTTTTCAAAACCTCCGTCAAGCCAATCGGAATATGATGCATTTTCAAAATAATGCGCCTGCATGAGGCAATAGGCTGTTTTATCCTCGGTCATTTCAACAATTTCAACCGCAGGCACAAACAGACCGTTGCCATTGTCGCTTTGAGTGAGAATATACTCCTCTATTTTTTCTTCATAATATCCGAATTCATCCTTCGCCTTTGACGCGTTTGTCAGACAGACAATACCCGCCGCAACGCAAAGAATAACGCACAAAACCGTTGCAACAACCTTGGGCTTTTTGAATTTAAGTATATTAACAATTCTTTCCTCAACACCGTTTTCGCCAAACGAAAGCGGCGCAACACCAATGAATTTCTTGTTTGCGCCGATTGAAACAAGCGTCATGCCGTAGTCTTTTTTCGCCTGTAAACCGAAAGAAAACAGCACCCTTTCATCGCAGCTCATTTCCATATCGCGGGTCATAAGATTAAAAGCAATCCAGACAAGAGGATTAAACCAATGCAAAACAAGAATGAAATAGGCAACTAGCTTTATTATATGGTCAAATCTTTTTATATGTGTCTGCTCATGGCATATAACATATTCGCAGCTTTCCTCCATACTGCACGGAAGAAAAATTTTCGGTTTCAGCAAACCAAGAACAAACGGCGAACGGATATTTTCAGATTCATAAATATTTTTCTTAATTTTTGTTGCAAATTCAATCTGTTTTTTTACTTTAATAAAAGAGATAATGCCGTAAATGAGCATCGCCGCCATCCCGATTATCCACACAGCGCAGGCAACAGCTGAAACAATCTGCATTGGATTTACGCTTGCGGTAGCATCGGCTGCAGGCAAAACAGGATTTATAATGCCGTCCGCCGCAGCAATACCTGTTGAAATTTCAGGCATAGGCATCATACCGATATTTTCCGGAACATAACCGTGCGAAGTTATGCTGTTGAATGATG